>CALXKW010000143.1 GCA_944389045.1 uncultured Clostridia bacterium | reverse complement strand
GAAGCAAGAAGAAGCGCATGAGGCATAAGAGGATATAATAAACCGCCAGCGAAAGGTACCACGCCGACCGGCTTATAACGCCCACCGCCGCGTTAAAGGCCGCAAAGACAAGGCCGATTCCGAACCCGGGAATGGCAAAGAGGAAGGCGCGAAAGAAATCGTTTGTCATGACGCGGTTGAAAAAAGAGGATCTCTCCTTCAATACCCGAATCGTCTTCCTCGCGCCCTTCCGTGAGTTGGTGAACAGATAGCAGGCGGAGAGAACAAGACCGACAAAAGCCGGGACATAGAGAGCGATCTTAAACCCCTCCCAAACCGAAGCAACGAAAAGGCTCGCTACCGACAGAAAAGAGAGCACAAGGGTGATAAAATAGAGAAAAAGCCTCCATCCTAAAGACAGCTCCGGCAGCTTCCAGGTTTTTTTTCGCTTTTTTTCACGCTCCGGTTGTTCGATTTTACCGTCCTCCCGATCGCTCACGCTGCTGCTCTGCTCCGCCTTATCCCGTTTTCTCAAGCCTTTTCTCATCTTCTCCTCCATTCTCTTTTCCGGCCTACTTCTCCCTTTCATTTTCCTCCCTAAGGATACCGCCGGTCTGTTTCGGGTTTGTTTGTACTTTGTGACTAAATTGTTAATTCCACATCAGAAACCCGAACGGCCGCGCCGGATAAAACGCACGGCCGAAAAAAACGGGACTCGGCCGTATGCTGCAACCCTGCCTGCCGAAGACGCATGGGACGGCCCCGTCTATAAGAAGCCGCAGCTCCACTTCCCAGCGCCGCAGGCGCTCTCCATTCAAAAAAAAGATCGCACATTTGTCTGCCGACAAATGTGCGATCTTTACTGGTGGGGACAATAGGACTCGAACCTATGACCTCATGCATGTCAAGCATGCGCTCTAACCAGCTGAGCTATGCCCCCGTCCCGATTATTGTATCACAAAGAAAGAAAAATAGCAATAGTCAATTCTGCACAAAATTCTCTATAAAGAATCCCTGATTTTGGAGAAACTCGCAAGAAAAGGGAGAGGCTTCTGCCTCCCCCTTTTACTCAAAGATTGCTTTCCATATAGGTTTTCAAATCGGCCGCTGCTTCTTTTTCATCCTGTCCGTTGACGGAGACTGTGATCACGTCCCCCGACTTGACGGTCAGCGACATGAGGGAAAAAAGTCCTTTCATATTGGCAGAGCGATTGTCCTTTCGCACGGTAATTTCCGATGCGAAGCGGGAAGCCTCCTTGGCCAAAAGTCCTGCCGGACGCGCATGTATCCCGTTGGGATCCTTGACGGTATGATTGAATTCGATCATAGCTAATCCTTCCTGAAGCAAGTAAAATCCTGCCTGTAGCATACCCTTCTCCGGCACGCTTTATACCCCTTTTTGCTCTCGGACGATATCTTTCTCCGGGGAAGCCTTTGTCTTCTTTTCCGCCATTCCAAGCCGCATGATTACCCGACGAATGGTATCGAGAGGAATCACCACAAAGGAGAGCGCGGCCACTCCCGCCAGAATGCGGGGCGAGAGAGGCGCGGTGCGGAATAGGGACCCTCCGAAATAGACCATCAGAAGCTGAACCGTCGTAATCAAAAGCGTGATCAGAATGAAGGACTTGTTCTTGGAGAGATTGGCGAGCAGGTTGATCCTCTCGGTGCGCGCGTTGAAAAAGTTCATGACGCCGAGGAAAATAAAGAGAGAGAAGAAGGCGGAATAGTAACAGAGCGGATTTTCGGAAAAGCCGAGTATCTCCTTAAAGGGCGCGAACGCCATGAAGCCGATCGATATTAAAATCGTCATCAGACCGTTCCAGAGAATCTTGCCCAGCATTTCGGCCGAAAGAAGCGATTCGTTCCGCTTTTTGGGAGGCTCGGTCATGGTATCGGCCGTGGCCGCCTCGCCGGCAAAGGCAAGCCCTCCCAGCGTATCCATAATGATGTTGACCCAAAGCATCTGAATGATCGTAATCGGCGTCTCCATGCCGAAAAGCGGCCCGATCAGGGTGACGCCGACGGCGCAGAGATTCATGGTAAGCTGGAAGACGATAAACTTTCGGATGCTCTTGAAGATCGTCCTGCCGTAAAGAACCGCTTTGACAATGGCCGAGATATCGTTGTCCAGAATTACGATATCGCCCGCTTCCTTGGCGATGTCGGTGCCGCTCCCCATGGCAAAGCCCACATCGGAGAGCTTAAGCGCCGGCGCGTCGTTCACGCCGTCGCCGGTCATGCCTACCACCAGCTCCTGCTCCTGTGCGACTCGCACCAACCGGGTCTTATCCTGCGGCAGGGCGCGGGCCACGACCGCCAGACGCGGCAGAAGCGCCGCCACCTCGGCATCGCTCATACCCGCAAGCTCTCCGCTCGTGACCACCGCGTCTTTTTCGGCATGCAGAATACCGGCCTCCAGAGCGATGGCTCGGGCTGTGTCGGGGCTGTCCCCGGTCACCATGACCACGCCGATTCCGGCTTCCTGTAAGGTCTCGACCGAACGTCGGGCGCTCTCGCGGAGCCGATCCTTGATGGAGATCAGAGCGACAAAGGTCATTTCGGAAAAACCGAGCGCCGAGGGCATCCGGTCGGAAAGAACAACCGCCAGAAGGCGGGAGGAACGGGCGGTAAGCCGTTTGTATTCGGCCATCACCCGATCACGGGAAAAAGCTGCCTTTCTCCCCTCCTCGTCCAAGGCATGCCTGACCTGCGGCAGAAGAATTTCGGGAGCCCCTTTGATAAGGACCCTTCCGTCCGGGAGGGCCGCGGCGGAGTATTTATACCGGCTGCTGAACGGAATACCGCCATAAATGGCGCCCAACGGCGGCGTGTCCGCACAGAAATAATCGACAATGGCGCGGTCGGTCGCGTTCGAGCCGACCGCTTTTTTCGAAATCACCGAGCAATCGGTGTTATAGACGGCGTTCGAAACCAAAAGCGGATAAACCGCCTCCCGCGACAATCGGCGTGGATCGGAGATCCACTGCCCGTTCCCCAGTACCACCCCTTCCACGCTCTGAACGCCGGTGGTAATAGTCCCGGTCTTGTCGCAGAAGAGAAGATTCAGACTGCCCGCCGTTTCGATCCCCACCAGTTTTTTCACAAGAATCTGGTCGTTCAGCATCTTTTTCATGTTGGAGGACAGCACCACGCAGATCATCATCGGGAGCCCCTCGGGCACGGCTACCACCACCACGGTGATCGCCAGCGTGAGAGCGCGGATCGAAAGCGAGAGAAGACCCTTGAGATCGGAAAAGGAGGATAAAATCAAAGCCTTGTCAAAGTTGTTGTCCACCACGATCTTTCCGAAAAGATAGGAAAAGGCAACGAGCGCCGCCAGAAGATAGCCGATCCGGCTGATCACCTTGGCCAGAGCGGAGAGACGAAGCTTCAAAGGACTTTCCCGCGTATCGGCCGTAAGCCCGGCGGCCACGCCCCCGAGAAAACTTTTCGCGCCGACCTCGGTCACCTCCATGACCGCGCTGCCATGCGTAACAAGGCTTCCTCGGAAAAGGCGATTTCCCGCATCCGGTGTGCGGGGAGTCGTTCGGTTCCCGGGACGTTTTTTCGCCTCGCGGCTCTCCCCGTTCAAAGCCGACTGGTCAACCGACAGATCGCCTTCCAAAAGGATGCCGTCGGCGGGGACCCCCTCCCCCACCCCCAGAAGAACGATATCTCCCACCGCCAGATCGTCGATCGGAAGCTCTTTGAGCTCCCCATCCCGATAAACCCGCGCCACATGCTTGTCGCTCTTTTCCAGAAGTTTTTCGAAGGCGTTTTCGCTCCCGTATTCCGAAATGGTCGATACGAGAGTGGAAAGAGCAATGGCGATCACGATCCCGACGCACTCGAGCAGGTTCATATTTTTCAATGTAAAAAGAATATTGATGGCAAGTGCCGCCAGAAGTACCCGGACAATCGGATCGGAAAAGTTCGATAAAAGCCTTTTCAGAAAGGATTTTTTCTCCCTGCCCTCCAAACGGTTGGTGCCGTGTTCTCTGCGTGAAGCGGCAGCCGCTTCCTCGGTCAGACCCTGATATTTTTTCATTCTTGACCTCCCGTGGGATCTCGATCGGTTTTCCCATGTTCAAAAACCAGTATATTCTCCGTCTCCCCTCATTTATGCCTTTTCCGTTCTCCCTTTCCTGCATTCAGCAAAGCAGGATCGAATGTCTTTCCCTTCTTAAATTCTTTCGTATGATATCTTCTTTTCATGGATTAGGAATGTGCCTATATGCGCAGCAGAACCGGGAAGCAAAAACGAATAAGACCAAACCCTTTTGCCCGCCTTAATGCAATCTTAATTCTTAAAGCCGCTTATTTATACCCTTTTAACACGAATAAAGATAGAATTAAGGCGGTACTAAAACAGCTTAAGAACGGCGGGTATATCGTATGCATCCTAATCCCAAACACAGACACAAACACTTTACATCGTTTCAAATCATCATTGCGGGTTTTTTCCTTGTAATTCTTCTGGGCAGTCTTCTCCTGACGCTGCCATTCGCCACACGGGACGGCCGGGGCGCCCCCTTCGGAGACGCGCTTTTCACCGCCACCTCCGCCGTGTGCGTGACCGGTCTTGTGGTCCACGATACGGCTACCTACTGGTCCTTGTTCGGGCAGAGCGTCATCCTGATTCTGATCCAGATCGGCGGCATAGGAGTAGTCACGCTCACCTTGTCGATTGTGGCCTTTTCGAGAAAGAAGATCGGCCTTATGCAGCGGAGCACTCTGCAGGAGGCAATCTCGGCGCCACAGGTGGGCGGCATCGTGCGGATCACGAAATTCATCCTTATCACCACAGTCTGCATCGAACTGATCGGTGCGGCCGCTTTGGCGCCCGTCTTCTGCCGGGATTTCGGCGTCGGAAAAGGCATCTGGTATTCCCTGTTTCACTCTATTTCGGCGTTCTGCAATGCCGGTTTTGATTTGATCGGAATCAAAGAGCCCTTCTCTTCGCTGACCTCCTATTCCGCACAGCCTGTTGTCAACATCACAATCATGACACTGATTGTGACGGGAGGCATCGGATTCCTCACCTGGGATGACATCAGGAAGAACAAGTGGCATCTGAAAAAATATCGGATGCAGAGCAAAGTCATTCTGATGGTGACCGGACTTCTGATTTTTCTGCCGGCCGTTTATTTCTTCTTCTGCGAATTCGCAAATCTGCCTCTGGCAGAAAGAATATGGTGTTCGTTCTTCCAGTCGGTCACCCCGAGAACGGCGGGCTTCAATACGGCAGATCTGACCAAGATGAGCGAGACGGGAGTCATGCTGATGACCGCGCTGATGCTCATCGGCGGTTCCCCCGGCTCCACGGCGGGCGGCATGAAGACTACCACCATTGCCGTGCTCTTTTCAACGGCCTTTTCGGTATTCCGCAAAAAAGATCATTCCCATTTTTACGGGCGGCGTGTTCCCGACGAAACGGT
>CALXKW010000142.1 GCA_944389045.1 uncultured Clostridia bacterium | reverse complement strand
AAGGGCGGTGTTGAGCCCCAGTCCGAGACGGTCTGGCATCAGGCGGACAAGTACCGTGTGCCCCGGATGGCCTATGTCAACAAGATGGACATCAACGGCGCCAATTTCTACCGCGTTGTGGATATGATGCGGGAGAGACTCAAGGCCAACGCCGTGCCGATCCAGCTTCCCATCGGAGCCGAAGATACCTTCAAGGGAATTATCGATCTGATGAATATGGAGGCCGATATCTATTACGACGATCTCGGCAAGGATATGCGCACCGAGCCGATTCCTGCCGACCTGATGGAAAAGGCGCAGGAATACCGCCAGAATCTCGTAGAGGCCATCGCCGAGACCGACGATGAGCTTTTCGAAAAGTACTGCGGCGGGGAAGAGATCGGCGTGGAGGAACTGAAAAAGGCTCTGCGCAAGGCCACCATCGAAAACAAAATTGTGCCGGTCACCTGCGGAACCTCGTATAAGAACAAGGGCGTTCAGAAACTTCTTGACGCTATTGTGGACTATATGCCGGCTCCGATCGACATCCCGGCGATCAAGGGTATCAATCCCGACACCGGAGAGGAGGTCGAGCGGCATTCGGACGACAACGGCCCGTTCTCCGCGCTGGCCTTCAAGATCATGACCGATCCTTTTGTCGGAAAGCTCTGCTTCTTCCGCGTTTATTCCGGACACATTCCGGCCGGTACCACGGTGTATAACTCCACCAAGGGTGTCCGCGAGCGTTTCGGCCGCATCGTACAGATGCACGCCAACGAGCGCAAGGATATTGATGCCTGCTACTCAGGCGATATTGCCGCCGTTGTGGGTCTGAAGAACACCACCACCGGCGATACGCTTTGTCTGGAAGACGATCCGGTCATTCTCGAATCGATGGAATTCCCGGAACCGGTGATCAAGGTCGCCATCGAGCCCAAGACCAAGGCAGGTCAGGAGAAGATGGGAATCGCGCTCGCCAAGCTGGCGGAAGAGGATCCCACCTTCCGCACCTATACCGATGAGGAAACCGGGCAGACGATCATCGCCGGCATGGGTGAGCTGCATTTGGAGATCATCGTCGACAGACTGCTTCGCGAATTCAAGGTCGAAGCAAACGTCGGCAAGCCGCAGGTATCGTACAAGGAAACCATTACGGCCTCGGCCGACAGCGACATGAAGTACGCGCGTCAGTCGGGCGGTAAGGGACAGTACGGACACGTCAAGATCACCATCGAGCCCAACGAACCCGGAAAGGGCTACGAATTTATCAACAAGGTGGTGGGCGGTGCGATTCCGAAGGAATACATTCCCGCCGTCGACGCCGGTATTCAGGGCGCCATGCAGAACGGCATTCTGGCCGGCTATAACGTGGTCGACGTGAAGGTCACGCTCTACGACGGCTCCTACCACGAAGTCGACTCCTCGGAAATGGCCTTTAAGATCGCCGGCTCCATGGCCTTCAAAGATGCCATGAAGAAGGCGTCCCCCATTTTGACCGAGCCGATTATGAAGGTTGTCGTTTTGGTGCCCGAACAGTACCTCGGCGATGTCATCGGCGACCTCAACTCCCGCCGCGCCCAGATCCAAAGCATGGAGCAGGTGGGCGGCACCCAGCAGGTTACGGCCATGGTGCCTTTGGCTTCGATGTTCGGTTACGCGACCGATCTGCGCTCCAAGACGCAGGGAAGAGGCCAGTATTCCATGGAGCCCAGCCACTTTGCTCAGGTTCCGAAGTCGATCCAGGAGACGATTATCGGCGCCCGTGCCAAGAACAACGGCTGATACAATCCGGCATTTACGAACGATTGGAAATTTTAATATCAAATCATATTTTTAGGAGGAACCAAACAAATGGCTAAGGCTAAGTTTGAAAGAACCAAACCCCACGTTAACATTGGTACCATTGGTCACGTCGACCACGGCAAGACCACCCTGACGGCGGCAATCACCAAGACCCTTGCTCTTAAGACCGGCACCGTTGAGTTCATGGCGTATGACCAGATCGACAACGCTCCCGAGGAGAGAGCCAGAGGAATCACAATCAACACCCGTCACGTTGAGTACGAGACCGACGCGCGTCACTACGCCCACGTCGACTGCCCCGGCCACGCCGACTATGTCAAGAACATGATCACCGGTGCCGCGCAGATGGACGGTGCGATTCTGGTCGTTGCCGCGACCGACGGTCCCCTTCAGCAGACCCGCGAGCACGTCCTTCTCGCCCGTCAGGTCGGCGTTCCCGCCATTGTCGTCTTCCTCAACAAGTGCGACCTGGTGGACGACGAGGAACTGATCGAGCTGGTTGAGATGGAAGTCCGCGAGCTCCTTTCTTCCTACAACTTCCCCGGCGACGACACGCCGATTATCCGCGGCTCCGCCCGTGAGGCTCTTGAGAGCACCTCGACCGATCTCAGCTCGCCCGAGTACGCTCCGATCCTTGAGCTCATGAAGGCTGTCGACGAGTTCATTCCTACGCCCGCCCGTGCGGACGACCAGCCCTTCCTGATGCCCGTCGAGGACGTCTTCTCGATCTCCGGCCGCGGCACGGTTGCCACCGGTCGTGTGGAGAGAGGCGTTGTGAAGGTATCCGACGTTGTGGAAATCATCGGTCTTACCGAGGAAAGAAAGAAAACCACCGTTACCGGTGTGGAGATGTTCCACAAGCTTCTTGACCAGGCTGAGGCCGGCGACAACATCGGCGCCCTTCTCCGCGGTATCGCCAAGAACGAGATCGAGAGAGGGCAGGTTCTCTGCGCTCCCGGCTCGATCAACCCCCACACCCACTTCATCGGCCAGGTTTACGTTCTGACCGAGAAAGAGGGCGGACGTCATAAGCCCTTCTTCAGCGGCTACAGACCCCAGTTCTACTTCAGAACCACCGACGTTACCGGTGTGATCACGCTTCCCGAGGGCACCGAGATGTGCCGTCCCGGCGACAACGTGGATATGGATGTTGAGCTGATTACGCCCATCGCTGTGGAAAAGGGTCTCCGCTTCGCGATTCGTGAGGGCGGCAGAACCGTCGGTTCCGGCGTCGTCATCGAGATCAAGGGTTAATCGGAAATCAACCGTAACCATGCCAAAGTGTGTTTTGGCATAATGAGGAGGGCGGTTTGGCGCCGCGCGCCGGCCGCCCTCTTTTTTCTCTTCACCCTTTGGCAGACGAACTTTTCAGCGGTGTGTTTTCAGGTCGGACAGAGGCAATAACCGGGTAAGCCGGTTTTGCATAGACTGTATAGAGTGATGTCTGCCAGCGTTGGCGAACAACAAGAGCATTCTTAAGCGCTTGCGAACAAAATTGCGAACAAAAATAATAACGAAATCTTTGGGGGTTGGTGAAATTCCACACCGGCGGTGTTTTTCCGTTTTCACGGAAATCAGTCCGCGAGCGCCGAGGGCTTTGCAGCAGTCGGTGCCGAACAGGTTAAAATCCTGTACCGACGGTAAAGTCCGGATGGTAAAAGATCGTTTGACAGGGTGTCTTCCGTTGCGAAGCGCCCGCGGTCTTCTATGCCCCGTCAGGGGCTTTTCTTTTTCCCCAAACGAAAAGAGGGAGCTTTATGAGAGAATCCGGTCAAAAAATACAAAAACAGGAATCGAGTGAAAAAATTCGGAAGCTGGTGGTGCTGTCGCTCTTTGCGGCGGTTTCCTACCTCTCGATGTATATTGTCAATTTTAAGGTGGAGTTTCTCACCTTTGATATCAAGAACGTCTTTCTGACGATTCCCGCCATGTTGTTCGGACCGTTGGCGGGCGTGGTTATCTCGCTTGTGGTCTCGTTTATCGAGTTTGTTGTCATCAGTACAACGGGATTTTACGGCCTCGTCATGAACTTTATTTCCTCAGCCAGCTTTGCGGCGGCCGCCGCTCTTGTCTACCGCTTCCGCCGGTCACGGAGCGGCTCCTATCTCGCGCTTTTGACGGCTACGCTTGTCTCGACCGCGGTAATGCTTCTGGCCAATCTTCTGATCACGCCCTTCTATCTGGGCTGCGGCGTATCCGATGTGGCGGCCCTGCTTCCAAAGCTCATTTTCCCTTTCAACTTTATAAAATGTCTTGTGAACGCGGGTCTGGTACTCATTTTCTATAAGCCGATTTCGGTGATTTTGAGGCGCTCCGGTATCGTGAAGACCGATACTCCGAGCGGCTATCGCTTTGACAGGGGTACGTTTGTCACCCTTTTGCTGGCGCTGCTTCTCATTGCGGCCAGCATGGTGGTTTTCTTCTATGTCCTTGGCGGAAAGGTCAGCTTCGGAGGATAAGAGGACGCAGAAAAAGTGCTTTCCCCGGCCGTGCTTGCCTTCCCCCGGACGGGAAGAAAGCCGGATGCGGTGCCCGTAGGACTGCCCCGGAGAAGGCGCGCGGGTAAAGGCCGATCGCGACGAAGGGCAGATGGATAAAGAATCTCGTTTTCTACGCTTTTTTCTGTATGGAATGGTTTTGAAGGTTTGAGTCTTTCCAAAAAAGTGAACGCTGCTGTCGCGGGAAAATCGGGAAAAGCGGTTGACAGCCGATAAAAATCCGTGTATAATAAAATAGAGTTATCTTATCAAGAGTGGCGGAGGGACAGGCCCTGTGATGTCACGGCAACCTGCGGTTTGTAAGGTGCCAATTCCATGGAGATGAGAAAGCGCCCATGGATGCCTGTGGGCGCTTTTTGTTTTGTCCGAGATGGACCGCGGTTCAAACAGGCGGGGAGAGTCTGGCCGGGCGATCGAAAATCATCGTCCCGTGCGGGCTTCGTTCTCTCTGTTCGAAGGTTATCTGTCCGCGGCAAAAAGGGGCTTTCGCCCTTCGGTTCGGGTATCCTTGCTCGCCGGACGGCGCGTCTATTGGGGGAAGGCCGCTTAAGTAAGAGAGAAAATAAGATAGGAAACAGAAGGAAAAGGAAAAAACTATGAGAAGATTGTTTACTTCCGAATCGGTTACCGAGGGACATCCCGACAAGGTATGCGATATTATCTCCGATTCGATTCTGGACGCCATTCTGGCGGTCGATCCCACCGCCCGCGTGGCTTGCGAAACTACGGCTACCACCGGTATCATCAGCGTTTTCGGTGAAATTACCACCAACGAATGGGTTGATATCGAGGAGATTGTGCGAACCCGCCTCCGGGAGATCGGCTACGACCGTGCCAAATACGGGTTTGACTGCGATACCTGCGCTGTCGTCTCCTCCATACACAAGCAATCCCCCGATATCGCGCTCGGTGTCGATCGTTCGCTCGAAGCCAAGAACGGAGAGATTAACGACAGTCTGGATACCGGGGCGGGGGATCAGGGCATGATGTTCGGCTATGCCTGCAACGAGACCAAGGAAAAAATGCCTCTGCCGATTTCGATGGCCCACCGTCTTGCCAAGCGGCTTGCCGAGGTGCGGAAAAACGGGATTCTGCCGTACCTGCGTCCGGACGGAAAGACCCAGGTCACGGTCGAATACGAGGACGGTCTGCCGGTTCGGGTGGATACCGTGGTTGTTTCCGCCCAGCATGATCCTGACGTCTCTCATGA
>CALXKW010000141.1 GCA_944389045.1 uncultured Clostridia bacterium | reverse complement strand
GTAAGCGTAGTGGTTATACGAATTCGTCCCGGGGCTCCAGACCGAACCGTCCTCCCTGATGCCGTCCCAGTGCTCCCAGATGGTCGTCGCGCCCTGCTTCACCGAGAAGAGCCAGGAAGGATAGGCTTCCTGCAGAAGCAGCGTGTAGGCCAATTCGGTGTAGCCATTCGCGGAGAGCGCGTGGAGAAGATAGGGAGTTCCGACAAACCCGGTGTTCAGCCGGCTGCCGTTTTCTTCGATCATCGCCGCCAGAGAAGCCGCCGTCCCGGCTCTGTCAGGCGTGATGCCGAAATAGAGGGCCAGCGCGTGCTCGGCCTGCGTATGGTAGTCGGGAAAGACCTCGTTGATGCGGGCGACGATTTTATCGTGCAGTTCTTCGTATTCGCTCATATCTTTCCCGAGCACGCGGCCCGCGCGGGCCACAAGATCGGCGGCATTGGCGTAATAGACCGAGGCGATGAAGTCCTTGCGCGTCGCGCTCTCGACCGTTTCCCTTCCGAGGTCGAGGGCGCACCAGTCGCCGAAGTGACTGCATCCGGTCCAGAGATACTCGTCCTTGGTGTGCAGAGCGATATAGCCCACCCAGCGCTTCATGCTCTCAAACTGAGCCTCCAGCACCTTCGGATCCCCGTAGGTCAGGTAAACCTGCCAGGGACAGATCACACCCGCGTCGCCCCAGGCGGCGGAACAGTGCTTATCCTCCAGAATAAAGGGGATCACATGCGGAATCCCTCCGTCCGGCCACTGCTCAGCGCGCATATCGCCGAACCATTTTTTGAAAAAGCGTTCACAATCGAACTGATAGGTGGCGGTACGGCAGAAGACCTGCGCGTCACCGGTCCAGCCGAGCCGTTCGTCGCGCTGCGGACAGTCGGTGGGAATATCGAGGAAATTTCCCCGCTGGCCCCAGATAATATTGTCGAACAGACGGTTGAGAAGCGGATTCGACGAGGTCAGCCAGCCGGTGCGCCGGATATCCGAATAGACCGCAACCGCCGTGAAATCCGCAAGATCGGCCTCGCCGGGGTAGTCGTCAAGACGGATGTAGCGGAAACCGTAGTAGGTATGCGTGCTCTTGTAGTGCTGCCTTCCCTCCCGGCAGACATACTGAAGCGTCGCCTTAGCCGCCCGGTAATTCTCGGTATAAACATTGCCCTCTTTATCAAGAATCTCGAAATGTGTAAACCGAACCTTCTCCCCCTCCCCTGCGGTCACAAAAAAGGAGACATAGCCGGTAACTTCCTGTCCGAAATCGATGACCCTCTCTCCCTTGGGAGTCACAAAATAGGCCTTGGGGCGGACATAAACCTGCTCCACCACCTTTTCGCCTTCCTGGGGAATGAGATTGTCCTTGGGAAAATCGGGCAGAGTCTTGACCGGCATCCAGGGCTCGTCGGTCTTTGTGGCGTCGTAAAGCTCCCCGTCATAGATCTCGCAGAAACGAAGGGGAGAACGCTTGACCTCCCAGCTTTGGTCGGTCACGATCCGTTCCTCTTCTCCGTCCTCGTAAAGAAGAAGAACCTCGGCGATGATCGCCATCTCGGCGGGCTGATACCTGCAGTCCGACCAGGCAAGCCGTCCAAGATACCAGCCTTTTGCCACCGTGACCTCAAGACAATTTTCGCGTCCGATCAGCGGGGTCAGATCGTAGGTCTGCACCTGATGGCGTTTTTTGTAAGCCGTCCAGCCGGGGGCAAGTATGAAGTCGCCCACGCGGACGCCGCCGAGCTTTGCCTCATACACCCCCACCGAGGTGATTGAGAGCGAGGCGCTTTTGATTTTCTTGCCGCAGGAAAATATTTTCCGAAAGGTGGGGGAGACCGTTCCGAAATCCTCGGGACAGGCAATCCAGATCGCGTGCTGTAACATAGAAACTCCTTTCCTTCTGCCGCAGGGCAGACGCCGTATTCCGCCTTTATTTTACCATAACCCGCCCAAAAAACAAGCCCCTCTTTGATCTTTCACAACTTTGGGGAGTGCGAAAGACAAAAAGGGACATGTTTTCGGACTTTGGGAGCAGCTGCGATTTGCCCCAAAGAGAGTGTGCTTTTGCTGAGAGTCAGGCAGCGCCCCGCTTTTCGAAGAAAAAGAGCTGAGAGGGATCGGGCGGCGGAACGAAAACCCGAATTACGATGTGGGCATCGGAAGGGGTTCGCGGTCTCCGCCCATGATCGTGTCATAGAGGCGCGCGAGCAGCTCCCAGGTCGCAACGTCCACGACACCGGTCACGGGAAGACCGAAACGGTTTTGAAGAGCGAAAATGGCGTTCTGGGTATCCTCATCGAAAATGCCGGTCACAGGAATATGCGGCACCTCGGGATAGACGTCGGCGACGGTGTTGATGTATTCCTGCATGTAGCGCACATCCTCCGCCCTGCTCCCAAGACGAAGCGTAATGCCGGGAAAGGGGCGCGCGGTATTCGAAAAAATGCTCTCCGGAAGAGTGGAAAGATCGGCAATATAAACGTCGTACAGCTTTTCCCAAGTCACAAGATCCACCTCGCCCGTCACCGGAAGCCCCCATTCCTGCTGAAACGCGCGAACCGCCTCGGCCGTGCTCTCGCCGTATACGCCGTCGAGCGGCGCCTTGGGGATCGTATTAGTGAAAGCCGATATGACCTGAAGAAAATACTGCACGATTTCGACCTGAAGGCCGGTGCTTCCGATTGTCAGCGTGTCGCTGAAGACCCGTTCCACATCGGCGTAGGTCAGGCCCTCCGAAACAAGCTCGTTCAGCCGCTTGACCGCGTTGTAGACATAGATCAGCTTATACCAGGTCGCCTTGCCCACAATGCCGTCGGGCGTCAGATTGAAGATCTGCTGAAACGCTTTCACCGCGTCCTCGGTCGTCGTTCCGAAGACCCCGTCGGGCGGATAGATTTTGGGAATTGAAGGATAGTCGTCCGCAATGCGGTTGAGGCGGATCTGAATATCCCGCACCTCATTTCCGATGCTGCCGTAAGCGAGGGGAACAGGCGGCAGGCTTTCGGTGATTTCGTCCACCGGTGCCTGCACCAGCGAAATATCCTCCCCATAATAATATTTCAGAATTTCCAGGGCGGTCAGACCCTCCTCCGCCAGATTGACCGAGCCCCATTGGGAAAGTCCGTCGCAGCGGGTGTTGACCCCGTCGCAGTAGATCGCAGAGAGCGGCTGGATAAACCCATCGCGCACGATGTAAGTATTGAAGATCTCGTCGACAATCTGGGATATGTTTTCAAAGATATCCCGATCCTTGACAAAAGACTGGTCGAGAGAAGTCGAGTTTGTGATGTCATAGTTGTATCCCCGGGAGCGGTAATACTCTGTGAAAACCCGATTCAAGGCAAAGGAGATCTGAGCATAAATATTGGCCCGGATCGCCTCCTCCGGCCAGGTAGGATAGATCTCGCTGGAGGCCACGTTCTTGATATAATCGGGAAAGGAGAGCGTCACATTCTCCGCATTGGAACCGGGGGGGCCTAAATGAACCGTGATGGTCTCGGGAATAACCGGGGTGCGAATGGCTTCGGTCATAAGGTCTGCGCCCCGCTTTCGTCGATCACCGTAAAAGGATATGGGGGCGCCGATTGCCCGGGAGGCCCTCCGGGATTGGCCGCGTTGGGCGGCTGAGTGCTGTTCTTGGGGATGGCCTGCAGATTGGTCTGCTGAATGGTGACGATGTTCGGAAAAATCGGAGCGTTGCGGTATTCCATGGGATAAAAACCCTCCTTCTCCACCTGAATCGTCACAACCCGATAGGGATTCTCCTGTCCGGGAGAGAGCGAATTGGAGGGGGGCGGGGCTTCCAGAGAAATTTCTTTGGTATAGCCGTCCTGATTGGTCACGGTTTCGGCGAGAAGGTTGCCCTCCTCGTCATATACGCGAACCGTGACGTTGGGAATGAGCAGCACGCCGTCTGCCGTGCGGCTGTTGACAATCAAATAACCTCTGTCTTGATCTGGCAATTTTCTGTCCTGCCTTTCGTATGAATTCAACTCCAGTATATGAGCGAAGAGCGACTTCGGGCAAACGGAAAACCGACCTTTCCTCACAGGAAAGTTTTGAAAAACCTTTACATCAGGCACTATAGGGAACGGCGGCAGGAAGACACCTATATACTCTATACCGCTCGTCCCGGTCTCGATATGGTATAAGTATCTGCAAAAATATTGACTTTTTCCGCTCTGTCTGTTATCATAAAAGAAAAAGAACAGATTTATTCCGCAAATTCCTTGAGCGCGTTTCTGTCGGCTAAAATAGGGGCGGCAGTATATTCACTGCCGCCCCTATTGAAAAGAGCTTTTTTCGGCTCGGTTCGGTCAGAACCAGAGCGAAACCTTATTTCAGCTCAGCAAAATACTTGATGGTACGGACCATCTGGCTGGTATAGCTGTTCTCGTTGTCGTACCAGGACACGACCTGAACCTGATAGGTGTCGTCGTCGATCTTGGAAACCATGGTCTGGGTTGCGTCAAAGAGCGAACCGCAGGTCAGGCCGATCACGTCGGAGGAGACGATCTGATCCTCGTTGTAGCCGAAGGAAGCGGAGGAAGCGGCCTTCATGGCAGCGTTGATGCCTTCCTTGGTCACATCCTTGCCCTTGACGACTGCAACCAGAATGGTGGTAGAGCCGGTGCAGACCGGAACGCGCTGCGCGGAGCCGATGAGCTTGCCGGAAAGGGCGGGAATCACAAGGCCGATCGCCTTGGCGGCGCCGGTCGAGTTGGGAACGATGTTCACGGCAGCGGCACGGGCACGGCGGAGGTCACCCTTTCTGTGAGGACCGTCGAGAACCATCTGGTCGCCGGTGTAGGCATGTACCGTAGTCATGATACCGCTGACGATGGGCGCATAGTTGTTCAGAGCGTTGGCCATAGGAGCCAGGCAGTTGGTGGTGCAGGAAGCGGCCGAAATGATCTTATCCTCGGGGGTGAGGGTCTTCTCGTTCACGCTGTAGACGATGGTGGGAAGATCGTTGCCCGCGGGAGCGGAAATTACAACCTTCTTCGCGCCGGCGTTGATGTGCGCCATGCTCTTCTCCTTGGAGCAGTAGAAGCCGGTGCACTCGAGAACCACGTCCACGCCGATCTCGCCCCAAGGAAGGTTGGCGGCGTCCTTCTCGGCATAGATCCGGTTGGTCTTGCCGTTCACCGTGATCGAATCCTCGCCGGCGGAGACGGTGTCGGCCAGCGCGTAGCGGCCCTGCGCCGAGTCATACTTGAGAAGATGAGCGAGCATCGCGGGGCTGGTCAGATCGTTGATGGCGACCACTTCGTAGCCCTCAGCGCCGAACATCTGACGGAAAGCAAGACGTCCGATTCTTCCGAAACCGTTGATTGCAACTTTAACTGACATTTTGGTTAATCCTCCAGAAAAGATATTTTGAGTTTTCCTCTTTTGCATCCACAATATTCTACCCCAAAACATTGTAACATTCTAGCCCTTTTTTGCTTTTTTTTTAAGAATTTGAAATTTTTTTACAAATTCCCTTTTTATTTCCTCCCCTGGAAGCCA
>CALXKW010000140.1 GCA_944389045.1 uncultured Clostridia bacterium | reverse complement strand
CTCCACTGCGAATACCCCCATCACCTTCTCTGCGGTCTCTGCCGCGAACTGTTATGACCGTCCGGATTTCGGACAGAAACGAGTGTTTATGACCAAAACGATTGTTTACAGAACCCGGGGCACCTGCTCCCGGGAGATCACCGTCACCCTGGAGGACGACCGGGTGGAATCGGTTTCTTTCGTCGGCGGCTGTCACGGCAACCTGCAGGGCATCTCGGCCCTTGTCCGGGGCCGAAAGATCGAAGAGCTGATCCCCCTGCTGTCGGGAATCAACTGCGGCGGCAAGGGCACGAGCTGCCCCGACCAGCTGGCGAAAGCGCTCATGGAGGCTCAAAAAGCCGGAAAAGACCCGGCGGAGGGCGACAAAGACGGAGCGCATTGAACAGACGGAAGAGAAAAACGCCTGCGGCAGGACAAAACGCCTGTGTCCGTAAGAATCGGTTAAAAAACCATTCAAAAAATATACAAAAGAAAAAAATTCCGCATCCGCGGGAGCAGACTCCCGCCGGCCAACAGAAATACCCGGAAACAAACAACATTAAAATACAAAAAGGAGCAAGTGTTATGGACTACAGACAGGAATACTTAAAGTGGCTTTCCTCGGACAAGGTGGACGACGCAACCAAAGAAGAGCTTCGCGCCCTTGAGGGCGACGAGGAGGAGATCAAATTTCGCTTTATTTCCTACCTGGCCTTCGGCACAGGCGGACTGCGCGGCACAATGGTGGCGGGCATCAACGCCATGAACGTCTATACCGTGGCCCACGCCACGCAGGGCTTCGCCAACCTGATTCTCAAGGAGGGAAAGGCCGACCGGGGCGTGGTCATCGCCCACGACAGCCGCAACAACTCCGACCTCTTCTCCCGGGTGACGGCCGAGGTCTTCGCCGCCAACGGCATCAAGGTCTATTACTTTGACGCCCTGCGTCCCACGCCGGTGCTCTCCTTTGCCATCCGCTATCTCGGCACCATCGCCGGCGTGAACGTCACCGCGTCCCACAACCCCAAGGAGTACAACGGCTACAAGGCCTACTGGGAGGACGGCGCGCAGCTCTCGCTCGAGCAGGCCGACCTCGTTTCCTCCTACATCGCCGCCACCGATATTTTTGAGGGCGTCAGGCGCGCCGACTTTGACGAAGCCGTGGCCGACGGCCGTATCGAGATCGTCGGCACCATCGTCGACGACGCCTTCATCTCCAATGTCACCGCCCAGCTGATCGACAAAAACGCCATTCCCGCGATGGCCGACGACCTGAAGGTCGTTTACACGCCCCTTCACGGCTGCGGCCACCGGCTGGTGCCCGAGGTGCTCCGCCTCTGCGGACTGAAGCATCTCTTCACCGTCGGCGAGCAGATGGTCATCGACGGAAACTTCCCCACAGTCAAAAGCCCGAACCCCGAATATCCCGAAGCCCTCGCCCTCGGCGTCAAGCTGGCCGAAAAGGTGGGGAGCGATCTTGTGCTGGCCACAGACCCCGACGCCGACCGGGTGGGCATCATGGCCAGAAACCGGCAGGGCGCGTTTGTCTCTGTCACCGGGAATCAGGTGGGGGCACTGCTTCTCGACTATATCCTGACCGCCTACGAAAACACCGGAACCATGCCCGACAAGCCCTACGCGGTGAAGACCATCGTCTCGACCGAGCTGGCTACGAAGATCTGCAAGGAGCACGGCGTCGAGCTTTACAACGTCCTCACCGGCTTCAAATTCATCGGCGAGGTCATCAAGAACCACGACGACGTCGGAAACGGACATTATCTCTTCGGCTTTGAGGAATCCTACGGCTATCTGAAGGGCACCTACGCCCGGGACAAGGACAGTGTGGTGGCGTCGATGCTGATCGTCGAGATGGCCGCCTACTACAAGGCCAAGGGCATGACCCTCTACGACGCGCTCACCGAAATGTATGAAAAATACGGCTACTACACCGAAAACACCGTCAACGTCGTCATGAAGGGACTGGACGGCGCCGAGCGCATGAAGGCCCTGATGAACGCCCTGCGCGAAAATCCCCCCGCCGAGATCGGCGGCAAGAGGGTGACGGCCGTCCGGGACTACCTCTCGGGCAACATCACCGACACCGCGACCGGGGCGGTCTCGCCGACCGGCCTTCCCTCCTCGAACGTCCTCTATTTCGAATGCGAGGGCGGCAACGTGGTGGTCGTGCGCCCCTCGGGCACCGAGCCGAAGATCAAGCTCTATCTTCTGATCAACGGCGCCTGCGAAAAATGCTGTGAAGAGACGCTGAAGGCCTTCCGGAACACGGTCGAAGCCTGGACCTGAGCCCGTTTTTCCAAGACACAGAAAGGAACCCGAACATGCTGAAGGACAACATCTCCTCCCACAAGGCCGCCTTCGCGCCGAACGTCCACACCGAGCTGCGCGCCCAGTGCAACACTTCGGCCGCAGTCTCGCTCTTCTGCGGCAACCAGACGGCCAACTCCCGCAGCGAAACGCGCGGCGTGTCGGCCCGCGTCTTCAAAAACGGGGTTTGGGGCTTCTCCTCGGCGGCCGACATGTCGGACGAGGCCATCCGAAACGTCCTTACCGCCGCCACCGAAAACGCCCTTTTTCTGGACGGCAAGGTTCAGAACCCACCTGTCACCCTTCCGCCGCTTGCGGAAAAGGAAATTCTGACCGCCAAAGAGCTTCCGACGGTAGAACAGAAGTTTTATACCGAATTCTGCCGCACGGTAGACGATTATATTCTGAAAAAATATCCGAATCTGGCCAGCCGCTTCGTCTCCTCCCGCTACGAATGCATCGAGAAGAATTTAGTCACCTCGGACGGATGCTCCGCCCACTCGCTCTCCCCCCGCTCCTATCTCTATGTGCAGCTTGCGGCCGAGACGGCAGACGGCACCCCGATCGAGCTCTTCACCCCGTTCGGCGGCTATGGCGTTTTCACCGAGAACTTTACCGACCCTGCCCTGCTCTATCCGAAGATCGACGATCTGTATGAAAAGCTCATGCGCAAAAAAGAGGGGGTCTTTCCCGAAGCCGGCACCAAAACCGTCATCCTGGACGGACTTCTGGCGGGGATGCTGGCTCATGAGGCCGTTGGCCACACCGTGGAGGCCGATCTCGTGCTCGGCGGCTCGGTGGCCGCGCACAGCCTGAACAAGAGGGTGGCCTCCGAGCTTGTGACGCTGGTGGACTTCGCCCATACCGCCTTCGGAAAGCCCACGCCCCTTCCCGTCTTTGCGGACGATGAGGGCACGCCGGCCGAGGACGCCCTTCTCATCGACCGGGGGATTCTCGTGGGATATATGAACAGCCGGGAGAGCGCCCTTCACTTCGGCATGAAGCCCCAGGGCAACGCCCGCGCCTTCGCCTTTTCGGACGAACCGCTGATCCGGATGCGCAACACCGCCATCCTGCCCGGCACTTCGAAGCTTTCCGATATGATCGCCTCGGTCGAGGACGGCTACTACCTCCTCGACACGAACAACGGTCAGGCCGACACCACCGGCGAATTCATGTTCGGCGTCTGCATGGGCTACGAGATCAAGAAGGGCAAATTGGGGCGCGCCATCCTCGATACCACCATTTCGGGCGTCGCCTTCGATATGCTGAAGACCGTAGACATGGTATCGGACGATATGGTCTGGGCCAGCTCGGGCTACTGCGGCAAGAAGCAGCCCATGCCGGTAGGCATGGGCGGGCCCGCCCTCCGCTGCAAGGTCACCATGGGCGGCCGCTGACCCGGCCGGCGGAAACCCTTCCGAAAAAGCCGTGAGCCGATGGCTGAAATCCGCGCCCGCAAATTCCCTCTGCCTGACGGAGTAAAGCACCGGGCCCGCCAAAGGGCGGCCTAAGACGGGTTCGGCCGGCTCACGCGCATACCGCACCATTCGAACCGAACGATTCCAAGAAAGGAAACGCGATTGCCATGACAAATCTGTCTCTTCTGACCGAAGAAATCATAGAAAAATGCCGGAAGAAGGGGGCCGACATGTCCAAATGCTCGGCCAGCCTCTCGGAAGTGCGGGAATTCAACGTGGACGGCGGACGTTTCTCCCTCTTCCGCACCCTCTACAACAGTGCGCTTTCGATCACGGTCTTCCGCGGGGGACAAAAGGGGAGCGTCAGCCTCAACCGCTTCGATGACGAGGCGGTCGAACAGGCGATCGACGACGCCTTCACGGCGGCGGACTCCTCCGCCCCCGACAGAGACTGGGATCTCTGCCGCGAGCCGCATGCCTACGACATTACCGACGGCTGTCCCGAGCCGGATACCGACAGGCTCTTCGACCGGTGCGCCGAGCTCAAAGAGACGATCGCGCAAAAGCATCCCTCGATTCTCATCGAGCAGATGATCGTCGATCATACCCGCTACGAGTCGGTTTTCCGCACCTCCTTCGGCGGAAACTTCCGCCGGATCTCAGGGTCCTACTCGCTCTCTCTGATGTTCTCCGCCCACGAGGGAGAAAAAGCCTCCTCCTTCTTCGGCTCCGGCGTCACCACCGCCTCCCTCGACCGTCCCTTCATAGAGCTCGGCGGCATCGAAGCCGCGCTTTGCGATGTGGAAAAGCAGATCGACACCTCGCCGCTGGAAGGAAAGTTCGTGGGAACCATGGTGCTGACTCCCGACGCGCTCGGCGAGTTTGTGGGCAGTGCCCTTTCGAATTTTGTCTCCGACGGCTCGCTCATCGACGGCACGAGCATCTGGAAGAACTCGCTCGGAAAGAGAATAGCCGACGAACGTCTGACCGTCTCCTCCAAGCCCCATGACAGCAGGCTGGTCGGAACCTCCGGGTGTACCTCCGAAGGCTTTCTCGCCGAAGACTACGCCATCATACGAAACGGCGTCCTCGAAAACTTCATGCTCTCCCTCTACGCGGCCAACAAGACCGGCGGCCGGCGGGCACCCAACGATTCCTGGGATCTTGTCATCGAGGGCGGAGACACGCCGCTCGACGAGATCATCGGCGGCATCGTCCGCGGCATCCTGGTCGGACGCTTCTCGGGGGGAAGCCCCAACGGCAAGGGCGATTTCTCGGGAGTGGCCAAAAACAGCTTTCTGATCGAAAACGGAAAAATCGTCTGCGCCCTCCGCGAGACCATGATCAACGGGAATCTGGCCGAACTCTTCCAAAACATAGAGGCCATCTCGCGTGAGACGGTGGAAAACGGAAGCTCGGTGATGCCTTCTATCGCCTTCTCGGGCGTCACGATCTCCGGAAAATAAGATTACAAGGTTTTTCCGGGGACTTTTTGAAAAAAGTCCCCGGAAAAACTTAAAGGATTTTTTGCCGAGACCAGAAACAGCCGCCGAAAAAGCGCGAAGAGGCCGAAGAGGCCGCCTTCAGAGAATCGGCATCGGGGCATACAGCTTTCGGCGCCCCGCTTGGTACAGGCGCCCTTCACAGGCATTCCTTTGCAGGCAGCGCAATCTTCCCGCAAAGACTGCTTTGTACAGGCAAACGCTTTGTGCAAACAAACGCTTCGTAGGGACAAACAATCGAGTAGGAGGCGGTGATTAGCCGCCGTCCTCTCACACCACCGTGCGTACCGTTCGGTACACGGCGGTTTC
>CALXKW010000139.1 GCA_944389045.1 uncultured Clostridia bacterium | reverse complement strand
TCTCACCGTCCAGCGGGGCGGCCCCGGCCTCGGCGGCATCCAGCCCGCTCAGTCCGACTACTATCAGGCGACCAAAGCCAACGGGCACGGCGATCTGCATCTGATCGTTCTGGCGCCCAACAGCATTCAGGAGGCAGCGGACTTTACCGCCCTCGCGTTTGAACTGGGCGACACCTACCGCGTCCCGGTGATGATTCTGGCCGACGGCGCGCTCGGGCAGATGATGGAGCCGGTGGAATTCAAAGAAGGGACTGCCGTAACGCTCCCCGAGAAGCCCTGGGCCACGACCGGTACCGAAGGCAAGAGAAAGAAAAACATCATCAACTCCCTTTTCCTTCAGCCCGACGAACTCGAAGACTCGATCAACGCCCGCTTCGAACGCTATCGCGAGATCGAGGAAAAGGAGACCCGCTGCGAGGAATTTCTGACCGAGGACGCCGATATCGTTCTGGTCTCCTACGGCATCACCAGCCGGATCTGCAAGACCGCGGTCACATTGGCTCGCCGCGAGGGGCTGAAGGTGGGCATGGTGCGGCCGATCACCCTGTGGCCCTACCCTTCCGCCGTCCTTGCCAAAGCGGCCAAAACCGCCAAGGAATTTCTTGTCGTGGAGCTGAACAAGGGCCAGATGGTGGGCGATGTGAAGCTTTCCATTGAATGCTCCCGCCCGGTTTCCTTCTACGGAAGAACCGGCGGTATGATGCCCACACCCGAGGAGATCCTCGGAGAAATCCGCAAGATCGGAGGTAGAATCTGATGAGCAAAGTTGTTTTTGACAGACCGAAAGCCCTTTCCGACACGCCCTTTCACTACTGCCCCGGCTGTACGCACGGGATCGTACACCGCCTTGTGGCCGAGGTGATCGACGAGCTCGGCATCGAGGGAAAGACAATCGGCATCGCTCCTGTGGGCTGCTCGGTTTTTGCCTATAATTATTTTGAATGCGATATGATCGAAGCGCCGCACGGACGCGCTCCGGCCGTCGCCACCGGCGTCAAGCGCTCGCTTCCGGACAACGTGGTCTTTACATACCAGGGAGACGGAGATCTTGCCGCCATCGGCACGGCGGAAACCGTCCATGCAGCCACCCGCGGCGAGAATATCACGATCATTTTCATCAACAACGCAATTTACGGCATGACCGGCGGTCAGATGGCGCCGACCACCATTCTGGGGCAGGTCACAACCACCTCGCCCTACGGCCGCGATGCCAAGATCCAGGGAAATCCGGTCCACGTCTGCGAGATGCTCTCCACCCTCGACGGCACGGCTTATGCCGAGCGCGTCTCGGTGGATACTCCGAAGAACGTGATGGCAGCCAAGAAGGCTATCAAAAAAGCCTTTACCAACCAGATCGAAAAGAAGGGCTTTTCGATTGTGGAAGTGCTCTCCACCTGCCCCACCAACTGGGGCTTGGCGCCCACCGAGGCGCTGGCCTGGCTCCGTGAAAACATGATGCCGATCTACCCCCTCGGCGTATACAAAGACAAAACCAAGGAGGAAACCGGACATGACGACTAAAATTCTGATCGCAGGCTTCGGCGGACAGGGCATTCTCTTTGCCGGAAAGCAGATCGCCAAAATGGGAATGGATAAGGACATGAAGGTCTCCTGGCTGCCCTCCTACGGCCCCGAAATGCGGGGCGGTACGGCGAACTGCAGCGTCATCGTGTCGGACGACGAGGAAATCGGTTCTCCCATAGTCAACCTTCCCGACATTCTTTTATCCTTCAACATTCAGTCCTTTGACAAGTTTGAGAAAACGGTCGTTCCGGGCGGTATGCTCTTCGCCGACTCCACACTGATCTCAAAAAAGAGCGACCGCACCGATATCAAGACCTTTTACGTTCCTGCCACCGAGCTTGCCTCGAAAAACGATCTTCAGGGCGGCGCCAACGTGATCATGCTCGGCAAATTTGTCGCCGAAAGCAAGCTTTTCTCTCCCGACGAATTCATCGAGCACATGGTAGCCTCGATCCCGCCGGCCAAGGCCCAGCTGATCGAAAATAACAAAAGGGCTTTCGCCATCGGGTATCATTATCGCACAGTCTGATCGGAATTTTTTCGAGGTCCTTTTATGGCCACCTTACTGCTTCTTGTCATTTATGTTGCTTTTATCGGCCTCGGAATTCCCGATTCGCTGTTCGGTACCGCCTGGCCTGCCATCTATCCCGAATTTTCCCTGCCGTTTTCGTTCGGCAGCTTTGTGACCTTTTCCATCGCCTGCGGAACGGTCGTTTCGAGCCTCCTGAGTGCCCGTTTTATCAACCGTTTCGGCACGGCGGTGGTGACGGCGGTCAGCACCACGCTGACCGCGCTTGCGCTCCTCGGATTTTCACTTTCGGAAAACCTTTTGTTTCTCTGCCTCTTTTCCCTTCCGCTGGGATTGGGAGCCGGCGCCGTCGATGCCGCATTAAATAACTATGTTGCGATGCACTACAGTGCGTCACATATGAGTTATCTCCATTGTTTTTACGGAATCGGCGTCACAATCAGCCCTTATCTCATGTCTTTGGCCCTGTCGGACGACAACAACTGGCGGAGCGGCTATCGCCTCGCCTTTTTTCTTCAGGCCGGCATCGCGCTCATCACCATTCTTTCGTTCCCACTTTGGAAAAAGGTGCGCCATTCCGAACAGACGCCCGGAAAATCCGAGACGGAAGAGAATGTTTCCCGCACGCTGAGCCTGCGTGAGCTTTTCTCAATGCGCGACGTTCGGTTTGTCTGGCTCGCTTTCATCAGCTCCTGTGCCCTCGAATGGCTCTGCGGCAGCTGGTGCGGCACCTTTCTCGTAGAGGCCAAAGGCATGTCGCCCGACCGGGCGGCGGCGATGGTCACTTTTTATTATCTGGGCATTGCGCTCGGCCGTTTTCTGTCCGGCGTTCTTTCCCACAAGTTTGCCAGCTGGAAGATCATCCATCTCGGCGAGGGCGTTCTGATACTGGCCCTCGCCGCCTTCTGCCTTCCTCTTCCGGCGCCCGCCGCGGCCGTCGCCCTCTTTCTGATCGGCTTCGGAAACGGCCCCATCTATCCGAATCTCACCCATCTGACTCCCATTCATTTCGGAAAGGAGATCTCCCAGTCGGTCATGGGATCGCAGATGGCGGCGGCTTACCTCGGTATCATGCTCGCTCCGCCGCTCTTCGGTCTTGTCGCCCAGCGCTTCGGCTCGTATCTGCTTCCCTACTTCCTGCTTGCCTTTTTCGTTCTCTTGATCGCCTCAACGCTTTCTCTCTACCGCTCCTCGCAAAAGAAAGCGAAAAAACAGGACGTTTCCTAAGGCCCCCCGCTTTTTTCGTTCTCTGACTTGCTGCCAGCGTATTCCTTTATATAAAAAGCTATTTAAAAAGCCCTCCCGGCCATTTTTGGTCGGGAGGGCTTTTTGATCGCCCATATTGTCAAGCCAATGGTTCCTGTTGTCAGGGGTCTCGGCACTGCCCTTCATCGATGCGTATAAATCTATTTTACCACTTTGTCCGAAAGCCCGCAGGAGGTACGGCAGGTTTCGTCAAAACCGTCCTCACGAAGGCTCCGGTAAAGCCGATAGCCTCCCGCGACATTATAGCAATCATACCCCCTCTGGGACAAAATCCGGCAGGCGAGATAACTGCGAAGACCCGATTGGCACATCACATAGACCGGCTTTGAAGGCTCGAGCTCGTGAAGACGCTCGCGGAGCGAGTCGAGCGGAATATGCGTGTCGAAGCCCTCCGCGTGTCCCCGGGCATACTCCGCGTCGGTACGGGTATCCAAAAGAACGATGCTGCCGTCTCGCGGCAAAGTGGAAAGCGCGGTCACCGGCACCTGCCGCACCAGACCGGAGAGGATGTTTTCCGCCATAAAGCCGGCCATGTTGACCGGATCCTTTGCCGAAGAATAGGGCGGCGCATAGGCGAGATCGAGGTCCTTCAGCGCGGATACCGGAAGGCCTGCCTGCATGGCGGTGGCCAGAACGTCGATGCGTTTGTCAACGCCGTCAAACCCGACGATCTCCGCGCCAAGGATCTTTTCGGTAGCGGGCTCAAAGAGCACCTTCAAGGTCATGACCTGTCCTCCGGGATAATACGTGGCATGCGAAGCGGGAGACAGAATCAGACTCTCACAAGAATATCCCGCGGCCAGCGCTTTTTTTTCCGAAAGCCCGGTGGAGGCCACCGTCATCGAAAAGACTTTAAGGATAGAGGAGCCGGCGGAACCGACGTACCGGCTGGGAATGCCCATGATGTTGTCGGCTGCGATCCTCCCCTCCTTATTGGCCGGACCGGCGAGGGAAACAAGCGCTTTTTTTCCGCTCACCCTGTGCAGAATCTCTACCGCGTCCCCTACGGCATAGATATCGGGATCCGAGGTCTGCATCCGATCGTTGACCGAGATGCTCTTTTGCGCGCCCAGCGCAAGACCCGCCTCCTCCGCAAGGCGGCTGTCGGGCCGGACGCCGGCGGCGAGGAGCACCATATCCGAAGAAAGCACCGTACCGTCCTCAAGCTTCACTCCGACATGGCCGTTTTCTTCCGCAAAAGACGCTACCGCCTGACCCAGACAAAGCGAAACGCGGTTTTTCCGCAGATGGGCATGGACAAAGCTGGCCATGTCGGAATCGAGAATGTCGAGAACCTGGGGTTGTTTTTCGACCAGCGTGACCGCAAAGCCGAACTCGGTCAGATTTTCCGCCATTTCGACACCGATAAAACCGCCTCCCACGACCACGGCCGAGCCGTTTTGCTTTTTCTCGGACAGAACACGCTCGGCAAAGGCCCGAATCCGAAGCGTATCCTCCACCGTACGAAGCGTGAAAATCCGGCCGTTGTCGATGCCGGGGATGGGCGGACGCATCGGACGGGCGCCAGGGGCCAGAATCAGCTTGTCGTAGCTCTCTTCAAAAACTTCGCCGGTATCGAGCGCCTTCACCGTCACTTGTTTCTTTGAAGGGAAAATCGCCGTCACCTCATGGCGCACCCGCACGTCAATCCGAAAGCGCGAAGAAAAGCCGGCCGGCGTCTGAAGGGTAAGCGCCTCCTCTTCTTCGATCGTCCCCCCGATATAATAGGGCAAACCGCAGTTGGCGTAGGAAATATAGCCGGTGCGTTCAAAAATCAGAATCTCGGCATTTTCGTCCAAACGCCTAAGGCGCGCGGCGGCGGACGCTCCTCCGGCCACGCCTCCCACAATGACAACTTTCATCCTCTTTCCTCCTTGATCTGTTCCGGAATACGGGAATCCATCATATAAAAATATTATACCATACTTTCCCTATTCTGTCTACGGCTTTCTTTGCTTTTGGCCCCTGTTTTTCTGCTCTTTCCGCTGTATGCCCCCATGGGAAGCGGCGATTTTCCACAGATAAAAAATCGGAACCGGACTGGATCCTGCCAGCCGGTTCCGAATGAACATTCCTTTTTTTGATAAAGCCGCCGAATGGCTTTCCGAGACGCTATCCGACAAAAGCCCGCTGCAACTCGGTTCTCGTCCACTGCGACAAACGCCGTTTTTATCCCAGAACGGCGAGCAGTTTCAGCAGCATTTGGGTTCGCAGGAACAGCCGGAAGAAAATTCGTTTACGGGAAAACTCATTTTCGCAAAAATGGCGCAGGGATCTTCCTCGGCCACCTTGGGACAAACCTTATCGGGAACACTGTACTCGGTAGCCGAAACGATCAGCTGCGCGGGGCGCTCCATCCGGATCACCGAGAAAAAGCCGAGCGAAACATAGACGTTCTTGCTGCCGTGAGACGAAGTCAGCGTGCCGCTTA
>CALXKW010000138.1 GCA_944389045.1 uncultured Clostridia bacterium | reverse complement strand
CGGACAGTCGGACGAATGCCCTTGTGGCGGGTTTTCCCGGCCTTGCCCACGTTGATGGTGTCGTGCTCGATGTTGCCCACCTGTCCGATGGTCGCCTTGCAGTCGAGGCGGATGTTGCGGAGCTCGCCCGAGGGAAGTCTCACCAGCGCAAGACCGTTTTCCTTGGCCATCAGCTGCGCGGCGGCGCCGGCGGAGCGGACAAGCTGCGCGCCCTTGCCGGGATAAAGCTCGATGTTGTGGACGAAAATACCCACGGGAATCTTCTCAAACGGAAGGGTGTTGCCGGGCTTGATGTCGGCCGCTTCGCTGGAGGTGATCACGTCGCCCGCCTTCAGACCGGCCGGCGCGATAATATAGCTTTTGGTTCCGTCCTCATACTGAATCAGAGCGATATACGCGGTACGGTTGGGATCGTATTCGATGCCGAGAACCGTCGCCTTGGCGTCAAGCGTGCGGCGCTTGAAATCGACCAATCTGTATTTGATGCGGTTGCCGCCGCCGTGGTGGCGGACGGTGATCCGACCGGTATTGTTGCGGCCGGCATGCTTTTTCAGCACGGTAAGAAGGCTCTTTTCCGGGGTCTTCTTGGTGACTTCTTCAAAGGAAGGCACAGACATCTGTCTGCGGCCCGGAGTAGTCGGCTTGTAGATTTTCGTTGCCATTTCTAAAACTCCTCCTTTTATCTCATACCGTCAAAAAACTCGATGGTCTTGGAGGCGCTCGTGAGAGTCACAATCGCCTTTTTCCACTCGGAAGTAAAGCCGGTGGAAACACCGCGTCTTTTGGGTTTCTTGGGTACGATCATGGTGTGAACGCTTTTGACCTCCACGCCGAAAATCGACTCTACGGCAGAGGCGATCTCGGGCTTTGTGGCGTCGGTCGCAACCTTGAAGGTATATTTCTTTATTTCGGTTCCGTCCATGCTCGCCTCACTGATGACCGGAGCAAGGATGATATCCTGCGGAGCTCTCATTTCACATATACCTCCTCGATTTTCTTCACGGCGTCCTGTGCAAACACGATGGTATTGCAGTTCAGAATGTCGTACACGTTGATGTTGTTGGTCTGCGTGGTCTTCACGCCGGCAATGTTGGAAAAGCTCTTCACAACCTCGGCCGTGTTGTCGGCGAGGACGACCAGCACCTTCGAAGAGGCGCCGACGGCGGAGAGCATGGCCACCATGGCCTTGGTGTTGTAGAGAGAGCCGTTCTTTTCGTTCTTTACCGCCTCGATCTTATCGACGACAATCATCTCGTTGTCGGCAAGCTTTGCGGAGAGAGCGGAAAACATGGCCACTCTTTTGGTATTCTTGTTGAGATCGACCCGGTAGGTTCTGGGCTTGGGACCGAGAGCCACGCCGCCGTGCGTCCACTGGGGAGCGCGGGTGGAACCCTGTCTGGCCCGGCCGGTGCCCTTCTGGCGCCAGGGCTTCTTGCCGCCGCCCGAAACCTCGGTGCGGGTGAGGGTCGACTGTGTACCCTGTCTCTGGTTAAGGAGGTACGCTCTGACAGCAGCGTGAAGCACTGCTTTGTTGGGCTCGACTCCGAAAATGCTTTCGGCAAGGTCGAGAGTTCCGACCTCGGCGCCCGACATATTCACGACTTTAATACTCGGCATTGTCTATTCCTCCTTGTTCTTATTTCGCCTTGACCGTGTTCCGGATGAACACGATTCCGCCGCGTGCGCCGGGAACGGCGCCCTTGACGGCGATTATATTCTTCTCAGCGTCAATCTTGGCAACCTCAAGGTTCAAAACGGTGACCTGCTCATTGCCGTACTGACCTGCCATATGCTTGTTTTTGAAGACGCGGGAGGGCGTGGAGTTCGCGCCCATGGAGCCGACCTCACGATGGATCGGACCGGTGCCGTGCGTCATGCGAAGGACGTGATTGTTCCATCTCTTGACCGCACCCGTGTATCCGCGGCCCTTGGTAATTCCGGTAATGTCGACCTTTTCACCGGCGGCAAAGCTGTCCGCGGTGACGGTATCGCCAATCTTGTAACCGGAGATATCTTCGAGCCTGAATTCCTTCAGATGCTTCATGACGGAGGTTCCCGCCTTGGCAAAGTGACCCTTCGCCGGCTTATTCGCCTTCTTCTCGCCGACAGTCACAAAACCGAGCTGAATTGCCTCGTAACCGTCGTTTTCCATCGTTTTCACCTGCGTAACCGCGCAGGGGCCGGCCTCGATGACCGTGACCGGGATGGCATTTCCCTTTGCATCAAAAATCTGCGTCATGCCGATTTTCTTTCCGATGATGCCTTTTTTCATTTGTGATTTTCCTCCTGTTTTCGTTATTGGTTGGCCGTGCGGCCAACATGACGTAAAACCTTCATTAAGTTATTGGTTGACCGCATGGGCCAACATGACTGTAAACTTGCCGCCGCGCCATCAAAGCTTGACTTCGATGCTGACGCCCGCGGGAAGCTCGAGACTCATAATGGCATCCACGGCCTTCTGCGAAGGCTTTTCGATGTCGATCAGTCTCTTGTGGGTTCTGGTCTCAAACTGCTCACGGCTGTCCTTATACTTATGGACGGCACGGAGAATGGTGATGACTTCTCTGTCGGTGGGAAGCGGAATGGGGCCCGAGACGGCGGCGCCGTTTCTCTTAGCGGTCTCCACGATCTTCTCCGCCGCGACGTCTATCATCGCGTGGTCGTAGCTCTTCAGTTTGATTCTCAGCGTTTCCTTGACTGCCACTTGATTTTCCTCCTTATATAAAGTAAGTAGAGCGGCGGACCGAACACGCTTCCGTGTGTTTCTTTTCCCTCCATCATAAAACCGAATTCCACGCGGTTCAACTCACCCGCGAAAGAATCCGGACACGACCGGCGGTTTTCGAAACCGAAGTCCGTCTTTTTCGCCCGATTGATACGGACATACTCAGGCAAAATTCCCTGTTCAGCGCGGTATTTCCGCGCATTCCAGCAACCTCTGCCGTCAACGCATCAAGCTTGGCTATTGTATCACAAAAGCTTCTATAAATCAAGAGCAATTTTCAAAAAAAGGAATTATTTACACTTTGTTTACAAAATCATTTTCTTATGAACGAAACTGGTCGGGTCTTCGCCTCGTCATTTGGATTATGTTGACAAATATTTCATTTTTTTGACTTTTTTGCTTGACAAAGCGAAATTTTTGTGATATACTGTCTACAGAATCAAAGTGACCCGGGGCCAAACCGATTTATACTGTGCCGTCAAGGTCTTTGCGAATCTTCCCCGATCGCTTTCCAATTCAATAAAAAATAAAGAGGTAAAAAGAAATGAAGTCTACTGGAATCGTCAGACAGATCGACCATCTCGGAAGAGTGGTCATCCCCAAAGAACTGCGCAACACCCTCGGAATCCAAGACAAAGATCCGCTCGAGATCTTTGTGGAAGGCGACCGCATCGTTCTTAGAAAATATCATCCCACCTGCATTTTCTGCGGTGCGGAGGATAACGTCACCGAGTACAAGGACAAGCTCGTCTGCGCCGACTGTCTCTCCGATCTCTCCTCTCTTTGATAGAGGAACGCTTCTCAGAAACTAAACTGCCAAATTCTCAGAAACTAAACTGCAAAAGCCGAGGAACCGATGAATCGGTTCCTCGGTTTTTATGTTCCGGAAAGATCGCCCGACACTGCCAGACGCTGCCGGATACATGCAGAGACGCCGCCGGACATCGCCAAAGATTGACGCGCAGCTTTTCTCGCGGAGCGTCTCTTCCCAGCCGGGACGGACTCCGATACGAATTTTTCGGAGAAAGGCCGGCGCCGCGCTTGCGCCGGGAAGCCCCTGTTTCAGCGCGGCGGCTTTTTCGTTGCGGATGAAGAGGACTTGTTCTTTCCGGCCGACGGCGCGGCCGCATCCCGATTCGCCCGGGACGTTTTTTTCTTTTTCTTTTCCGCGCGTTTTTCTCTTTTCCGGCGGCGGTTTCGGACAAACAGCGCGCTGATAAAAACCGGCAGCAGCCAGAAGAACTGAAAAAGCGCGATCCCCCGCCCGTTGATGAAAGCCGAGTTACCCAGCTTCAGCGACATAACCATCATCGCTGTGCCGGCAAGCATCGATGCAACGGCAAAAAGAATCCCGACCTTCCGGGCAAAATCGCTTTTTCCGCAAAGCACCATCGCGTTCATCAGGGATTTTGTGCGGCCGCAGCTCACAATCGAGGCGGGCAGCCTCTTGCGCATCCGCAAAAGCTCCCGATCGTCCCCCGTCTTGATCAGACGAACCGGCGCGTCGGGGTAGCCGAGCTTCTCTTCCATAAACGCGGGCGTGATGTTGGGGTCGAGCGTACGGACGGCGATGTAGGAGCCGGCGTCTGCCAGATAGCGAAGAGCCTCAGCGGTATCGGGGTCAAGACGGTATTCGAAATCGAATTTCCCGAGAACCATTCCGTCAATCGCCGTGAAGGTCTGTGCCAGCTCGCTCTTCTCATAGACATATTGCCTCGGAAAAGAAACGCCGAAGGCGGTCAGAAAGAAATAGCTTCCCACAAGAACCTGTTCGCCGTCAATATACGCTTCAATCCCGTCATCGTAGACATGCGCGATCCGGATCGTTCCGTCCGCCGCCCCCCGCGAGGCTCTGCCCAGAAGCGTGCCAATCGAAGAATTGATTTCATCAAAAACAAGAGCCGTGGCCCGCATCAGCTTTTCGGCATGACGTTCCCCGAAGAGCATCAGATTGACCAGCGACAGATCGGAGGGCGGAAAGAGATCGCTGTCCGAGAAGCTGACCACCACATCCTCGCCGAAGTCATCTGCCGCCGCCTCCCCGACAATCGCCGCCCCGTCCTCCGCAGCCGCGAACGAAGCCCAAAGAAGCGGAAGCTCAAAGAGCAGAAGGCAGGAGAAAGGAAGCGTATAGAAGAGGGAGATCACCGCATAGGAAAGTGCTTCGGCGACAGGATAGCCCTCCGTGTAGGCAAGAGCAAAAATACCGCCGGCAAGAAGAATAGAAAGTATCAGAAAGACCGCGACCGAAATTTTGCTCTTCGTCACCGAATTTGTCTGCCGGAAATAGCCGTCCACAAACAGAGTCCGTTTGACACAACGGTAGCGGGCATCGCGTGACACATACTCGCCGAACACCTCCTCTTCCCGCCCGGCCGCCTCAGTGGTAAGCCGGGACAGGACGCGCTTGGGTTTTTCCGCCGAAACCACCGAGAAGCTTTTGGCTTCCCGCAGGGTACGGAGCACGGTCTGCAGCTTGGCAATCGTCGCCGAGACACAGAAGGCAAACCCGAACACCGTGTCGGGGATCCGTCCGCCGGCAATTACGATAATATAATAGATGAGCGGGGCCATAAGCGTCAAGAGGAGAAGACTTTCGGGAATCGGACGTCCCCGGAAGAGCATGATGGCGCCGTCGGTATATTCCCGCATCGTCAGCATACAGGCCAATACGATCACCACTGCCGAGACCGCGATGGCCAAAATCGGATTGACTGAAGGGTCTAAAAAGGTAAGACCGATCAGATGCATGCTCTCAAGACAAAACGCAACAAGGGTTAAAACAAGAAGAAGCTCCAGTCGGGTCAATTCCGCACGCAGCTCCGCGCGGTAGCTTTTCCGGATGTACTCGGCCTGCGAATAAGAGGTAAACTCGCGGTTGTAGCGTCGGCTGGGCAAGACGGCGCTGTGCGGCGGATCCTTCTTTTCGGTTTCTTCGTCGATCGGGACCGACGAACCGCGTCCCCGCGGCTTTGGCCGGATGTTGCTGCCTCGGCTTTTCAGGCCGAACGCAGCGGAGAGGTCGCCGTCGTCCCCGGATGATGAGGCGTCCGCTCGATTCGGCGCGGGGATGTCGCCGTCAGACCCGCTCTCCCGCTCTGCCTCGTCAGAAACGTCCTCCGGATCCTGCC
>CALXKW010000137.1 GCA_944389045.1 uncultured Clostridia bacterium | reverse complement strand
GCATAGCGTCCATTTTGGCGTTTTTCCGAATTTTCTTGGTAAAAATCCGAGTCACGACAAAGCCGGCAATAAGAACTAAGATGGCGCCGAGAAGCCGGATTCCCGCCGTAGTGGCAAACTGATAAAGCGTGTCAAGAAAAGCGTCCATATAATTACCTCTTAATTAAATTGCGATATGACCCGGCAAGATTTCGAATAGGGCCGTTCAGGAAGCGGTTCTGTAGGCGACAAGAAATCCGTCGGTGTTGTTTCCGGAAACCGTATATACGGCGCCGGCGGGAAGGGTCAGAACGGTGTTAGCGGAATCGGTGGACGCTTTGAAATAAGCGATCGTCCAAACCGCACCGGCAGCGTCTTCAACTTTGATCTCCGATGAGGCGGACTTGACATAATCGCTGTAGGCCGAAGGATCGATCATATCGTGCTCCTGCATGAAGAGGGCGTGCGGAACGCCGACAAAGCGGAAGGTGGCGAGCGGGCTGTTTTCGTTGCCCGTAAGGCCGGTATAGACAAATCCGTACCGGGCACAGTTCTCCTGGAACCATTCAAGGCAGGTCATGGTCTTTCCGTCCACCGTGACTTTTTTTGCCTCGGAGCCCAGCGAATAGGTCACGCCGTCCTCATAGAGATTCAGCGCCACGGCATAGCCGGTTACAAAAGCGCTTGTGAGGCTGGTCGTGTCGGAATAAAGATAGCCGTTCACTACCTGCACCGTGCTTTTGCCGGTAGCGCCGCGAAAAGCAGCCATCAACGCTTCAAGATACGGAAAAGCGTCGGACTTCAGAAAGATTTTCGAGTTGGAAAGAAGATAATCCTTGGACTTGTTGCCGTAAAGGAGCATCAGATTCTGCGCATCGATCTTCTTCACGTTGTCGGCGATGTCGGCGACGCGAATCAGGGCAGGAGTATTGAACCGATAAGGATGATTGCTCCCGATAGAAAGAAGCGTTCCCGATATATAGGCAGTGGAGGGGAGGGTCACCCTGCCGTCGGAAGGAACCGTTTTTTCCTCATAAAGCTGCGCGGGAGGCGCTTCGGTAGTCGGTGCAGGCGGAGTCGACGTATCCGGATCTGCGGGTGTGGTGGAAAGAGGCGTGGAGCCTGCCGGATCGGTATCGGACGCGGAGGGCGTACTTGATCCGGCCGGATCGGTGGTTGTCGGATTGTCGTTTCCGCAGGCGGCGGCCAAAAGGACGCAGAGCAGAAGCGCAGTCAGCAGGAGAAAATTGCGGAGGAATTTTGACATTTCAAACCTTCCCTTTCTTTGATTCACGTTTCCTGTTTATAACAATCGCGTCGGCGCAGTTAACCATAGCCGCGGCGTTTTGAGTCTGTTCCGTCACAAAGTCCGTCCTATACCAGGGTTGTCCGAAATTTTTGTCGGTTCATGGTTCTGGTTGTCGTCAACCGCACGATTTCACTGTTCACTATGATACCACATGGGCAAGGCTTTGTCAAGCCAAAAAACGATGGTTTCAAATTTATCGAGTTTTTTGAAAACGCCTTTTTAACGCCTTTTTCTCGATAAAAGAGCGACAAAAAAGACAAAAAAACAAATAGTTCGTCGTTTCATGAACATTGTAATACAAGATAGTATAAAATAATACAGCAGCAAGACAAAGCCCGCCCTGTCCGCGGTCTCTTCCCTTTTGGAAAAGTATGAAACGGACGAGGGCAGGCTTGTTATTCACGGAATGACGTTGCTATTCTGTTTTCTTATTTCTCTATTTTACTAAATAAAGATGCTGCTCCCTACGGTCTTTTATCGATTCAGAGCGTGATTTTGGTTCCGCAAAGGATTTCGGCTTCTTGGGGATTGTGCGTGACCAGAAGGAGCGTTTTTCCTTCGGTTTTTCGCGCGACGAGCGCAATCATTTTATCGGCCGTCTCCCGGTCGAGAGCAGAAAAGGGTTCGTCCAGAAGAATCGGATCGCCGTCGGCGCAGAGCGTTCTTGCCAGCGCGACGCGCTGGCTCATGCCGCCGGAGAGCTCGTCGGGATATTTGTCCGCATCGGCCAAAAGGCCAACCTGTTCAAGACATGCGGCGGCTTTTTCCAGCGCAGCTTTTTTTGGATAGTCCGGGAGAACCGCCGCGACATTTTTTAGAGCGGTCAAGGTGGGAAACAAGCGCGGCTCTTGGAACATGTAGCATAGCCCGTTTTGGTTCACTCCGATTATCTGTCCGGCGTCCGGCTTTTCAAGTCCCGCTATGATGCGAAGCAACGTAGTTTTTCCTTTTCCGCTTTCTCCCAGAAAAGCGATATGCTCCCCTTGAGAAACCGTAAGACTGAACCCTGTCAGGACGGCGCGGCCTTCAAACGATTTGGATATGTCGCATATTTTCATCACGCAGTACCCTCCTGTCGGACAGCGCCTTCCTTACGGTCCGCACGGTCCTTGCTTCTCACAGACCGCGGGCGGACAAGTCTTTTGAAAAACAATTCAAAGAGAAGGCTCAACAGGACGACGGTAAAAGTCCAAGCAAAAAGCTTATCCATTTCCAGATTGCTTTTGGCGTCCGAAAGATTTTTTCCGATGGTGTTTTCGAGATTACAGATGACCTCTGCGGCAACGCCGGATTTCCAGGCAAAGCCCAGCGCGGTGGTGACGCCCGAAAAGAAAAAGGGACGGATTTGCGGAAACCAGAGGACAAACAGCTTTTTCGGGAAGGAAAAGCGATAGACCGCTGCCACTTCACCGAGCGATTTGTCAAGGCTTTGATACCCGGTCAGAAGGTTGCTGTACAGGATTGGGATGACCATAAGTATCACGATCAGAAGCGAGACCGATCGGACCGGAAGGCGCATCCGTCGCACAATGACATAAATAAGGATGATAAAAGATGCCACCGGTGTGGCGCGCAGAACGGTGATCAAGGGAGAAAATATCGTGCCGGCAAGACGAAAAAGCGCCGCGGGAACCGATAGGAGAATTCCTATGGCGCACCCGATCAGACATCCCTCCAGTATGGTAAGCATCGACTGAAGAACTGCACTCCAGAAATCCCCTGTGACGACCAGCCGGCAAAAGGCGAGAAGCGTGGTATGCGGATAAGGGAGAAAAATCTCGTTTCCGATGCCAAAAGCGGCAATATACCAGACCGCAATCCAGAATACCGCCGCTGTGGCAGACAGAAACAGTTTTTTGGTTCCCTTACTTCTGGTAATAGAAGCTTTCATCGGGGAGCTTTCCTCCGACCGAAGTGGGATCCGCTTCGAAGAGCACCTTCAGGAAGCCGGACAGGGTTTCTTTCATTTCACCGCCCTCCACATAAACGATATTGCAGCGCGGAATGGCGTTTTTCGCAATGGCGGCCTGAGGGATAATCTCAAGATTGGCGATGATTTCGGCGGCCGTGTCCACGTTCTCGTTGATAAACTCCACCGAAGCGCGGTATTCGTCCAGAAAACGGGCGAACTGCTCAGGATACTGCTCGGCAAATTCGCGGCGTACCACGATGCATCCTTGCATGACCTCAGAGTCGGATACCTTGGCCCATTCCGCCGTCAAATCGAGCGCGACACGGGCGTTTGCCTGTTTCGACAGAACGGTCGATACGTTGGGCTCAGGGAGCATGGCGATGATCTCTTCTCCCGCCGTCAGGTGAGCGGCCAGTTCCGCATGGTCGGTATAGGAGAAATCGAGCGTCACGTCCTTGTCCGGGTCGATGCCGTTCTGCTCGAGAACGTAGCGGAGAATATATTCGGGGGTGGAACCGCCGCCGGTGGCGTGAATGGTCTTCCCTTTCAGGCTTTGGATATCGGTTACCGTGTTTCCGTTTTCCAGAATATAGAGCACGCCGAGTGTGTTGACGGCCGCGATTTTCAGGTCGGCCTTGCCCGAATTGTAGAGCGCGGCGGCCACGTTGGTGGGAAGGGCCGCGATGTCGTATTCTCCGAGAAGAATCTCGGTCCTGACGAGATCGGGGGATGCGAAAAGCTGAATTTTGTATTTGGAATCGGGGTTGTTGCGCGTGTCGTTCATAATGTTGGCCATGCCCATCCCCGTGGGACCCTTCAGCGTGAGAATGCGGACTTCGTCGGCCTCGGCCACCGTGTCGTCGCTTTCCGTAGTGCCGTCGGTGTCGGACGGAGAAGGCGTTTTGTCTTTGCAGGCGGCCAGAGCGAAGATCGTGAGCAGCGAAAGCGCAAGGACCGCAAAAAGAAGTGTGATGCGTTTCATGTTTTTCATTCCTTTCGGTTTTGATTTATAATATAGGATCGGAGTCGGCGCCGAGAGCGAGGCTTTCCCGGTCGAGTACCGTGATCGACCTTCCGTTTCGGCATATGCTCCGGTTTTCCGCAAGCAGTTCAAGGTTTCGATATAAAGTCATCCGGCTGATTCCCAGCGTTTGGGCGAGCGTCTGGATGGGAATATCGGTGTCCCCGTTTTCAAGCAGATAGAGGCAGAGCTTGGCATAGGCGCTGGGCGCGGCAAAGCCGTCGAGCTTGGCGTTGAGATAGCGGATCTTTTCGGACAGAAGCGCAATATAGGCCATCGCCGCATCAGAATCCCGGCGGAAGATCTCAGCGACAATTTGCTGCGGGACGAAGGCTATATAACAAGTCTTGCGGGCGCGGATTTCGCTGACATAGCTTTCCGGTCCGCCGAAAAGCGAGGCGATTCCGAAAAGGTCCCCTTTTTTCAGAAGCCGGATGACGACGTCGCGGCCTCCCGCGGTCTTGCTGGCCACGGCGGACCCGGACAATATAAAAGCAAGAGCATGCCGGCAGGTTCGGCGGCAGGCGATGGTTTCCCCCGCCGTATAGCAGGCGATGCTGAAATCCGGGGACCGGAGGATGAAATCAGAGGATTCCTCGCCGCCGAGAAACGGAAATCCGGCAAGGAGATCACGCGCGTTTTCCCAAAGCGGACGGTGCTGTGTCGAATTCAGAACCACCATATACGAGAGACGCTCCATCTTTTTGTAACATTTGTTACAGTATAGCAGAAAAAAGAGAACCTGTCAATAGATTGCGAAAAATTAAGTTCTGCATATGCTGATGCTGAGGTGATTTTATTGTTTATTTACGTTGTAAAAAGCGGGGATACCGTTTCTTCGATCGCGCGGGAATATAACGTCTCACCCGAAACGATCGTAAACATCAACTCGTTGACCGATCCCGATCGGCTGGTAGTGGGGGAATCGCTGGTGATCGGGGTCCCCAAGGTAACCCACCGGGTAGAACCGGGAGAGACGCTCTTTTCGATCGCCCGGAAATACCGCACCACGGTCGACCGTCTTCTTAGAAACAATCCGCAGCTAAAGGGCTCGCTTGTCATTCAGCCGGGCGAAGAGCTGGTGATCGAGTTCGAGGGAGGCGGAAAGCGCTGTGTGATCGTGGACGGCTATGTCTATCCCTCGGTGGACGATCTGACTTTGCAGCGCACTTTTCCGAATCTCTCTTACATAACGCCCTTTTCCTACGGTTTTACCGGAAACGGCGATCTTGTAACGCTGGGAGACGATCGGATTGTGGAGATGGCCAGAAGAAACGGAGTCTCTCCGGTCATGCTTCTGACCACGCTGAACACTGACGGAATGTTTGACAACAATCTCTCGCATATGCTTCTCAACGATGTGGAAATGCAGGACTATCTGATCAGCAAGATTATTGACAACATGCAGATGAAGGGCTATCGCGTTCTCGACGTGGACTTTGAATTTGTTTTTCCCGAAGACCGCGTCGCTTATGCGGAGTTTATCCGGCGGCTGAACGACGCTCTTCATCCCTACGGCTATGAGGTCTGGGTTGCGCTTGCGCCCAAAACGTCGGCCGATCAGAAAGGCCTTCTCTATGAGGCGCACGATTACCGGCTTCTCGGAGAGATCGCCGACCGCCTGCTTCTCATGACGTACGAGTGGGGCTTTACATATAGTCCAAAAGTCCACATGTTATTATACCCTTTTTGCGACATCGAGAAGAGTGCGGATATGAGAGCTTTCT
>CALXKW010000136.1 GCA_944389045.1 uncultured Clostridia bacterium | reverse complement strand
CTCTGCCACCCCTTCCAGACCTCCTGGGGGGTGTCCACCCGCATGATCGGCGGGTTGATTATGGCGCACGGCGACAACAACGGCCTCGTGCTTCCCCCCGCCATCGCCCCGATTCAGGTGGCGATTATCCCCGTCGCCCAGCACAAGGAAGGGGTTTTGGAGGCGGCGAGGGCGCTGGCCGACCGCCTTTCGAAAAGCTTCCGCGTGAAGCTCGACGACCGGGATCAGTCGCCCGGCTGGAAATACGCCGAGTACGAGATGAAGGGCGTGCCGCTGCGGCTCGAGCTGGGGCCGCGCGATATCGAGAACGGCCAGTGCGTGCTTGTCTCGCGCCATGACCGCGAGAAGGTCTTCGCTCCGCTTGCGGAAATTGAGACGGCCGTGGCCGAGCGCCTCGAGGCGGTTCGCGCCGGCCTTTACGAAAAGGCGCTGGCCAACCGCGAAAGACGCACCTACCGCTGCGCCTCTCTGGAGGAGATCAAGGCCACTCTGGCCGAAAAGGGCGACGGCTTCGTCAAGGCCATGTGGTGCGGCGACCCGGCCTGCGAGGATAGAGTGAAGGAGGTCACCGGCGTCGGCTCGCGCTGCGTTCCCTTCGCTCAGGAGAAGATCGCCGACGTCTGCGTCTGCTGCGGAAAGCCCGCCAAGTCCATGGTGCTCTGGGCCATCGCCTATTGACGCATCTCTCCGCCCGAACCTTTGAACCCCCGTGCGGATCTGAAACTCTCATGCGCCCCGGCCGTTTCCTTCGCGGCCGGGGCGCTCGCGCGCCCGCTGTCCTCTCTTTTTCCTCGGACAAGCGAAAGGAGTATTGCCATGAACACCCCGCCCCTTACGACCGACCGCCTGATTCTCCGCCGATTTTCCGCCGGGGACATAGAAGCCCTTTTCGCGATCTACAGCGACGGAGAGGTAAACCGTTTTCTTCCCTGGTTTCCCCTGAAAACGCTTGCGGAGGCCGAACGCCTATATGAAGATAAATACGCTCGGTTCTATTTGAACCCCGAAGGCTGTCGCTACGCGATCTGCCTCAAGGAGGACAACCGTCCGATCGGCTATGTCCACGTCGCGGCCGACGACAGTCACGACCTCGGATATGCCCTCTGCCGGCCGTTCTGGAACCGAGGCCTTGCGACCGAAGCCTGCCGGGCGGTCGTCGGGCAATTGAAACAAGACGGCGTTCCCTATGTCACCGCCACGCACGATATTCTCAACCCACGCTCCGGAAAGGTCATGCAGAGGCTGGGGATGCGCTACTGCTATTCCTACGAAGAAAACTGGCAGCCGAAGAACATCCCCGTGATCTTCCGCCTCTACCAGCTCAACCTCGACGGACAGAACGGCCGCGTGTATAGAAAGTATTGGGAACAGTCGCTTGTCCGCATGGTCGAAACCGCGCTCTGACTGCCGGTTTGTGCGGCCCTTTTCGATAAAGAACGGCGGCGCAGTGGAAAGGCTGCGCCGCCGTTCTTCGTTTTTCCCTTTCTCTTTCGCCCCTTCTCGCCCGGTTTTGCTCGTTTTCGAGCGTTCTTCGCCCGGTTCGATCGGGTCTTTCTGCCGTCCGTCCTCAGGGGCCGGGGGAGTCTCCCCAAAAGAAAACCAGTTTAAGCATCCTCGTATGCCGGCCGGAACGCCGCAAAGCCGGCAAGCGCCTCGTCCGTGCGGTTGTAATAGCGGACCCCTTTATTCAGCTTTGCAATCTCTGCCATCTCCTCATCGGTCAGCCTGAAGTCTAAGATATGGAGATTATCCCTTATGTGGTCAAGATTCTTGCTTCCGGGGATCACCACAAAGCCCATCTGGGTGTGCCAGCGGAGGATGACCTGCGCCGGAGTCTTTCCGTATTTCTCGCCGAGCCTTGCAAAAACCGACTCCTCGATCAGCGATTTATCCCCGTGTCCCAGCGGATACCAGGCCATCAGCTTGATTCCATATGGATCAAGGGTCTTGCGAAGCTCCTCCTGTGTGAAATAGGGGTGTGCCTCCACTTGGATAAACTGCGGTACGATCTCCCACTTTGTTTCCAGCTCGGCAAGATACTTGCCTTCAAAATTGGAAATGCCGATTGCCCTTGCCTTGCCGTCACGATATGCCTTTTCAAGCTGCCTGTAGCCTGCAAGCCAGTTGCCGGCGGGCTGATGGATATAGAGCAGATCCACATAGTCTAAGCCAAGGCGCTCCAAGGTCTCATCAACGGCTTTTTCGTTTTCGTATTCACTTGCCCAGAGCTTTGTGGAAAGGAACACCTTTTCTCTGGGAACGCCGCTTTCTTTTATTCCCCGTCCGACTGCTCTCTCGTTGACGTAGGCATTTGCGGTATCCACGCACTCATATCCCATCCGGAGGGCTTCCCTCACGCTCACTTCGGCATCTGCCGGAGAGATCATGAAGGTTCCGAGCCCGATAACCGGGCATTTGTTTTTGTTATTCTGTGTTACATATTCCATCTGCATATCCTCCTTATAAAGAATCGGTTTCTTGTCTGAACGGCGCAAGCGCCGCTTTGAATACGGTGTCACATAAGGCGTTTATCTTTTCAGAGCCCTTTACCTCCCCGTCCGTCATGCACCATGCAACCATCAGCCCGTAAAGCTGGGCATTGATGAATAAGGCGAGATCGTTAAGGGGCAGGTCGGCTTTCAGTTCCTCTCGATTTACCGCTTCTTTCAGGATGGACCGGGTTCCCAGGATAAAAAACATCGTCAAATATCATTTGAAACCTCCTTGTGTTAGGAAGAGACCTATAAGCCAAATACCAAAACTTTACAATATCTTCTTTTTTTAATACGATTCTACTATTTATTGTAATTTTTATTAATTATAGCACAAAATGTTATTTTTATCAAGTTAATTTTGTTAATATTACAAAACATTTTATCGAAATTATTAAATACAAAAAAGCATAAAAAAGGGCATTTCCCCGCCGTCGGAGACAATGCCCTTTTATGCCTTATTTTTTGGTTTTAGGGGATGTTGCGGCATTCTGAGGCGGGATCCTTTTCGATCTTAGGTCAATAAGACGAATCCCGACTGCGCGAGCCGCTCCGGCCGCCTTCTCTCTCTCTGCTGCCCGGATTCCGGAAGGTACCGAAGCCATAGAGAGGAATTTCCGTCATGCGATTTTATCGTCTCGGTTTTTGTCATACGCTTTTCCCCCGGCCCGTATGCTAAAGATCTCAGAAAGCCGGACCTTTTTCGTCGAACCAGCAGAAGGTCTCCTCTTTTCCGTCGATCTCCCATCGGCTCGGCGAACTGTTATACCGCCAGTCGAGCGGCACGGCGCGGTTCTTCTGCTCCGCCGCCTGCCGGTAGAGCGACCGGACAAAAGCAAATTCCTCCTCGGAAAATGCGCCGTCCGGAGCGGAGATAAAGAGAGGCGTGCCGCTTTTGGCCAGAAGCGTCAGCCACTGCCGGTTGAGCGAAAAGGGGATACGGCCTTTTATAAACCCAGCGCAGTCGGCATCGCACATATAAAACCGCCGGTTCTGCGGCATACGGAAGGCCAGCGTGTTGACCCCCATCCGGCGGGTGCGCTCCCAATCGGTTCCGCTTGTATCGTCCCCCGTGCGGTTGATGTGACAGTAGCCAACCGTCAGATGAGAGACGCAGTTGCAGCCGAGGATATAGGCCTTTCCCCCCGCCGCCTCCAGGATCGCCCGGCAAAAATCCTTATAGATCTCGGCGCTCGTCCGGGTGCGGTCGGAAAAATGCCAGTTCCCGTCGGTAAAATATTTCCCCCGCGCGCCGCCCCAGCCGCCGAATACGTCGAAGGCCGAAAAATCGTGCTTGATCAGCTGATAGCCCCAATCGAAGACGATCTTCCGCACCACCTCCTGAAGATGGGCAATCACCTCGCCGTTCGAAGGGTCGAGGCGATGGTTCAGGTTTTCGAAGCGCCAGGCATCGGGGATCGAATCGGAGTCGTCGCAGAGAGGACGAATCCAGATGCCGGGGCGCACCCCCATATCGGAAAAGGCCTCTGCCACCTTTTTCATATCCCCGTAGCTCTCGCCTGCCACCCAGGGGCCGGCGCAGGAATTGGGCTGCCAGCCGTCGTCGATCACCATAAAGGGCCGGTTCTTTAGCCCCTCGGCGAGTTTTGCCTGAAGAGACGCGTCCGAAAGGATCTCCCGGTACGAGCTTTTGCCGTAAGCGTAATACCAGTTGTTTCCGCCGTACACCGGTTCGGAGGGCAGAAGCGGGGCGGGCGACATCCGGCCGCAGAAATCGCAGGCGGCCGCAAAGCTGTTGTCCTCACCGGCGGATGCGGGATATTCCCGGCTCATGAAGGAGGCTACAAGAAGCTCCCTTCCATCGAGAACCACCCCTTCGGTCCCCGACCGCACATCACAGAAGGCGGAAACCCCTTCGCTGTCGGCCGTCCAGGAAATCAGCGCGTTGGGCCTCACTTCTACGCCCACGCCGACCGTCCCTTCCCGGCAGGTCAGAATAAAATACCAGGGAAGCGGACGGTCGGCCGACAGTCCGCCGAAGCCGAGCGTTCCGTAGCCCCGCTCCCAGGCGTCTCCCAGGACAGAAGACTCACCCTCTGCCTTCCCGTGCCAGCGGAGCCTTATCCGCTTGGGGCGGGAGACCTTCGCGGTAAGATAGACCCGCAGGCGGTCCGTCTCCCTTTCAAAACGAAGCGAAGCATCGTTTGGTTCGCCCTTCTCCACCTCAACCTCGGCAAAATCCGGTTCTCTGTTGACGGAAATCATACCAGTCCTCCTTTTTTAGAAAATTGCGCTTTTTCTTTATCATACCGCCAAATACGTCTCTTGTCAAGAAAAACCGGAGACAGCAAGAAAATTCCCCGGCATTCCATGAAAAGCCTGCGCGCCCTTTTCCCTCGGCAGCCACCCGTCAAAAGAGCCGGAAAAACCCTTTCCAAAAGCCTTCCGGGATAAAACCGAAAAGACACAATGCCCGTTCGGACGCGCAATCAAACCCACCGGTTGAACCGGTGATCGAAGAGCCCCTGTAAGGGGCCTTCCCGGCCTATACCTCTCTCAGGGAGCCTGAACGCGAGCAGCATCACACACCCTGCGACCCTAAATAGGGCAAAGCATTGCTTTTTTGTCTCTTGCGATAACCTTGCCGTGCGACCTTGCCCGAAACCGGCTTGCAGAAAGCTCCTCCATTGGGTGGTTCTCCGCTCTGTCTTTCCTCCCCAATAGAACTGGGGTTTCGACCTCCAAAAAAACGGGAACCGCAGGCATCTGCCGCGGTTCCCGGTCATAAGGTTCGGTTTTATCTCTCCGATTGTTTTATTTTTTTCGGTTGGTGCGGGGATTCACATAGGCGCGCCAATCGAGATCCCCGTTGTCCAGCGCGCGGAACAGCACCCCCGCCGGTGCGATGGTTGTCGCGACGGGGGTGTTGTAGAGGTCGCACATCCGCATGATCTCGGTATCGCTCTCGTGGTGATACTCCTCGGGCGTGGTATCCCGGAAGAAGAGCAGAAGATCGATCTCGTTATAAGCGACCCGGGAGGCGATCTGTTCGGTTCCTCCCTGCGGGCCGGGCATCATTTTTTCAATCGTCAGCCCGGTAGCCTCAGAAATATACTTTCCGGTGGTGGCCGTGGCACAGATCGAATGCTTGCACAGAATACCGCAATAGGCTATGCAAAATTCCGTCATAAGCTCTTTTTTCATGTCGTCTGCTACAATTGCAATTTCCATATCTCATTCGCTCCTTTAATTTTTCCGCGGTCCGATCCCTGCCGTACTGCCTGTGCGCTCACACGTTTTCTCCTGCAAAGACCCCACTATACAAAGGCATTATAACATAAAGAAAAACCCTTTGTCAACAAAAAAACATGCCCTTTCGGATTTTTTTCCGGAAAAAGGTCGAGAAAGCTTCCCGCCGTTGTCCTATCTTTTTCCTTTTTTGGAATAGACCGGAGAAAAGCCGTCTTGCCCGGCCGCGCTCCGGCCGTTTTTTCTTTTTCGCCGCACGTTTGGCCGCCCGCCCCCGCCCTTTTCCGCCGCCCGCAATCGGGCATAGTTTTTTCTAAGAGAGGGGAGAGCGAAAGACCTGTCGGCAAAAAGGAGAAAGAAACGGCAAAAAGGTCTTCGAACGGCAAAGATTTCACGGGAAAAGATCGGCCGGTGTATGTTTGTCAATGATGTGAGACCAAAAAAGCAAAAAAGAAGAAACGAGTTCAGTTAAAAGCTTTTGCAGGGGAAGGGAGGGGCGAAGCCCCGAGTGAAGACTGCAAAA
>CALXKW010000135.1 GCA_944389045.1 uncultured Clostridia bacterium | reverse complement strand
AGGCGGGCGGCTTCAGGTCTTCGACGAAATTAGGCAGAACCACAAAAATGCCGGGAAGCATGTTGCCGCTGACGAGACCTTTGACCGCAATGTCCTCCAGCGTTTTTTTCACGCGATAAACCTTTCCCTCCCCCATCCGGAAGGTCGTGCCGATCTCCTTAGCGCCGAAGGAATAAAGAAGAATCTCATCGTCCGCGAGCGTCTCGTCGGCTCCCGCCATGCGGTTATAGTCCTCAAGAGGCAAAAGATAAAGCTGAACCAGATCCGAATAGGTGGTGAGCTGAAAGGCGTTCAACGCCCTCTCGTCGTAAAAAAAGGTTCCGTTCTCCAGCCGTCCGCCCATATAGGCGACACGGTATTCGAGAAGATTCTCGAGCGTTTCGCCCTCCTCTTCCGCCGTCGCATGGACAACATTCCGATAAAAGCCGACCGTTTCTTCGGTCAGATTTTCGGGCGACCGGAAAGAGAGCTGAAGCGAATAATCCCGAGGATAGCGAAGACGAAGCGAATCCTCCATTCCCATATACAGACAGGTCGTTGAGGAAAGCATGACGAGCACCATAGTAGCCAGAATGGCAATCGAGGCAAGGCCGGCGCCGTTGCGCTTCATGCGGTAGGACATCGAAGAGACCGAGACAAAGTGCGCCGGCTTGTAATAATAGGATTTGCGTTTTTTCAGAAAACGGCAGAGGGCCACGCTTCCCACCATAAAGAGCAGATAGGTGCCGATAATCACAAGAATCACCGCGATGAAAAAGAGGAAGAGCGCACTCAGAGGGGTCTTGGCCAGGATCGCGATGGCATAGGCTGCCGCAAGACAGAGAAGACCGAGAAACGCGAGCGGCGTCTTGGCGCGCGGTTCCTTCTCTCCCTGACGCTCGCTTTGTAAAAGAGAAAGGCTGCCGGAACGATAGATTCCCCAGACGGTATAGAGAAAGAGCAGAAGAAAGATGCCGCCGTAGAGCAGAAAGGCGTTTCTCACCGTCGCCGGCGAAACCGAAATACGGTATGTGACCGACCCCTGCAGAATTTGAACCAGCGCCAGTTCAAAAAGCTTCGATAAGGCGACCCCCAAAAAGCTGCCGAAAAGAAAGGCGCTCAGAAAGAGAAAGAGGGACTCGGTCGCAAGAATTCCGGTCAGGTGCCCTTTCCCCATACCCAGAATGTTGTAAAGACCGAACTCGGTCTTCCGGCGCCGGATGAGAAACGAATAGGAATAAAAGAGGAAGAAAAGCGAAAAAACGGCGATGACAAAGCTCCCCAGTATCAGAAGATACGACGCGGTGCGCCCGCCCCGCATCGACAGAATCAGATCGGAGGTGCCGAGAAAGGACACGATGTAAAACATCATCACAAGCCCCGCCGCCGTCAGAAAATACGGCAGATAGAGCTTTTTGTTCTTCGACATGCCCAGAAGGGCAAGACGGGGATAGAGCGTAAATTTCATTGCCGCTCACCGCCCGTCACAAGAATCGTCAGCGTATCCGCAATCCTCTGATAAAAGGCCTCGTTGGGCGCGTCTCCCCGATAGAGCTGATGAAAGACCTCGCCGTCCCGGATAAACAGAACACGTCCCGCATGGCTGGCAGCCTTGACCGAGTGGGTCACCATGAGAAGGGTATGTCCCTCCCGGTGAATCGTGCCGAAGAGCGCCAGCAGCTCGTCGGTCGAACGGGAATCGAGCGCGCCGGTCGGTTCGTCGGCCAATATCAGCTTGGGCGAGGTGATGAGCGCACGGGCCACCGCCGCCTTCTGCTTCTGACCGCCCGAGATCTCATAGGGATACTTCTTGAGAAGCTCGGTGATTCCGAGCGTCCTTGCAATCGGTTCAAGACGGAGCCGCATCTCGTCGTATTTTTTTGCCGCCAGCACCAGCGGCAGAAAGATGTTGTCCTCAACCGTAAAGGTGTCCAAAAGATTGAATTCCTGAAAAACAAAACCCAGATTGTCGCGGCGAAACGCCGCCATTTTCGACTCGGGCAGCGCGGAAAGATCCTCTCCCGAAAGAAGAACCCTGCCGGAAGTGGGGCGGTCGAGCGCCGCGAGAATGTTCAGAAGCGTGGTCTTGCCCGAGCCCGACTCTCCCATCACGGCCACAAACTCGCCCTCCTCCACCGAGAAGCTGACGTCTTTCAGCGCTTCCACTTTCTGTCCGCCGAAGCGAGGCGTATAGACTTTTCGAAGATGACTGACTTCCAATAAACTCATAGGGTAACCTCCCGAAATCTTTCTTTTCGGTGACAGTATACCAGAAAAGAGGGCCGAAGCGCCATCGATTCGGCTTACATTTCGGCCCCCGGTCTTACGTTTTTGTAAGACCCCCTTTCATAAGCAGCCGGCATTCATTCGATCCGGGTCTCTTTCCGGGAAAAATCGATCCGCGCCGCGGTGCCCTTGCCGGGAAGCGAGGTCAGCGTCAAATCGTGTCCGAGATTTTTTAAAATTCTCCGGCAGAGGTAGAGCCCGATGCCGCTGGCCCGCTTGTCCTGCCGCCCGTTGCAGCCGGTATAGCCCTTTTCAAAGACCCGCGGAAGGTCCTCGGGCGCAATGCCGATGCCGGTGTCGCGGATCACAAGAAAAGGCTCTTCCCAAACGATGGTGATGCCGCCCTCCTTCGTATATTTCAGCGCGTTGGAAAGAAGCTGTTCGATCACAAAGGAGAGCCATTTTTCGTCGGTCAGCGCCGACGCGGAGAAGGGCGTGTAGTGAAGCGTGAGCCGACGCGCCACAAACTCGGGCGCGAACCGCCTCAGAGCCTGCCGCACCAGCGGATCGAGCGCATATTCCTTCAGAAGGTAATCGGTCGAATCGCTGTCCAGCCGCAGGTAGGTCAGCACCATGTCGGCATACTGCTCGATGCGGAAAAGCTCGGAGAGAAGCCTTTGCGAAAGAGGCGTGTCCTCGTTCTGAAGAGAAAGCCGCATGGACGCGATGGGGGTTTTGATCTGATGCGCCCAAAGGCTGAAATATTCGATGCTCTCCTCATACCGGCATTCGAGCTCGCTCTCCCGCGCCGCCTTCTCCGCGGTCAGCCGGCGCACCAGCGCCTGCGTCTCGGCCTCCCCCTCCTTTTCGGGCGCGGGAAGCGAATCGGGCAGGGATTCGGTCTTGTCAAGAAGCGAGAGCAGCAGCCGGCGGCGCGCCAGATGGTGGCGGAAATCGAAGAAAAAAAGGACCAGTCCCAAAAGAAAACAGAGGGCCGCGGGATAGAGCACCGCCGCCAGCGGAAGCTGATAGAGGAAAAAAGAGAGGAGAAAAAGCAGAAAAAAGAGCGCGAACGCGATGAGGCTTTTGGCCTTTTGCCGCAGATAGATGAAGAAATAATCCATTTTTCCCACCCTTTCCTAAATGAGCTGGTAGCCCACCCCTACCCGCGTGGCGATGAAATCCGACAGTCCGGCACTCTCCAGCTTTTTGCGCAGGCGTCCTATATTGACAGACAGCGTGTTTTCGTCGACAAAGCTGTCGGTCTCCCAAAGCCCGACCATCAGCTTTTCCCGGCTGACCACCTTGCCGCGGGCCAGCATGAGAAGATAGAGGATACGGTATTCGTTTTTGGTCAGAGTGATCTTTCTTCCCTGCCAGATGAGGCTGTTGTCGCCGGTGTTGAGAACCGCGCCCCGGTGAGAAAGCTGCGGCGGAGGGGGCGCGAAATCGTAACTGCGGCGCAGAAGAGCCTGCACCTTGGCCATCAGCACCTCCCGGTCGAAGGGCTTGGCCACAAAATCGTCGGCCCCCATGTTGATTGCCATGACAATGTTCATGTTGTCGGAGGCGGAGGAGAGAAAGAGGATCGGAACCCGGGAGATCTTGCGGATCTCCCCGCACCAATAATAGCCGTTAAAAAAGGGAAGTCCGATGTCCATCAGCACAAGCTGCGGGTCAAAGGCGAGAAATTCCTCCACCACCGCCCGAAAATCCGAAACGATGCGCGCCTCGTGATTCCAGGCCTCGACCGCCCGCGACAGCCCTTCCGCGATCCCCGCGTCGTCCTCCACGATCAAAATCCGATACATTGCTGTTTCCCCCTTTTCGCCCGGAACAAGCATTCCGACATTCCCTTTTCCGATCGATTTCCGCTCTGGGTTTCAAAACCCGCGGCCGAAAGACCGATCCGCGTCTTCAGTCCGCGCTCTCTGTGCATCGCGCTGTCCGAATTTTCCGTCCCGAAGAGCGGCCTCTTTCCGGCTTTGGCCCTTTCGATACGGCCCTTTGCGGCGTTTTTTCGTCCTGCACCCGCCTTTTCTCCAAGCGTCTTCTTTCATTTCGGAAAGGAATCAGAGAAGTAGCGTGCCGGTGGCGATCTTTTCCCGGAAGGCCCGGTCGTGCTCGACAAAAAGGAGGGTCGGCCGAAAGGAAAGGAGCAGCTCCTCGATCTGTATGCGGGAGAAAAGATCGACATAGTTCAAAGGCTCGTCCCAGAGATAGAGATGCGCCCTTTCACACAGAGAGGCGGCGATCAGCACCTTTTTCTTCTGTCCGGCACTGAAAGCGGCCATATCCTTGTCAAACTGCGTCCGGTCGAAGCCGAGCTTTCGGAGAATCGTCTTGAAGAGGCTCTCCTCGATTTTCTTCTCCCGGGCGAAGGCGGACAGAGAGCCGGCAAGATGCGACGTGTCCTGCGGAAGATAGGAGAGGACAAGGTTGGCCCCGAGGGAAAGCCTGCCTTCGCCGTCGATCGTTTCGCCCAGAATCTTCCTGAGAAGCGAGGACTTTCCGCTCCCGTTTTTTCCGCAAAGGGCGATGCGCTCTCCGCGCCGGACCGAGAAGGTCAGCGGTCCCGCCGCCAGCCGCTCTTCGTAGCATAGCGTAAGATCCCGCGCTTCCAGAAGGATTTCCTTCGGATAGACGAGCGGGGAGAGCGAAAGGGCGGGATTGGCTTCGATGTCGTGCAGAAGCTTCGTCTTCTCCTCGTATGCCGCATCCAGCCGTTTTTCCAGATTCTTCGCGCGCTTCATCAGCTTGGCCGCCTTATGGCCGACATAACCCCGGTCAACCGAGCCGCCCGCGTTGTCGGAATGATATTTGCCCTTTTCGGTTCGATCCGACCAGACGGCGGTGCGCTTTTTCGCCTCGGACAGGCGCTCGATTTCCCGGACGCGCTTTTCGTTTTCGGCCTGCTCAAAGCGGTTCTTTGCCTCGCGGTCGGCCCACCAGGAGGAGAAATTCCCCCGGCAGAGTTCGACGCTGCTTTTGTTGAAGGCGAGGATATGGTCGACCGAGGCATCGAGAAGAGCCCGGTCGTGGGAAACCAGCATGAAGCTCTTTTTGCGGGCAAGATAGCGCCCCAGAGCGTCTCGCGCCTCGGCGTCCAGATGGTTGGTCGGCTCGTCGATGAGGCAGAAGGCGTCGGGAGAAAGAAAGAGCGCCGCAAGCAGGATTTTGGTCTGTTCCCCGTTCGAAAGGCCGGAGAAGGGCCGCTCGAGCAGCGCCTCGTCAAAGCCGAGAAGCGAAAGCTCCCGAAAGATCTCCCAGTCCTCGCAGGCGGGGCTCACTTCTCGCATGACCCGGAGAGCGCACTCTTCCGGCGACCCGACCGCAAAAGGAAAATAGCGAAAGGAAAGAGAAGAGGAAATACGGCCCCGATAAGGATAGTCTCCCATCAAAAGCTTTAATAGCGTGGTTTTGCCGCGCCCGTTGCGCCCCACGATGCCAAGGCGCCACTCGCTGTCGAGAGAAAGATTCAGATTTTCGAAGACAGCATCGTAACTGCCGTCGTAAGAGAAGGTCAGATCTTCGATTTGTATGATTGCCATAAAAGACCTCCCCGTGAAACTAAGCCGCCCGCTCTGCAGCCCTGCCGCCGAAGAGGGCGCCGGAGCCGCGGAAAAACTGACGGCGCAAAAAGCGAAAAACTTTTCGAAAAAGACTTGACTTTACCCTACCGCCGCCTGTAAAATAGACTATAAAACAAATTTGGGAAAACACGCTTCGGATGAAATTATAGCATGACTTCCCTCCCCTGTCAACCGCCGACGGCGGGATTTATCGGCCCGATTCCCGGCGGCTTTTTGCGCCGGCTTTTTTCTAAGACAGGTCCGGCCTTCTCCGGAAAGATTCAAAGCAAAGGAACAGACACTCATGACGAACCATCGCCTTCTGCGCCGCACCACCGTCCGGCATATCACGCTCGCCGGCCTCTTTCTTGCCCTCGGCTATCTTCTTCCCTTTCTTACCGGGCAGATTCCCGAGATCGGGAAAATGCTTCTTCCCATGCATCTGCCGGTCCTTCTCTGCGGGCTGATCTGCGGCGCGCGCTACGGCTTT
>CALXKW010000134.1 GCA_944389045.1 uncultured Clostridia bacterium | reverse complement strand
CGGGCCTCGACCTCGAAACGGCGGCAGTGGGCCGGGCCGGTCTCGCTGACGATGCAGTAATCGAGAATTTCCCCGTTCTCCTGCTGTACGATCTGCTGAAGCATGGTCTTATAGTCGGTGGTGTGGTGGGATTCAAGGATACCGCGCACCTGCTCGACAACGAAGGGCAGAAGAAAGGTCTGAAGGGTTTCGAAGCCTCCGTCCAGATAGAGGGCGGCCAGGAGCGCCTCGAAGGCGTCCGAGAGGATCGAGTCGCGCTCGTTTCCTTTATTCTGGCTCTCCCCGTGTCCGAGAAGAAGGGCGCTGCCGAGGTCGATTTTTCGTGCGAAGAGGGCAAGAGTCTTTTCGCAGACCGTCTGGGCGCGGATTTTGGAGAGCTCTCCTTCGGGAAGAGCGGGATATTCCTCATAGAGATAGCGGCTGACCACAAGCGAGAGAACCGAGTCTCCGAGAAATTCCAGACGCTCGTTGCTTTTGGTGTCTCCGCCCCTTGCGGCGGCTTCGTTGGCATAGGAGGAGTGTGTGAGCGCGTTGACAAGCAGGGCGGGGTCGCGGAAGCGGTATCCCATTCTGCTCTGCAGCGCCTCCATGGGAGATGGGGTGGTCATAAAGTTCTTTCCTTTCGTTCGGATCGGCGTTTTCGGAGAAAGGCTGGATCCGGCTTCGGGTGAATGGTTTATTTCGTCTTCGTATGGTCGTAGAGAAAGGGGAGCACAGGCAGCCCTTATTCCTTATCCGGGGCATTGGCAAAGAGCGCGGTCAGATCGTCGATGATGCCGGTCGTGTGATAGTGAATGGCCTGACGGACGGCGTTTTTGATCGCCTCGGCGTCGGATGAGCCGTGCGCCTTGATGACCGGCGCGGCGATGCCGAGAAAAGGCGCGCCGCCGTATTCCGAAGCGTCGAACTCGCGGCGCAAAGCCTTGATTTTGCCGCGCAGAAGCGGGTAGGCGAGTTTCGGAGAGAGGGAGCTCTGGAACATCTTCTTGATCTTTTTCATCACAAAAAGACCCATTCCCTCGAGGGTTTTCAGGGCGATGTTTCCGGTAAAGCCGTCGCAGACGAGAACGTCGCAGCGGCCGAAGGGTATGTCTTTCCCCTCGATGTTGCCCACAAAAGAAAGAGTTTCGCAGGCGGACAGCTTCTGATAAGTGCTGACGTACAGCTCGGTCCCTTTTTTGTCTTCGGTTCCGTTGTTGAGAAGCCCAACTTTCGGATGTTCGATGCCGAAGATTTTTTTCATATAGACCGAGCCCATCTGGGCGAACTGTACGAGGAACTCTTCGGTGACCGATATGTTGGCTCCCGAGTCGACAAGTAGAAGCGGCTTTTCCATCGGAAGGATGGTGCCGATGGCGCTGCGGCGTACTCCCCGGATCCGGCGTACAAAGAGGGTGGAGCCGACATGCATGGCGCCGGTGTTGCCCGCGCCCACGAGGGCGTCCCCCTTGCCTTCGCGCAGAAGGCGGAAGGCCACGCGCATCGAGGATTCGGTCTTGTCCCGCACCGCGGTGGGCGGATCCTGCATGGTGATGGTGTCGGGCGCGTGAACGATTTCGATCCCCTCGAGCGAAAGATTTTGCGCCAAGGCGCTTTGGCGGATCAGGGCCTCGTCTCCCACAAGGACGATGTCGGCGGAAAGCTCGTTTTTTGCCAGAAAGGCTCCCCGGATGATTTCCTGCGGCGCGTTGTCGCCGCCCATTGCGTCGATGATCACTTTCATACTCTATGTACGCCCTTTCTTTTAGAATCCTTGGGGAGAAAACGGGAACGATTACGCCCCAAAAAGATCAGGACGTTTCCCAAAGTTTGGACGAAAGCTCCCGAACAGCGGAAAGCGCCCGCTCGGAGAGCTTTTGGTTTTTGGCAGCCTTGCCGCCGCGTACCTTGAAGCCGAGCGGCGCTATGATGCCGAAGTTGACGTTCATCGGCTGAAAATCTCCTGCGGCGGAGGAGACGTAATGCGCCAGCGCGCCGATGGCGGTGGTGTCGGGAAAGAGAATCGGCTCCTTGCCGAGCGCATAGCGGGCGGCGTTGAGACCGGCCAGAAAACCGCTCGAGGCCGATTCGATATATCCCTCCACGCCGGTGATCTGTCCGGCGAAGAAGACGGACGGATTTTCCCGCATGGAATAGACGGGGGTCAGAAGCTTCGGGGAATTCAGAAAGGTATTGCGGTGCATTACGCCGTAGCGCAGAAATTCGGCCTTCTCAAGACCGGGAATCATGCGGAATACCCGGCGCTGTTCGCCGAAGGTCAGATGCGTTTGAAATCCCACGAGATTGTACATGGTGGCAGCGTTGTTTTCCCGCCGCAGCTGGACGACGGCGTAAGGCTCTTTTCCGGTCCGCGGGTCGGGAAGCCCTACGGGCTTCAGCGGACCAAACAGCAGGGTGTCCTCTCCCCGCCTGGCCATGACCTCCACGGGCATGCAGCCCTCGAAGACGGTCGGCTCCTTCTGCTCGTCTCTGTCGAAATCGTGAAGGGGCGCCTCCTCGGCCTCGATCAGAGCCGCGTAGAAGGCGCGATATTCCTCTCTGCTCATGGGGCAGTTGAGGTAGCAGGGCTCTCCTTTTCCGTATCGGGAGGCGGCATAGGCGATCGTGGTGTCGATGGTGGCGGCGTCTACAATCGGTGCCGCCGCGTCGAAAAAGGAAAGGCTTTTTGTCCCGAGCCTCTCGGTCAGATGCCGGGAAAGCGCATCTGTAGTCAGAGGACCGGTGGCCACCACGACGATCCCCTCGGGAAGGGAGGTGATCTCCTTCCCCTCGATGACGGTAATGGCGGGATGGCTCTTTATCCTCTCGGTCACATAGCGTGCAAAGAGCGTGCGGTCGACCGCAAGAGCGCTCCCCGCCGCCACCTCCGTGGCGTAGGCCGCTTCTAAAATGAGCGAAGAGAGGGCCGCAAGCTCGGCCTTGAGAAGGCCTACGGCATTGGTGAGCTGGTTCGAGCGAAAGGAATTGGAGCAGACGAGCTCACAGAAATCCGGATTGGAATGGGCGGGCGTGAATTGCCGGGGCTTCATCTCGTAGAGATTGACCTGCACGCCGGCCCGCGCGGCGGTATAGGCGGCTTCACAGCCTGCAAGCCCCGCGCCGATGATATGGATGACAGGCTTCATGATTTTTCCGGTTCTTTTCCAAAGAGAGCACAGTCCTTGTTGAGGCAGACCGGGATCTCCTTGCCCTTCTTGACGTAGAGGTTCCGGCCGCACGCCGGACAGTGCTCCTTTGTGGGACGGTCCCAGGAAGAAAACTTGCATTCCGGGTAGCCGGAGCAGCTGTAGAAGACCGTTCTTCCCTTGGCGCGCTTCATCACGATCTCCTTTCCGCAGAGCGGGCAGGGGACGTCGATGGCGTTTTCGGCATTGACGATGTTCTTGCATTGCGGAAAAGCGGAGCAGGCGTAAAACTTGCCGTATTTTCCGTAACGGGCCACCATGGGAGCGCCGCACTTCTCGCAGATCATATCGGTCGGCTCGGCTTCCTTCTTATCTCCCTCCCGGTCGTCCGAGAGCGATTTCGTGTTTTTGCAGGCGGGATAGTTGGGACAGGCGGCAAATTTTCCGAAACGTCCCGACCGCACGATCATAGTGGCGCCGCATTTTTCACAGACAAGATCGGTGGTTTCGGCGGCGACGGCAGGGCCGCCCTCGGCGGTCGAGGTGAGCGCGTGGTCAAGATCCTTCTTGAATTTGTCGTAGAACTTCGAAAGTACGCCGTTCATGGTGTTCTCTCCCGAAGAGACCGAGTCGAGATCGTTTTCCATCTGGGCGGTGAATTCGTAGTCGACGATGTCGGGAAAGTATTCGATCATAAGGTCGGTGGTCACTTCGCCGAGACTTGTGGGGACAAGCGATTTTCCGTCCCGCTTGACATAGCCGCGGGAGACAATGGTGGTGATGATCTGAGCGTAGGTCGAGGGACGGCCGATGCCCTTTTCTTTGAAGAAGTCGATGAGGCTGGCCTCGGTATAGCGGGGAGGCGGCTCGGTAAAATGCTGTTCGGGGAGAAGCGTGTTGTCGGTCAGGATCTCCTTTTCTTTAAGCGGGGGCAGGGTCACGGCCGCGTCCTCCTCGCTTCCGGCGTCGCTGTATACCGAAAGATAGCCGCGAAAGCGCAGGGTCTGGCCGTTCGCTTTGAAAAGATAGCCGGCCGACGAGAGCACCACGGCCACGGTGTCGTACTCCGCGGCCTGCATCTGACTTGCGACAAAGCGCTCCCAGATGAGTTTATAAAGCTTGAACTGATCGTTTGAAAGATGTTTTTTGACGGCGGCAGGCAGAAGGGTCACGTCGGAGGGGCGGATCGCCTCGTGCGCATCCTGCGCGTCCCCCTTTGTCTTGTATACGCGGGGCGCCTCGGGACAGTATTCGTTTCCGTAATGCTCGGTGATGAAGGTACGGGCGGCGCTCTGCGCCTCGGCCGCGATCCGTAAAGAATCGGTCCGCATATAGGTGATCAGGCCGCGGACGCCGCCGTTCTCGGCTCCAAGAGGAATGCCTTCGTAGAGCTCCTGCGCTACCTTCATGGTTCTATGGGCCTGAAAACCCAGCTTGCGGGCAGAATCCTGAAGCAGGGAGGAGGTGGTGAAGGGGGCCTGGGGATTTTTGCGCCGAATCGACTTTTTGATGCTCTCGACAATGAAGCTTTGTCCCTCCAGAGCGGCGCGGATCTTTTCCACATCCTCCGATGAGGAAAGCTCGATTTTTCCGTCGGCGTTGCCGTAGAATTTCGAAGAGAAGGGAACGCCGTCGGCGTTTTTGTGCGAGGCGGTGATCGTCCAGTATTCCTTGGGAACAAAGGCCGCGATCTCGCGCTCTCTCTCGACGAGAATGCGGGTGGCCACCGACTGCACCCGTCCGGCCGAAAGTCCGCCCCGCACCGTCTTCCATAAGAAGGGGCTGAGCTTGTAGCCGACGATGCGGTCGAGCAGGCGGCGGGCCTGCTGGGAATGCACCAGCTCCATGTCGATTGAGCGGGGATGCTTGATGGCCTCCTTTACGGCGGTCTTGGTGACTTCGTTGAAGGTGATCCGGCGGGTATCCTCCACCGGGATTCCGAGGACGGTGGCAAGATGCCAGGAAATGGCCTCTCCCTCCCGGTCCGGGTCGGTCGCAAGATAGATTTTGGAGGCGTTTTTGGCTTCCTTTTTCAGTTCTTTGATCAGGTCGCCTTTGCCGCGGATGTTGATATAATGCGCTTCAAAGTTATTTTCCAGATCGATGCCGAGGGAGCTTTTGGGAAGATCCCGCACATGGCCGACCGAGGCCATAACCTTATAATTCGAGCCGAGATAGCTTTTGATCGTGCTTGCTTTGCTGGGGGACTCAACAATGACCAGATTTGCCATAGTGTTTTTTGTGTTCTCTTTCGTGAAATGTATTTGCTTTCAGGCAAGGACAGTGTATGCCCGTTATATGTTTTTCATGTGTTTTCCGTTGGGAAGCCGAACGATCAGCCGGCGAATTTCAAGGCTGGTCAGCGACGCCAGAACCTCGTTTACCGGGATGCCCGAGCGGACGATCTCGTCGGCAGATACCGCGCGGCCTTCGGGCATGACCTCGAGTATCTTTCGGTCGGTATCGGAAAGTTCGGCCGGGAAAGGCTTATGTTCGGTTTCCGTTTCTCCGGCGCCGCGTTTGTTCTCTTCGGGGTGATTTTTCTTCCGGACGGCGTCTCCACCGCTTTTCTTTTGCTTTCCGGAGGGAGGATTCTCTTGTTTCAGGCGGCCTTCGTTTGAGGCGGATTCCGCCTCTGTCCCGCCCATCGCGTGACGCGGCGCGCGATGGGCGGGTGTGAGAGAAGGACTCTCTTTTTCGGCGGTGACCCCGTTTCGGATCGGAACGACCGGGGATGCCACGCGCAGCGTGCGGGGGTTTTCCACCCGCATGCTCGTCCGTTTCAGAAGGACGCGCTCGGGATGTATTTTTTGCGGGAAAACCGCTTCGTATACGTCGAGAATGTCGAGGGCGGAGGTGACCACGCGGGCGCCCTCTTTGATCAGGCCGTTGGTGCCGGCGCTGTTCATCTCGCCCACCCGGCCGGGAAGGGCGAAAATGTCCCGTCCCTGCTTCTGAGCGTGCCGTACCGTAATCATGGCGCCGCTGTTCCGGTCGGCCTCTATGACGAGGGTCCCGAGCGCAAGTCCGCTGATGATGCGGTTGCGCTTGGGAAAGTGGTAGGAGGCGGGTTCCGCGCCGGGCGGATATTCGGTGAGCAGGGCGCCGTTTTGCGCGATCTCCTCCATCAGATCCCGGTTGTGCTTCGGGTAGACCACGTCGATGCCGCAGCCGAGAACCGCAACGGTCAGACCG
>CALXKW010000133.1 GCA_944389045.1 uncultured Clostridia bacterium | reverse complement strand
AATTTTCATTTTTCCTCCTTGTCTTCCCGTACCCCGGCGGCTTTTTGAAAAAGCGCCTCGGCGGCAAAGAGATCCTCGGGTGTGGTGATCTTTCCGTTCGGGCCGCCGCAGTCTACGATGCGGACCGGGTAGTGGTAGGCCTCCAGAAGCGAGGCGTCGTCGGTCACCTCGATTTTTTCTTTCTCTGCCGATAGGGCACAGGCAAGATAGAGCGGTTTATAAAAGCCCTGGGGTGTGGCGGCAAGATAGACGTGCGAGCGTTCCTCGGTTCTCTCAATAAAGCCGTCTTCGGAGACGATTTTTACGGTATCCCGGCAGGGTGTGGCGGCGCAGGCGGCGCGATGGTCGTGAGCCGCCAGTGCCACGTCACGGATCGTTTCCTCACGGACAAGCGGCCGCGCCGCGTCGTGAATCAGGACATAGCGCGCCTTAGTGTCCGTGGCTTCCACACCCCGAAGCGCGGAGCGCTGACGTGTGTCGCCGCCCTCAACCGCCTTACGGAACTTGGTGACGGCATAGCGGTCGGCAAGCTCGCGGTAGAGGTTCTCCTCACCGGGACGGCAGACGACGACAATTTCGTCGATCAGACTGCTTTTTTCAAAAGCCAGAAGCGTATGTACCACTACCGGCATCCCGGCGAGAAAGAGAAACTGCTTGGGCGTTTGGCCCCCAAAGCGTGTGGAAGAGCCTCCCGCCACGATGATTGCCGAAGTAAAGACCGCCTTGCGGAAAATTTTGCGGAAAAATCGCTTCAGTCGGCAGGCGTTTTTTTTCTTTTTTTTGATTTTCATTTTTTTCTCCGGCGTCAGAAATTCCATTTTATGAGGTTGTTTTTCTCGGTGAGAGAGGCGGAGAAGAAGAGGCGGCAGGCCTCATACATATAGGCGGCGTCGCGTGTGCCGGCCGTTTCACAGGCAGAGTGCATGGCGAGCTGGGCAAGACCGATGTCGACTGTTTTGACCGAGACCCGGGTGTTCAGAATCGAACCCAGCGTGGAGCCGCCTGCCATATCCGAGCGGTTGGCATAGACCTGAGTCGGCACACCGGCCTTTTTGCAGAGGGCCTTAAAAAGGGCGGCCGAAACACCGTCGGTGGTGTAGCGCTGAGAGGCGTTGTATTTGATGACGATTCCCTCGTTCATAACCGGGAAATTCTCCCTGTCGGCGAGTTCGGGGTGATTCGGGTGCCTGCCGTGGGCGTTGTCAGCCGAAAGCATGAAGGAATTGGCCAGAAGGGAAGCGGTGCTTTCTTTTTCGGGAAGAGAGCGGACAATGCGGCAAAGAGTGTTCAGAAGAAAGTCCGAAGCGGCGCCCTGTTTGCTCTCGCTGCCGGTTTCTTCGTTGTCGAAAAGGGCATAGACCGGAATCGCCCGGGTAGGGTCGGCTTCCAGAAATCCCCGCAGAGAGGTCCAGGCGCATTCCAGATTGTCGATGCGGGGCGAAAGGAAAAATTCCTCTTTCGCGCCGAAAAGGACGCCTTTCTCCCGGCAGTAGAGAAAGAGGTCGTGCCCTGCGATCTTTTCCTTCGCGGTTTTGCAGGCCTCGGCGACAAGATCGAAAATTCCGCACTCCGAGGCTTTCTCGGCGAAAAGGGGGAGCGTGTCGCACTGAGGATTGTATACATACCCGTTGTTCAGTGCGTGGTTCATGTGGATGGCCACGTTGGGAATGACGAGAAGGTCGCGGTCAAGATTGACAAGACGAATCTTCAGCCCCTCGTCGGTTTCGACTGCCACCCGGCCGGCAACCGAAAGCGGACGGTCAAACCAGCTTGAGAGAATCATGCCTCCGTAACGCTCGGTGTTCAGAGAGACATAACGTCCGAACGCATCGCTGTCCGCGTTGGGTTTCAGCTTGAATGTGGGGGAGTCGCTGTGGGAAGCGCAGATCATGAAACCCGTAGGTCTCTCTTGAGGAAGCCTGAAGGCGAGCAGAGAAGAGCCGTTGCGGAGAATATAATATTTTCCGCCGGGGGATAGCGGTTCCTCGCTTTGTTCGGTGAGGGGGACAAATCCGTTTTGCGAAAGAGTTTCGGCAGCCGACGCCGCCGCGTGATAAGCGGTGGGGCTTTTGCCGATGAAAGAGAGCAGTTCCCGGGTAAGCGCGGTGTTCATGAGGCGTCACTTCCTTTTTCAAAAATAGTAATGGATTTTCAGGCGCAGAAGACATGATTTTGCGAAAAACTGTTCATTTTGATTTTTCGCGGCCGGGGCAGCGAGTTTTTTCGGCCTGATGCAAGAAAGAAGCTTTCGGGGGAAAGCTTCTTTCTTGCATCCTTGCGGTATAAAGGAGTTTATTTGGTATCGCAGTTTTCGCAATCCTCGCAGTCGTCACAATCCTCGCAGTCGCAGCACTCAAGGTCGAGTTCGATCTTCTCGCCGCATTTGGGGCACTCCACGTCGTCGAGGTCGAGCATATCTTCGCTGATGCAGAACTTCTTACCGCACTGAGGGCATTCCAGTTCGTAGAACTCTTCTTCGTCCTCGTCATCCTCTTCGTCCTCATCCTCGTCGTCGTAATCGTCGTCCTCGTCCTCGTCGTATCCGAAGACCTCTTCTTCGACGTCGCCCAGATCCTGATCCACCTCTTCGATGTAATCGCTGAGATACTTGGTGTCCTCCTCGACGGCATAAAGCGATTCGGCCATGCCTTCAAGCGCGTCCACAATGGCGGAGATCAGTTTCTTTTCGGGAGTATCGGGAGCAAAATTCATGCCCTCCATCATGCCCTTGATATAAGCGACTTTTTCGGTGTTGCTCATCTTTTCTGCCCTTGCCTTTCTTTGTAGGTGTTGTTTGCGGGTGTCGTTTCGAAGCGGTCAGGCTCTCGAGAGATATTCGCCGGTCCGGGTGTCGATCTTGAGAACGTCGCCGACGTTGATAAAGAGCGGCACCTTGATGACAGCGCCGGTTTCCAGCGTAGCGGGCTTCATGGCGCTCTGCGCGGTATTGCCGGCAAAGCCCGGCTCGGTTTCGGTCACAGCCAGTTCGACAAACATGGGCGGCTCGATCGAAAAGGCCTTTCCCTTATAGGAAAGGATCTTGCAGAGCATCTCCTCTTTGACGAACTTGAAGGAGTCGCCGAGAAGATCCTTGCCGATCGGTTCCTGCTCGAAGGTTTCCATGTCCATGAAATAATAGAGATCGCCGTCGGTATAGCGGTACTGCATCTGGCGTCTGTCGTTGTGGGCGTTCACAAACTTATCTGTCGGGGAGAAGGTCGTCTCGGTAACGCCTCCGGTGATGACGTTGCGCAGTTTGGTTCTCACGAACGCGGCTCCCTTGCCGGGTTTGACGTGCTGGAACTCGATTACCTGATAAACCTTGCCGTCCATCTCAAACGTAACGCCGTTCCTGAAGTCGCCAGCTACTACCATTTGTAAGTCCTCCGAAATTTCCTATTAAGATTTTCATTCTATATCCGTATTATTATACTATATCCGGAAATTTTTTTCAATAGAGTTAATATTTTTTTTACAATTCGATCAGTTCTTTAGGGCAATGCGTGATATCCTCGACGGTATTTTCACGGAAAACGACCATGTCCTCGATCCGCACGCCGTATTTTCCCTCGAGATATATGCCCGGCTCGCAGGTAACGACGTGTCCGGTCTCAAACGGAATGAGCGAAGAGGCGTTGACGCCGGGCGCCTCGTGGATGTCCATCCCCACGCCGTGTCCCAGACCGTGGCCGAAGCAGCCCTCGTAGCCTCTTTCATCGATGATTTTCCGGGCCACCGCGTCGATTTCACGGCCGGTTTTGCCGAAATCATAGGCGGCGAGCGCGGCGTTTTGTGCCTCCAGAACGGTGTTGTAAACCCGCTTCATTTCGTCATCGGCTTTTCCGATGACAACGGTCCGCGTCATATCCGAGCAGTAGCCGTCGAAGAGGGCACCGAAATCGAGCGTAAAAAAGCCGCGGGAGAGCTTGATGTCGGCGGGAACGCCGTGGGGCATGGCCGATTTTTTTCCCGATACGGCGATGGTCGAAAAGGAGGTGGCGGTGGCACCCAGCTTTCGCATCGTAAATTCGAGCTCCAGCGCCACTTCGGTTTCGGTGCGGTCGGGCGAGAGAAAGCCGAGAATATGGTCAAACGCCTTTTCGGCGATCCGCTGTGCCGCGATCATCGCTTCGATCTCGCGGGGCTCTTTGTTCATACGGAGCGTTTCGATCGGTCTTCCCGCTCCGATCAGGCGGCAGCCGGGAAGGGCGTTTTGGTATTTATGAAGCGTCTCTACCGTGATCGATGCGTCTTCGTATCCCACGTTTGTCTGTCCGTCAAGAAGAGAGAGAAGCTGATCGGAGAGCTTTCCCGCGAAGGTGACGACCGAGAAGGAGGGAGCGGTCTCTTTTTTAGCGGCCTCCCAGTAGCGAAAATCGGTGATCAAATAAGATTTTTTCCGCGTCGCCAGCACAAGACCGTCCTGAAAATCAAACCCGGTCAGATAGCGCTGGTTTTTCGGGTTGGTGACGAGAAGGGCGTCGATCTCTTCAGGAAGCAGGGTCAGAAGTCTCTCCAGTCTGGAAGCGTTGTTTTGTATGCTCATGGATTTCACCTCTTTCATTAAAAATAAGACAAAAAAATCTAAAACGAAAGATCTAAAACGTAAGATCTGTCGTTTGTTCTTTCAGGCCAAAAGCTCCTTTTCAGGATGTAAGGAGGGAGAGATAATGCTTTTTCATCGTTAAGGCGTCCTCCGCCATGGTACCGTTCGATTCGCAGATGATGCGGGGGGAGAGCGCTTCGCGGACGATCGCTTCGAGCAGCGGTTCGAACGCGGGGCCGAAGACCTCGTCCTCAAAGGTAAGGTGGCGTTTTTCTCCCGCATCGGTGTATTCGATTTTCGAAAAATGGCAGTGCAGCGTCGTGGCGTAAGCGTCTCCCAGCTTCAGCGCAATTTTGTCGAATACCCGCCGGTAGTCGTCGGCGGTGATGAAAAGTCCGCCCCGTTCCCGGGCGTTCATATGGCCGAAATCGACGACGGGATAGAGCCGGGCATCAATGGCGCAGATTTCAAGCACCTCGTCCAGCGTGCCGAGCTGATTCTTCTTTCCCATCGTCTCAAGACCGAACCGAACCGGGGAGTCGGGCAGAGCCTCGAGCGTTTTAATCATGGTGTCCTTGGCGAGTGCGACCGCCTCTTCCCGCGAGATTTTGGAGGCGCTTCCGGTGTGAATGACGAGAATATCGGCGCCGAGGGCGCGGGCCGCTTCTTCACTCTTTTTGATGTATTCGACGCTTTTCAGGCGTTTTTCCTCTTCGGTTCCCGATAAGGAAATGAAATAGGGGGTATGAAAGGAGGTGCGGATTCCCTCGCGCCGGGCAGCCTCCCCCAGTGCGGCGAAGGTCGAAAGCGAGGCGGTGATGCCGTTTCCGGCAGGGTATTCATAGGCGTCAAGGCCCAGCTCCTTCAGCCATGCGAAGGCCTCCAGCGTTTTTTTGTGGCCCTCCTCGTAAAAGCGTTTGGAATTTCCGCTCGGTCCGAATAATGCTCCCATACTTTATCTTTCTTCCTTTTGCCCGGACTTTTGTCCGAATTTTTGTTTTTTTGCCTCCCGCCGTTTGTAAAACGCGATGAAGGGCCTTTCAAGAAAGCGTTTTCCGCGCACAAAAAGGCTCTTTTTGTCCCGGATAGGGGACACGGTCAGGGTGGCGGCGGCTCCCAAAAATTTTCCCACCCAGACGTCGGTGAAAAGCTGATCTCCCAGAACGGCGGTTCTTTTGGGGGGAATCCCCGCCTCTTTCAGCGCCTTACGCGCTTTCTTAATCAGAGGTTTTCCCGCTTTGGCGACCCAAGCGAGATCCAGTCCCTCGGCAAAGCGAAGCACCCGCTCATGCTTGTTGTTGGAGAGAAGAATCACGAGAATGTCTGCCTCTTTCAGGGAAGAGAGCCAGCGAAGAACGCTCTCGGTCGGAAGGACATCGTCGTAGGTGACCAGCGTATTGTCAATGTCGCAGAGAAGACAGCGGACGCCAAGCGCGGTAAGAAAGGCGGGCGTGATCTCCTCAAATCGGTTGAACATGTAGTCGGGTACGGGAAAAAACACAAACAGCTCCTTGTCCCCGGCGTTTTCGGCCGGGAAAAATTCAGACGGGAAAGCCTGTTCTTCTGAAAACCCCTTAAAGCGGGCGGACAGGCCTGTTTCCTTGCTTTATATTCTACACGAAGAAGAGAGCGGTGTCAACACGGGAGGAATATTTTTTTGCCACTTTGCCAATAATGAGACAAAAGAGGTGTTTTTATGCAGATGAACGACAACTACAAAAAATTTGCCGAACGGCGAGCCGCCAAATCCCCGATTCTTCTCAACTGCATCAAGGCCTTCCTTGTGGGAGGTCTGATCTGTATGATCGGACAGGGCTTTCACGATCTCTACGCGTGGCTGGGGCTGTCGG
>CALXKW010000132.1 GCA_944389045.1 uncultured Clostridia bacterium | reverse complement strand
ATATCAGCGCAGCGGACGAGGACGATCTCCGTTTTGCAGTGGAAAATGACGTGGACTTTATCTCCGCTTCCTTCGTCCGCTGCAAGGAAGACGTCATCGCTCTGCGCAAGTTTCTCGATTATTACGGAGGACACCGGATCCGCATCATCGCCAAGATCGAGAACATTGAGGGCGTCAACAATTTCGACGAAATTCTCAAGCATGCCGACGGCATCATGGTCGCCCGCGGCGACATGGGCGTCGAGGTTGAATTCGAGCGCCTTCCCGGAATTCAGAAACGCTTTATCCGCAAATGCTACCAGTCGGGCAAAATGGTCATCACCGCCACCCAGATGCTCGAATCGATGGTACACTCTCCGACGCCCACCCGTGCGGAGATCACCGACGTGGCCAACGCCGTATTTGACGGCACCTCGGCCGTAATGCTCTCGGGAGAGACAGCGATGGGGGTCAATCCGCCTCATGTGGTTTCGGTCATGGCGCGGATTGCCGAGCAGGCCGAAATCGACGCCTTTGACCTGGACGTCTTCAGCGGACTGCGCCACGACGTGGACGCGACCGACACCACCAACGCTCTCTGCGACGCGGCCTGCACAACCGCCCGGGATCTGGGTGCCGCCGCCATTATCGCGGTAACCAAGTCGGGGTCGACCGCCCGCCGGGTCTCGAAATTCCGCCCGATCATTCCGATTGTGGCCGCAACACCCGAACGCAAAACCTTCCATCAGCTTGCTCTCTCCTGGGGCGTTTTGCCGGTACTGGCCCGCAACCAGACCGACGCCGATCAGCTTTTCATACATGCGGTGGACTGCGCCAAACAGATCGATGCGGTCTCGCCCGGGGACACGGTGGTCATCACGGCCGGCGTCCCGTTGAACGTGGCCGGAACCACCAACACCATCAAGGTCTCGAAGGTTTGATTTCTGTTCTGCGATTTTTTACGAAGCCGCATGGCCGAAGCAATCGACGAAAGAAATACATGCGGAGAAACAGCGGACGGCCACGCGCCGAAGCTCCGGATGCCGCCTTTGCCGACAGATCAGACGTCTTTTAGAAAAAGTACACCCTCTGTCGCGCAGTTTTCACAAAATTTTCACCTTTCACGAAAAGATTTTGTTGTTTATCACAATACTCCCTTGACAAAGAAGGAATGAAATGATATAATACAGAAAAGACAGCGCAACCCATTCCAAATCAATTAAGGAGATTGCATATGAAAAAGCTGATACTTTTATGTGTTGCCCTTCTGCTTTCACTCTGTATGATTGTCGCCTGCGGAGGCGATGACACGACGACTCCGAAGGGCACTTCCGCGGCCACCACGCCTGACGAAACGACACCCGCAGAGACCACTCCTGCCGAGACCACCCCTGCGGAAACCACACCCGCCGGAACCACTCCTGCGGAGACCACTCCTGCCGAAACCACGCCCGCAGAGACCACTCCTGCCGAAACCACTCCTGCGGATACATCCGAGCCCGTAGAGCCGGCTGACCCCGTGGATATCCTCTCGAAACTGGAGAAAATGGGCGACCATTACTTCGCGTTTGAGGACCACGTCGTTCCCGGAGCCGGCGCCAACAAGAGCAAGACGATCACCATCAACATTTCCGACAAGACGCTGAACAGCGAGCTGCTCGAGGTGGTGAAACAGGAAACCGGCAACGACACGGCGGTCGCCAAGGAAGGCTATACCTGGAAGCTGAAGATTAACGACACGACCTACACGATCGAGAACATCGGTACTTACTACTTCATCGATTCCGGCGGTTCCTTCATCCGCCTGGAGGTCGGCACCCTCGGTTTTGAAGTCGTTTCCGGCAAAACTTATGCCATTCGTCTTTCGATTGAAAAGAACGGCAGCGAGCTCTACTATGCCGACCTCGGCTCGGTTACGGTTCCCGGCCTCGATCCGAATGAGGATGTGGGCGACGCGATGTCTCTGACCGGCATTTCGGGCCCGGAGGGAAGTGCCTCTGCCTCCGAAGGCTTCGACAAGCTCTTCGACAACTCGACCGGCACCAAACTCTGCACGACGTATGACCTTCCCATCATCTTCAAAGCCGATTCGGCTGTAAAGATCACCTCCTATTCTCTGGTGGCCGGAAACGACCACGGCGGAGGACGGCGGATCATCGAATGGACGCTCTACGGGTCGAACAGCGCGGACGGCGGTTGGGTCGAGCTCGACAAGCAGACGGGCGACCCGCTGCTCGGAATCATCAATGGAGTCGAATACAACTTTAAGATCGACGCCGCCAAACAGGGCTCTTACGAGTACTACAAGCTGGAGTACAAAAGACAGAGCAATACCGAGCTGATGGAGCTTTCGGAAATCAAGCTCTACGTCAAGGACTGATTTTTTGAGGTACTCAATATAACGGCAACGCCGTCCTCTCCGCTATGGAGAGGACGGCGTTTTTTCGTTTATGCTTTATGTTTTACCGTTTACTTTATATTTTTCCGGTATATCGATTATGTTTTGTTTCTTGTTTCTGCTATGTTTGGATTTCTCTGCCCTATCCGGGCGGCTATATTTTTCGGCTGATTCTTCTTTTTTCCGCAAGACTTCTGTGCCTGATCCGACTCCCGGCTCACCTTTACCCGAGAATCCGGCCGCCAAACATCACAAGATCGTCGCGGTAAAAGACCGCCGACTGTCCCGGAGCGGGACAGCGCTGGGGCTCTTCGAAAAAAACTTCGATTTTTTCGCCGGCAATCGTCACCTCACAGGGGACGGGAGGGGCGGCGTAGCGGATCTTGACCTTCAGCAAAAAACGCCCCTCGGTCTTTTCCATGCCCTGAAAGACCGGGGAATCGACTTTCATGGAGGAGGAAAGGCACCCTTCCTTCGGGGAGAGGGTGATTTTCTTCGTCTCCGGGTCGATCGCGGTCACAAACGCCGGATAGCCCAGCGCGATTCCCAGACCCTTTCTCTGTCCCACCGTATAACGGGCGATCCCCTCGTGACGGCCGAGAAAACGCCCGTCCTTCCCGACAAAATCGCCGGGTGCGAAGGCCTCGGAGGGCGCCCCGTTCCGGAGGAGGAAGGAAATATAATCTCCATCGGGAATAAAACAGATATCCTGGCTCTCCCCTGCCCCGGCGCTCGAGAGACCGGCATTTTGGGCGCGGCCGAGGACCGAATCCTTAGTCAATTCGGCGAGCGGCGCCATAAAGCGGGAAAGCTGCTCCTGCGTCATCCCCCAGAGCATATAGCTCTGATCCTTGCGAAAATCGGCGGCGCGGCCGAGCGCAAAACGGCGGTTCGCCAGAGAAGCGACGCGGACATAATGTCCGGTGGCAAAAAAGTCGCATTTCTCCCGATAAGAAAGCCGCAGAAGCGTCTCCATCTTCACGGAACGGTTGCAGAGAACACAGGGATTGGGCGTGCGCCCCGCCGCGTATTCGGCGACAAAATCAGAAATCACCTGCCGCCGGAACTCTTCCTGAACATCCTCGACCACAAGCCGAACGCCGAGCTCACGGGCAGCCCGGAGGGCCGGCTCGATATCGGTATGCGGAGAAAACACGAGAACGGCGCCTACGGCCTCGTATCCGGCCTCCAACAGGAGGCGGACCGCACAGGCCGAATCGACGCCGCCGCTCATCCCCACAAGGACCTTGCCCCTGCTCATTCCTCTTGCGCCTTGTGGGCGCAGGCCTCGCAGCAGCCGTCGCAGACGATGGCCGCCGCCGGAACTTCCTCGCCCCGCCGCCTGTAATAGTCGGCCACGGCGGTCTTCACCGCCTCTTCGGCGAGAACCGAACAGTGTACCTTTACCGGGGGAAGGCCGTCCAGCGCCTCGATGACCGCCTTGTTGGTCAGAGAGAGCGCCTCTTCAATCGATCGGCCGCGGATCATTTCGGTCGCCATAGAGGAGGTAGCGATGGCCGCACCGCAGCCGAAGGTCTTGAACTTCGCGTCCTCAATGATCCCGTTGTCGTCAATTTTCAGATAGATCCGCATGATATCGCCGCAGGTAGCGTTGCCCACCTCGCCCACGCCGTTGGCGTCTGGGATCTCCCCCACATTGCGGGGATTGGTAAAATGATCGATGACTTTTTCACTATACATAGCGTTTTTCCGCCTTTCTTTCCAATTTGGTACGCCGAAAGTTTTTTCCGGCTTTTCTGTCGCCCTTCGGCCGTCTTCCGCTTTTTTTCGTCAGCCCCTGACAGCGACATCGGCGATACGCGCCATCGAGGAATTGTAAAGAGGGCTCATATCGCGCAGGCGCTGCACAATGCCGGGCAGCGTATCGAGAATATAATCGACATCCTCCTCGGTATTCTCATGCGAGAGGGTAAAGCGCAGAGAGCCGTGCGCCTTCTCGGCAGGAAGACCGATCGAGAGAAGAACGTGCGAAGGCTCCAGCGAGGCCGAATTGCAGGCCGAGCCGGTGGAGGCACAGATGCCGTTTTTGTCCAGCCAGAGAAGAAGGCTCTCCCCCTCCACAAATTCAAAGGAGATATTCAGATTGCCGCATAGCCTTTTTTCGCGGTCGCCGTTGATACGGGCATAGGGGATCCGGGCCAGAAGGCCGTCCGCCAGACGGTCGCGCAGAGCCGCGACCCGCGCGTTGTCCTCCATGCGCTCGACCGCAATGCTGAGAGCTTTTGCCAGGGCGGCGGCAAACGCCACGTTCTCGGTGCCGCCCCGCCTTCCCCGCTCCTGCCCGCCGCCGTCGATCAGCGTGCGCACCCGGGTTCCGGTTTTGATATAAAGAACGCCGATTCCCTTGGGAGCATGGATCTTGTGCCCCGAGAGGGCAAGCATGTCCACGCCGAGATCCTTCACATTCACCGGAATGTTGCCCACCGCCTGCACCGCGTCGGTAAAGCAGACCGCTTTGTGCCGGTGCGCGATCTCGGCGATCTCGGCAATCGGCTGAATCGTTCCGATCTCGTTGTTGGCCAGCATAACGGCCACCAGCGTGGTGTCCGGACGGATCGCTTTTTCAAGGGCTGCAGGATCGACGATCCCGTTCTCGTTCACATCAAGATAGGTGACCTCGAAACCGTCGCGCTCGAGCGACTCCATGGCATGGAGCACCGCGTGATGCTCGAATTTCGAAGTAATCAGATGCCTGCCTTTCTCGCGAAGAGCCTGCGCCGCCCCTTTGATGGCCCAGTTGTCGGCCTCGCTGCCCGAGGCGGTAAAATAAATCTCTCCCGACTTGGCCCCGAGAAGAGAGGCAATCGTCTTTCTGGCCTCGGCCAGAGCTTCCGCCGCCTGTGCCCCAATGCTGTAGGCGCTGGAGGGGTTTCCGTAAAGCTCTCCGAAGAAGGGCATCATCGCCTCCCGCACCTCCGGAAGAACCATAGTCGTAGCTGCGTTGTCCGCGTAAACAAAACCTTTCAAGATTGCATATCCCTTCCGCCCGCCTCCTCCTTTTTGATTGTAGAGGGAGCTGTTTCACTTTCAAATTGCTTGCAGAAATATTTTATACCAACTCACGACAAAATGCAAGAGGGCAAAACAAATTATTTTTTATTTTTCGTTTTCTTTTTGCATTTTTGTCGGATACGGCGGCCGTTTGTTTATCCGACGCATCCGCTTAAGAACAGAATATGGCCCTGCGCAAAGCAAAAAACCGAACGCAGGAGGCGCTCGCTCCGCCCCCGCCAGACGAAAATGCTCCCCGCATCCGATAGATTTTTTGCTTTTGCCGGCATCGCCGCCCGCCTATTTTCTGATTTTTAGCTCAGTTCCGTCGATGAATACCCGTTCGACACGCCCGTGGAGCGTCATGCCGAGAAACGGGGTGTTTTTCGCCCGGCCCTGCAGACCGCTTTCGCTGAAGGTGACCGGACAATCGAGCGAAACCAGATTGAAATCCGCCCGCGCACCCACCCGGACGCGGCTGGGAAGAGGGGGCCGCGTAGCGCCTGTCTCGGCCAGAATCGCGGACGGCCCGCCCGACAAAAGCTCGGACAGACGGAAAAGATCGATGATTCCCGGTCGAACCAGGCGATCGACACAGGCGGAAAAGGTCACTTCGAGACCCACGGCGCCAAAGGGCGCGTCGGCCATCGGCGCCCTTCCCTGTCCCCTCCCGTTGGGATGGTGATGCGAGGCAATGGCGTCAATCGTTCCGTCGGCAATCGCCTCCACAACGGCCTGCCTGTCCGCCTCCCCCCGCAGAGGCGGAAGCAGCTTCGCATTGCCTCCATGATACAGAACGGCGTTTTCTTCAAAAAAGAAATGATAGGGAGAAACGTCGCAGGTCACGCGAAGTCCCTCGGATTTGGCGCGTCGGATAAAAGAAAGGCTCCGCGCCGTGCTGATCCCTGAAAGATGGAGGCGGCAGCCGGTCTCTTCGGCCAAAAGAAGATTCCGAATGACCGCCAGTTCCTCTGCCGAGGCGGGTATGCCCCGATACCCCAGCATTTTGGCAATCGAGGTATTGACCTCCCCCTTGCCGGCCAGCGACGGCAAAGTACAAAAGGCATGATAGAGA
>CALXKW010000131.1 GCA_944389045.1 uncultured Clostridia bacterium | reverse complement strand
GATATAATGATAGCAGAGTCCTCCGTAGCGGCGGAAAACGCTGTCGGCAATCCGCCGGAAAGAGGTGACCTCGATCCCCGCCGCGCCCGCAAGCGACGAGACAAAGCCCTCCGCCTCCAGAACCTGCTGCTCCGGCACGAAGAGAAGCGCCTTGCGGCCCGCCGAGGCGGCCTCGGTCAGTTTTTTTTGCAGATAGGCGCGCCGCACAGCGCTTTGGCGCGCGTAAACAATCGTCAGCATAACAACCCCTGTCGAAAAGAGCACGGGAGCGCACAAAGACCGCGCAAGAAGCCCTTGCAGGGAATTTTTCCGGAAAACCCTACCGCCCCGTGCGCCGAAAACTCTGTCGAACGCCCCTAAGCCTTTAGCCCGCATACCGGACAGAGAAAGCCCTGCTCGAACAGCAAAACACTGTTCGAACAGGAAAAATCTTGCGGAAAAAGACGCGCTTACACGTCCGCCTGGAAAATATAGCGGGAGCCGTAACGGGCGATGAAATCCTTGCGTCCCTCCAGATTATCGCCGAGCATCAGCTCGAACATCTCCGCCGTCTTCTGGGCGTCGTCCTCGCAGACCCGGATCAGACGCCGCGTTGCGGGGTTCATTGTGGTCTTCCACATCATCTCCGGCTCGTTTTCGCCCAGGCCCTTGGAGCGCTGAATGGTATATTTCTGCTTTTTCGCGTCAAGCTCTTTGAGTATTTCGATCTTTTCTCTCTCGTCGTAGGCGAAATAGATGTCATCCTTGGAGGAAATCTCAAAAAGGGGCGACTCGGCGATATAGACCCTTCCCTCCTTCAAAAGCGTGGGAAGCAGGCGGTAAAACATCGTGAGCACCAGAACCCGGATCTGGAAGCCGTCCTCATCCGCGTCGGTGCAGATGATGATTTTGTTCCAGCGGAGCGCGGAGAGATCGAACGCGGAGATATCCGAATCCTTCGATTTGATCTTCACCTCGGCGCCGCAGCCGATGACCCGGAGAAGATCGGTGATGATGTCGTTCTTGAAGATTTTTTCCTGCGTACTCTTCAGGCAGTTGAGCGTCTTGCCCCGCACCGGAATGATCGCCTGAAACTCCGCGCTGCGTCCGAGTATGCAGGAGGACATGGCCGAATCGCCCTCCACGATATAGAGCTCTCGGCGCTCGGGATCCTTGGAACGGCAGTTCACAAACTTTTCGACCCGGTTGGCGATGTCGATGGTTCCGCTGAGCTTCTTCCGGATGTCAAGACGCGTTGCCTCGGCCGTCTCGCGGCTGCGTTTGTTGACCAGGACCTGATTGGCCGCGCTCTCGGCGTCAAGCGGGTTTTCGGCGAAATAGACCTCGAGGACATGCTTGATATAGTCGGTCATCGCCTCCTGAATGAACTTGTTGGTGATCGCCTTTTTGGTCTGGTTTTCGTAGCTTGTCTGCGTGGAGAAGGAATTGATCACCAGAACCAGACATTCCTCGATGTCGTTGAAGGTGATTTTGCTCTCGTTTTTCTTATACTTGCCCGCCGCCTTAAGGTACTTGTCAAACCCCGAAACAAAGGCGCTGCGGGCGGCCTTGTCGGGCGCGCCCCCGTGCTCAAGCCAGGAGGAGTTGTGGTAATATTCGATGACATGCGCCGTCTTGGAAAAGCAGAAGGAGAGCTCGATCTTGAGCTTGTAATCCTCGAGGTCGGCCCGGTCGCGCCCCATGGTCTCGGTCTTGTAAAATTTGGAGGCGGTCAGGGGCGCCTCGCCCGCAAGCTCTCCGACACGGTCCTGAATGCCGTTTTCATAATAAAATTCCTCTTCGCTTACCTCTCCGTTCTCCTCTTCGTAGTAAAAAACGAAGCGGATGCCCGAGTTGACCACCGCCTGCCGCTTGAGCGTCTCGACAAAATGCTCCTTCGGAATGCGAATCTCCTTGAAAACCTCGAGGTCGGGGCGCCAGCGGATGGTGGTGCCCGAAAAGGACTCCCCGCGCCCGGCCGGCCGCTTGCGCAGCTCGCCCACCGGTTCGCCCTTTCGAAAGTCCATCTCGTAAACCGTGGACCCGTCGCAGGAGCGCACATACATGAATTCCGAGGAACACTGCGTAGCGCAGGCGCCGAGGCCGTTCAGTCCCAGCGAATACTCATAAGCCGAGGCGGCGTCGTTGTTGTTGTATTTCCCCCCGCGTAGAGCTCGCACGACCTCCGAGATCAGTTCCACTGCCCCTCTTTTTCGTTGTAGTCGAGCGGCACGCCCCGCCCCCGGTCGGTTACTTCGAGCGTGCAGTCCTTCATCACCCGGATTTCGATCCGCGAACCGTATCCTTCCCGCGCCTCATCCACCGCGTTCGAAAGAATCTCAAAAAAAGAGTGCTCGCAGCCGTCCAGCCCGTCGGAGCCGAAGATTACCCCGGGACGCTTGCGCACGCGGTCGGCCCCCTTCAGCTGCTGGATGCTCCGGTTATCGTATGCTTTGCTCGCTTTTGCTTTCGCCATCTATATATTCGTTCCTTCTTCCATGTTTTTGCGGATTGACCACACAATATAGTGTACCCGATTTTTTCTTTTTTGTCAAGGGCATTTCACGCCCGGCCGCGGTCGTGTATGTAGGATTACCAGAGAAAAGAGACCGGAAGGAAGCAGAAAAAGTGACCGAGATCTGTTAAAATAGAATTGCTACTCACTCATCTCAACAGAAAAAACTCGATCACTCCAAAAGAGTCCGTATAAGAGCCGCTTCGGTTGGACCGGCTTTTCCTCGCTCAAAAAGGGCGGTCCAAGCGGTAAGATAAGGAAAAGCACCGGCGGGATGTCCCAGTCGACCGGGTAGCCCGGTCACACACACACACTCTCTCTGCCGTCCGATCGGCAGAGAGTCAACACTGTTTTCGCCGGAGCAGGCTTTTCAACCCCCAAAAAAGCCCGGCGGACAAAAGGACTCCGAAGCCGTTCAAAATCAGATCGTTGACGTCGAAAGAGCGGCCGAATACCGGCTGAAGCAGTTCAATAGAAAGAGAAGTGAATCCTCCGGCGAGCACGGTTCTTTTCCATGTGGCGCGCCGGTTGAAAAACGGATAGAGGAGACCGAAGGGGAGAAAGATCAGAATGTTTCCCAGATTTTCTATACCGAAATTTTTAAAAAAATCCGGGACAAAATCATACTCAAAGCAAAACCAATGAGAAGCGCCGCCCGGCATATGGCGATAAAACAGAAGAAAATAAAAATCTCCCAGAAGATAGGAAAAAAGCGTAATACACAAAAGTCCTGTGAGATAGGCGACAAAAAGCGACGGCAGAATCGCTTTTCCGACCGACACCGCCCTCCGTTTTCTTTGCCATATGACAGAAATCATTCCGGCAAGCAGGGCAGCGGGAAGGGCCTGCAGAAAAAAACCGGGGTATGTATCGAAAAAGAAGTACTGAAAATTCATATCGCTCGGGAAGTACATTTTCTGCCTCCAACATAAATTTTAATCTGTCGGGAACGGAAGAGCCCGGTTATATCCACAAGGTTATTCAGAAATACAAGGTCGGCAGAAAAGAAAAAACGGCCGGCAGAAAATACCGGCCGTTTTTTCGGGACAGATTCCGTGACGTAACCCGAGCTAAGTCCCGGGATCTGCTTTCTTTGGTGAAAAGATCCGAACGAGCGGACTCGAGGCCGGCAAGGCCGACTCGACAACCGTATTCTTAGGATTTTCTTTTTGTATGCCGGAACCCGCCTTCCAAACCGCATGGCTCCCGCCTCATTGCAATCCTATGGCCGAAAGCCATCAGACATTCGGTTTCAAGGGGATCAAAGCGCCCCAGCCTGTTTCATCATCCTCTTCCGGCAAAACCGGTTCCGACGTTTCCGACTTGTCGGGCGGAATGGGAGTCAGCGAGCCCCAATCGTCCTCCCCGCCGGTCGTACCGGGATCTTCCGGCTCATCGATCGGATTGTCGGGATTCTCCGGCTCGTCGGTCGGATTGTCGGGATCCTCCGGCTCCTTCTCGGTATCGTCCGATGCCTCGGTATCGGGAGTCTTTGGCGGAGTGGTCTCGGGAATCGATTCGTCGGACTCCTCGCCGGTGATCGGATAGAGCGGCCCCCAGGGAGCCGTCGAAGCGGGCGTCGTGTTTTCCTTTGTGTCGGAATCCGAAACGGCCCCCGGCGCGGTACTGTCGGCGCTCGAACCGGTTGTCGCATCACCCCGGCCGCAGGCCGCCGCAAGAACAACAACCATCAGAAGAAAAAGCGTGAGAAGCAAAAGTTTTTTCATTATAGAATCCATGCCTTTCGCGTTCGGGAAAAAATCCGCCGTCGGCCGGCAATTGCCGCCCGCCCCCTGATTTGCGGAAAGATTCCCTGTTTAAGTTATTTTATCACAAAAGGACCTTCTTGTCAACTTATATTTCCCACCGGGAAAGGCTTACGTTCGGGACGGACACATAACAGATTAAGCCGCCTCCCTGCCGGCATTTTGCCTGACAGCCAGGCTGAACCCGGTATCGAAGAAAGCTTCTCCGTCCGCCGTTTCCTTCCGCTGTCTCTCTGGTTTCAGTCAACTTCCCGTTGCCCTGACCGCTATCCCGTTCTTCTGCCGAAACAAATTCATGCGTGAACCTTTCCCGCCTAAAATCCCGTTTTTTTCTCCTGAAAAAAGCGTATTTATAAATCCCAAAGGCCCTACCGATCATCCGCAAAATCGCGTCGTTGGAGATCGGGATTTCGAGGGCACAGGTATTTCCCATAGAAAGGCGATAGAAAAGCGCCATCGCGCAACTAAAGGTTGCGCGATGGCGCCTTTGGGGTTTTGAAGAATGATCCATATCCAGTGGCAACCGTCCGGATAGAGCACCCATTCTCTCTCTTGCAGCGGTCTCAGCGATTCTCGAAGACAAGAACCTTCCAGTCGGCTTCGCTGTCCTCGTCGACAAGAAAAAGCCCGCCCTTTTCCATGGCCGCCTTTACCTCCTCCGCCCGTTCCTCGATAATGCCCGAACAGACAAGATGCGCGCCCTCGGCCAGGTGCGCCCGTATGTCGGGCGCCATGCGGATCAGGATGTCGGCCACAATGTTGGCCATGGCCAGATTGTATTTTTTCTCCGGATCGACCGCCGACAAAAGATCGGAGACCGCGCAGGTGACATTGGGCGTTTCGTTGGCAAGGGCGTTCTCTCCCGCCACGCGCACCGCCACCGGGTCGATATCGAAGGCGTCGGCATAGGCGCAGCCGAGCTTAGCGGCAAAGAGCGAGAGAATTCCGCTCCCTGTCCCCACGTCGAGCACACGATCCCCCGGTTTTATGTATTTTTCGAGCATCGCGGCGGAAAGCCGCGTGGTCTCGTGCGTACCGGTACCGAACGCCATGCCGGGATCCATTCGGATGACGACATCCCCTTCCCCGGGCCGGTACTCCTCCCACATGGGAACCACAACAAGATGCTTTCCGATCTTCATCGGACGATAATATTTCCGCCAGGCGTTGGTCCAGTCCTCATCGTTCACACCCTCGACGGTAATCTCGAAGGATATCCCCTCGGCCGTAAAGCGCTCGCGCAGAAACGCGACGGCGTCGGCGATATCCTTGACCTCGGGCAGAAAGAAGCTGACATACGCAACCTCCCGATCGGCGTTCAGAATCGCTTCGTCGATCAGCTCGCCGTATACCGGCATGAGATTTTCTTCGACGTCGGCGTAATCTTCGATCATCAGACCCGAATCGACCATGCTCATGATTGCCGTTACCGCGTCGAGGTCGTCATGCCGGCAGCGCACCTTTACCTGTGACCATTCCATTGCCTAAACCTGCCTTTACCGTTTCTTGAAAATCTGCCGCAGCTTATCGAAATAGTTCTGCCGCTTGGTGTATTTGGTATCGTCACAGAGCCCCGCGAACTTACGCAAAAGCTCCTTCTGCTCTTCGGTGAGGTTCTTGGGCGTCTCGACCACGACCGTAAAGACAAGATCGCCTACTCCACGGGAATTGACGCTGCCGACACCCTTGCCGCGAAGAGTAAAACGAGCTCCGGTCTGGGTCCCCTCTGGGATCCGATACTTGGTGTTGCCCTGTAATGTCGGAACGGTAATCTCGCCGCCAAGCGCCGCCTCCACAAAGGTGATCGGCACGTCGCAGTAGATGTTCATGCCCTCTCGGGTGAAGATCTCATGACGTCCTACCGAAATCGAGACATAGAGATCACCCGGTCCGCCGCCGTAGCGTCCCTCGTTGCCCTGCCCGCGCAGAACGATCCTCTGACCGTTGTCGATTCCCGCGGGAATCGTCACCTCAAGCTTCTTGCGGGTGCGGATATTGCCGTTTCCCCGGCAGGCCTCGCAGGGCTTTTTGATAATTTTTCCGGTTCCGTTGCAGGTGGGACAGGGGCCGGTGCTCTGCATCATGCCGAGAATCGTCCGCTGAGTGGTACGTACCTGTCCGGTTCCGCGGCAGGTGCCGCAGGTTTCGACCGTACTGCCCTCCGCCGCCCCGGTGCCGTTGCACTTGGCGCAGCGTTCGATCTTGTTGTAGGTAATATCCTTCTTACAGCCGAAGGCCGCCTCCTCGAAGCGGTTCGACACCTTGGCCTCCAGATCGTCTACGCGTGGCG
>CALXKW010000130.1 GCA_944389045.1 uncultured Clostridia bacterium | reverse complement strand
CGCCCCCGCCGGCCGTTTGCCCCGGAAGTTTCTATATATTTCTCATATTTCTAGTTTTCAGATTTGTCCGAATTGGCATCCGCCGTGATTTCGTGTTCGTTCATCGCCTTGGCCCGCTTCATGTCGGCTTCGTAGGAATTGCGGTAGAAGCCCTGATGATCCTTGAAGAGCGAAAGCTTTCCGTCGTCCATAATATAGATTTTATCCGCACGGTCGGCAATCGACATGTCGTGCGTCACCATGATTAGGGTCTGACCGATCATTGCCTTCGTCTCCAACAGCAGCTCAAGCACCTCGTCGGCATTTTTGCGGTCGAGGTTCCCTGTCGGCTCGTCACAGAAGAGCACCTGCGGCCGATTGATCATCGCACGGGCGATGGCCACCCGCTGCTGCTGCCCGCCCGAAAGCTCCGAGGGAAGATGGTGCAGCCGATCCTCAAGCTTCAGAGTCTTGATCAGCTTCTTGATATGCTCCTCGTATTTGAAAGAGGCGCGGTCGCACATCACGGTGGGTATCAGAATGTTTTCGAGAGCGGTCAGCTGCGGGATCAGATTGTGCTTTTGAAAGACCATACCGGTAAACTCGCCGCGAAAACGTCCCAGTTTATCGGGACTCAGCTCGGTGATGTCGGTTCCGCGGATCACCACTTTCCCGTAATTCGGCTTGTCAAGACCGGCACAGATATGCAAAAGCGTACTCTTTCCCGAGCCGGACGCCCCGATGATGGCCACAAATTCCCCGTCTTCCGCCTTGAAGGAAGCGCGGTCCACCGCGTTGACTACGGAATCGTACTGTTTGTACTGTTTTATTATTTCGGTCGCTTCGAGAATCGGCATATTTTTTTCCTTTCCGTGTATCAAAAATCGGAGAGAGCCGCCCTTTGAAAACCATCAGACAACAATCGAAGGTATCGAAGAGCGCCGCAAGAAAAGAAGCTGAAAAGAGCGGGAGCAAGAATCAAAAGCCCAGCCGAGCCTTAACCCGCGCGGTCGAGTGTAATACGCCGGTTTGAACGGAAGCCAAACCCTCCGCGCACCTCGCCGCATTCCTATGAGAGCCGCGCTTATTTGGCGTCCGCGTCAAAAATCGCGCTTTCGCCGGACCGCTCCTCCACCGCGTCCACCTTCTTGCCGGTGAAGACCGGAGCGGCCTTTTTCCGAAAGCCGAGATAAGTACTCATGACCGAGAAGAAAGACGCCAAAAGCGTAACGCCAAGTCCGGTCAGATAGGCCCAGAGCGGCACATTGAAGGCAAACCGGGTTTCGGCATCACCCAGATTGGTGTTGGCGATACGATAGAAAAGATAATTGAAGAAAAGAGCGAAAACAGTATAACAAATCGCGGAAAGTCCCGTGAAAAAGACGGCGTCGAAGAGATGAAGCCGGCGTATCTTTTTAAAATTGGCTCCCAGACAGAGATAGATGTCGAACTCCTGCTTTCGCATCTGATAAAAGAGAGCCTGGCTCAAAACCATAATCAGAACCGAAATAAACAGCACGAGGCAGGAGACATAGAGAATGATGCCCGGATAATTTTTCAGATAGGCGGTCTCTTTCAGCGTGTCCTGACTGGTGTTGGTCACCGACATTTTCCAGGCCTGCTGCAGGGTATAAAGGCGGGTCTGTATGTTCCGGATCGTCTCCTCGTCGGCATCCGGGTCGCAAAGGATCTCCACGTCGGCAAAATACGCGGTCGTGCCGGTCAGCGCCTCGAAATCATCCGCCGCAAGATAAACCGGCAGAGAAGCGCCTACCGGCATATCCGAAATGATTGCCCCTACGGTGAACTCCTCGTACTCAAAATTATAACAATCGAGATAGACCGAAAGAAGCTCCTTGGCGGTCACAGGAAGATCCGAAGGAAGACGGCGGTATTGATGATGATCGACGGCAATTCGGATGGTATCTCCCACCTTCAGCTTGGTTTTGACCGTATTGTTGAAGGAATCGGAAATGGCGATGGTGTGATCGTCGGTCAGCACTGCGTTCAGATCGCCGGTAATCGTATATCCCATATAAATCAGATTATCGATCACCTCTTCGTCGATCAGACAATAATCCACGTTTCCAAAGCCCCGATAGCCGTCCCCCGCCCCGACGCTCGACAGTTTTCCGGAGAGCGTCAGACGATTGGAAGGAACCAGAATATGCGAGATCAAAAGCGAGGCGGCAAAACTTCTCTCCTTCAGAATACGGTCCACGCCCTCGATCTGATAGAGAATCTCGCGAACCTCGGAAGTATAGGTCGTTCCCTCCGGATATTCGAGCGGGAGATCCTCTGTGGACTCCGGAGCGGACTCCGGAGCCGTCGTATCGGGCGAACCGCTTTCCGAATCCGGAGTCGAGGCCGACGTATCGGCCGGAGTGGTATCGTGCAGAATGCCGCCGGTGGGAAACGAAAGGGCAAACTGCGGGCGCACCATATTTTCCTTGGTGCTTTGCGCGTTCATCACGAAAACGCCGCCGCAGAAAGCACCGGCGAAGATCAGCGTGGAAAGAACGAGCGTCACCACATATTTCCGAAAGCGCTTCAGAGAGAGCAGCTCGGTTTTTATCGGAAACCCGCCCTGAGGGATCGGCGTGGAGCGGCGGGGCGAGGTGATCAGGCTCTCGTTGTTCACCGATCGGATCAGATTGTTCGGCGTCTGACGGGAGAGTCTCTTCATTACCAGCGCGACCGAGATCGTCGTCAGAACAATCGAGCAGAGAAGCGAAAGAAACATGGGATACACCAGCACGTCGATGCCGTACCCCGCCCGGAGCGTCAGAATCCAAGTAATGAAAAGCGACAATAGAAACGCGGGAATAAAGGTAACAAAATTGACTACCAGCATCTCGCAGAGCGCATTTGAAAAAAGCTTGCGGAAATTGGCCCCGAAGGTCATGTAGATTCCGTAGGAAAATTTGAAGTGATTGACCACCGTATTAAAGAGCAGGCAGAAGACCAAAACGCCAAGGGCGGTGATCAGAAGACAGATAACGGCCGTCGCAGTGTTGTTGAGCGCTGCGGAGCGGGTCGCCAGAAGATAGGGCGTCTCGTACAGAGCCGCGTTCTCACTCAGACTTTCCCGATAAACCGCGGTTCTGAGAAAGTCCTCATAACATTCATACGGAGTTTGGTCCGACCCCTGAGGGGCAAAGAAGTAGAGATACAGGTTACAGCGGGTACTTCCGCCTGAAACCACCCTCTCGGTCGCCACCGGCCGGAAATAGCGCTTTACCTCCTGTAGCGAATTGTAATAATAGACCACCTCGGAGACCTGGTCCTCGGTCAGGTTGCTGACGACCACGTGATAGACTTCTTCGTTGCCGCCGACCGAAATCCGGTATTTCTCTTCGAGAAAACGAAGCTCGTTTTGATTGTTGTTATGGTTAAAGAGAATCACACAGGAGAGAAGGCTCTGCACAAAGAGAAGAAAAACAGCGAAAAAAACATACTGCTTTTTATTGAACCAGACGTTTTTCACCGACGCTTTGATAATCTGCTTGAATTTTTCCAAAATTCTATCCTTTCACGGCCACGCCGGCCATTTCATTGACGGAATTCGCAACATACTCCGATTCCGCCGAAATTGCCCCATGACCCGTCAACGACATAACCGATATAAGAGTATTATACCAAGTATCCCTTTTTCTGTCAAGAGCGAGGCATGGGGTAAGAAAAAAATCACGGGAAAATCCCGAAAGAGTCGGAAAATTCCCGTGAAAATCCGGCAAATTCCCGAAAGAATCCGGCGAATCGGCTTTTTACCGTCAGAAATCCAAATAGAAAGAAACTCAATTAGAGAAACCCTATTAGAAATGAAGCAGACAGCCCGTTACGGCCTTTTTCAAAAAAGAGAAAGCTCGTAATAAACCCATCTTCCCTTTCCCAACGCCTCCGGCCAAAAGAGCCTACTCTTACCCGGCACCGCCAAGGGATTGCCGGCAAGTCGTTCAAACAAACTCGGCACGCCGGAAAGCGATTCTTCCGGTTTTATCGCCGAAAATCCGAGAGAGGAAAGCCGTTCCTTTAATTCTTCAGGGAAACCAGGGGCGCACAGGCCTTTACGGCAGGCGGCCTCCGCCTCGGTCAGCATCCCGAGCGCGAGCGCTTCGGAAGGCGGGAGTCTTTTTCGCAAAAGCGAGGCACACAAATGCCCGAACTCCCATTCGATCGGGGCGCCTGTATGGAAATCCGACACGGCGGACTCCGGCACACGCCGGGCGGCCAGCGCCGAAACAGCCTCTCGCGCCGCCTCGGTCACGGTAATTCCCTCCGAAAGCTTTTCGGTCAACGAGATAGAAGAGGTTACCGCCACTCCCGCAGAGAGAGCCAACCCGACCCTTTCGGACTCGGAAGGAAGCGTTGCGAAAAAAGAAGTGTCGCACAGCGAGACCAAAGGACAAAGAGGTACGCTCAGAAAACTCTCCCGGCCTTGCCTCCTTTGGTAAGCCCTTCCTCCGGGAAACGGGAAAAGAAGAGACGCAGGCGTTGTCGGCAAGGAGACAAACGGCAGCCCCGTGCAATAGACCGATGCCGCATAGCCCACAAGATTCTGAACCGAACACCCGCCGAGCGCCGCCACGGCGTCGGCGGATGTCAGCCCGCAGCGATCAAAAAAGGCGTGCAGAAAGGACACTGTGCTCTCATCCTGCAGCTCTTCCCCGCCCTCGAAGGAGCAGGAAAAGACCTTGAGGCCCCGAGCACGAAAAAAGCCAAGAACCGGATAGAGATACCGTCCGGCCAAACGGCTGTCGGTAACCAGGGCCACCCGCGTGAACTCGGAAAGCTCGTCCGGAAAAGGGCTTTCTTTGAACGCTCCCTCCTCAGTCAAAAGGCCGTTGCCAAGAAAGATCGGTCCGCGGCCCGAAATTTGCAGTGCTTTCAAAACGATTCCCCCATTTCAAAAAATTCGGAAAATCTTCATTTTTATGCCCGATGAGCAAAAGCGGCCGCTTCCGCCGACCGACAAGCATACAGCCCTTCTCTCGCTCTTTGATTACACCCCGTTCGAGCACTCCTTCAAATCCGAATTTCTCACCCTGTGCTCGCTCTCAAGCGCCCGGTTTTCTCCGGACTTCGCTTCCTCGGTCTTTGATACGGCCGCCGTTTTGTCCCCTGCCATTTTCTCCGCTTTTCTTTCCGCCTGCTTTTTACGCTTTGCAAGACGAAGAAAATGATTCTTTTTGTGGTTGATCGTTTTTGAATTCGTCCAAATTTCCACAAAATTACAATTCGTGCCCGACGCGGAGGGACAGGCCTCCAACATTCCGGCAAGCGTCATTTTCTTCTCCCGGCAGATGGCTTTCAGAATTTCCATCGTAACGCGGGCGTCCTCGTCACTCCGATGGACAAAGCCGAGACCGTCAAGATGCATCTGCTCCCCGGCCCGCTCGATACTGCTCGTTTCGCCTGTATTCTCGATATATTCCCCATAAATCTTCTGCACGTCGTAAAACCGGTAGTTCAGACAGGGCAGACGATAACGGATGCAGGTTTCATTCAGAAAACGGATGTCGTTCGAAATCGAAAACCCGAGCACCACCGTATCCTTCCCGCACATCAGCGCGCGCAGCCCGTCGTAAAAACAGGGGAACGGCATGCGGGAATTGAGTTCCTCCTCGCTGTAATGCAGGATGTGCCGGATGACATACCGGTCATAGCTCGTCTCGGGATTCATCAGAATGTCTTCGCGCTTCAGTTCCCGAAAATCTCCGTCGGTCAGCACATACCCAAAGGTACAGACCGAATTGAATTTGGGATTCGCACATTCGATATCAAAAAACAAATAATTCATTGCCTGCTTGTCCTGCGGCCAAGGCCGTCCCTTTTCCTTAAACTCCAACCCGGAAAGCCTCTCTATCCGTAAAGAACTTTCCGTCCCATGCGGCAAACCGGATTCTCCCATACCGCATTTCATTAAACTACATTGTAAAGCATGTAAGCTTTGTTAAAGCAGTGCGTCATCATAAACTGCACGGGAACCGCCGATAAATTTCGGGCGCGTCCGCGCCGCGGCGACAAAGGCCTGGCCGACTTTTTTTACCGAGAGCCGAAGCGGCACCGCCACCTCTTTCAGGTGCATTCCGATCAGCGTGCCGCCTATGTCGAGACCCGCGTCGGCCCGCACATGTTCCACAAGAACCGGGTCGGCAAAATTCCGGTAGGCGCAGGCGGCGAACGATCCCCCCGCCTTCGGCTGCGGAACGGCGTTGACGATATCCGCGCCGCCCGCTGCCTCTCTCTCGATCACCAAAGCCCGGTTGAGATGCTCGCAGCATTGCGCGGCAAGATATAGGTTCCGGCGTTTTAATTCGGCGTAAATCGCCTCAAAAACGGAAAGAGCGGTCTCATAGCTCGAATGGGACCCGATCGCTTCCCCCAGAATCTCGCTGCTCGAACAGCCCACCACCACAAGCCGGCCGGGTTCGAGTGCCGCCGTGTCCAAAAGCTCGCGAATCGCTTGCGCCGCCTCGTTCCGAATGATCTCCATCTGTTGAATCCGCCCTCTCTATAAGCTTTCTCTATAAGCTTTCTTTTTATTTTAACACAAGCTTTGCGGTTTGTCAATTCCCGTCGACATTCGATAAAAAGAGGACCTCGCCGAAATCCCTGAAAAAAGCCCGGCACAGAAAGACAAAAAACCGAGAAAAACAGGGATTTCGGCGAGGTCCTCTTTTTATCGAATGTCGACGGG
>CALXKW010000129.1 GCA_944389045.1 uncultured Clostridia bacterium | reverse complement strand
AAGAAGTAAAAAGTCGGCGTGAAATACCGCCGACTTACATTCCACCCTTAGGGTGTCCCTATCACTACTATACTTTCTATTATTCTTATTTTATTCTTATTTAAGCAGGGTATTTTTGCTTTTTGGCAAAGAATTTCTGCTTCTTTTTTTTACAGACAAGGAGGCGCTGAAAATGAGCAGAGTAGCAAAGTGGTACAAATTGGGGAAAAATATTATCTACTTGCTCTATAACGATAATAGGAGAATTCCATGAAAATCACAAAAATATTAGAAACACTTTCGCAGTCTAAATTTCTAATTTCCAAGATAATTAGGATAAAAAACGGTAAGAAGTATATTATACTTAAATTTGTGCTGTTGATATGTAATTCCTGCATTGATCTCATAGGGATTCTTGTACCCGGTCTTTTAATCAATGAACTGATCATCGGTTTACAGACGGAAGCGCATTCGCTGCACAGATTAGCGCTCTATCTTGCGATACTTCTTGTGCTGCCGTTCGTTTATCGCCTTTTTTTGATTCCCTTACAAACTCTGATATGGAAGATGGGGGAAGAACTTGGCCTTCTATTGACTAACGAATTCAACGTCTTTGTTTCAAAAATGGATTATGAAACATTAGAAGTACCGGAAATGCAGGAATGGAGAGAGCGTGTGGATGGTACGGTTCAAGGTTCTCTTGAAATTGTCGATATGGCCGGTAATATCCTAAAAGCTCTCATTTCACTCTTTGTAACATTATCCATTATTACATATCTCAATCCGCTTCTCATTGTGCTGATCGTTGCGATGATATTTATTAATTCCCTAATGACAAGATGGATGAACGGAAAACGCTTTGCCTTGCGAAAGGATTTCAGCAAACGCCAACGGAGGATCTGGTCACTTTCTTTTATGCTTGGAGATTTTTCTTTTGCTAAAGAAGTACGTCTGTACCAGGCTGTGCCCATGTTGCTGGATAAACTGAATGATGCCAAACGCGACCTAACGATAACAGCGTTTCAAAACCATCAGAATGAAAACAAAGTTTCTCTGGTGCTACGGCTGACAGAATTTGTGCAGTCAGCAGTTATTTACGTGTATATGATCTACAAAGTGTTGTTCCGGGGAATGCCCATTGGCTCAATGACCATATATCTCTCCGCGTCTCAGCAATTTTCTGGAGCGGTATCCACCGTTGTCAATTCTTATTTAGCACTTTCAGAACGTTCTATGGAGATTAAGGAGTGGCGCGATTTTCTAAAAATTCCAGCAAAAAATAAGGATGGTGCGCTTGAACCCCAGATCCATGACGATTTTTATATTGAGTTTCGCAATGTCTCATTTCAATATCCTGGGAGCGACACTTTCGCACTTCAAAATCTCAGCTTGAAAATATCGTGCCACGAAAAACTCTGCATCGTTGGTGTGAATGGATCCGGCAAATCCACATTCATTAAGCTGTTGCTGCGCCTGTATGAGCCTACATCGGGTGAAATTCTGCTTAATGATATCAACATCAACGACTACGATTATGAATTGTATCAGCAGCTTTTTGCACCGGTTTTCCAGGATTTTGCTCTGTTCGAGTTTACATTGAAAGAAAACATTGTTCTTGCGGAAACATATGTTGAAGAAAGGTTTCGCAAAGTATGTGATGATACCAATATTTCTTCCTTGTTCAATAAACTGACAAAAGGAGCCGAAACACAGATTGGTAAGGAGATCGAACCGGATGGGATCGAACCATCTGGCGGAGAGGGACAGCGCATTGCCATTGCCAGAGCGTGCTATCATGGCGGTGAGATTTTGGTTCTTGATGAACCGACTGCGGCCCTTGATCCAAATGCGGAGTATGAAATCTATACGCAGTTTTACCACATGATTATCGGGAAGTGCGCGGTTATTGTCACGCACAGATTATCCGCCGTACAACTTGTAGATAAAATCGCTGTATTCAATGACGGACAGGTGGTGGAATACGGAACGCATGCGGAATTGTATGCTAAAGGCGGGCTTTATACCGAAATGTTTGACAAGCAGGCGCAATTTTATCGGGATAATCCGGTCAGCCATAAAAATGACGATTCATAAGAACACGCTTATACGGGAAATAAGGCTCCTGAGATGGAAAGCGTCGAGAAAGCGGCGGAGGACACTCTCTGGGATGCGCTCGGAGAGCTGCGGACCGAGTGGGGAGGCAATCCGTTTTCGATTGCCTATGTGATAAAGGAAATATAAATGCCTAAATTGCCAGGCATATAGCTGATACTGATCGCTTTTTCTCCGTTTGATAAAATAGTTCCGATAGAAACATAGTTTTGATCTTTAATTTTTTCTGAAACTTCTTCTACCACGGAAAAGCCATTCTCTTTCAACAGTCCGATATAAGCATTGAATTCATCATCTGTCAAATCAATAAGGTTGACACCACAATATTCTTGCCTTGTATCAAGTATAGCCCAATTTACTGTGCCTGGGGGGACAGCAAGTCCCTCGGTATATTCATTTTCGGGCCATACGCCCTCGTCAAGAATGGTAATATTGTCCCGTGAGGGATTGTTTGTGTCCTGCGTTGTGCTTTGATTTGAACATGCGGTTAATGCAAGCGCCAGTATAACTATAATCGCAAGAACAGTTTTTTTCATTATATTTACCTCCGCTTCTGACTGATGGACCGGACAATCTGAATTACTGCCATGACAATAGCGACAATCCCAATCGCCAAAAAGATTAAGGAAATATCAACGCCAAATCCTCCGTCAATTTTTATGTTTGTCATAGCGTCTGCCTGTCCGATTGTCCCTGCTTCCAAATTTCCAGCTCGTATAGTGCTATAGATCACAAAAGCGAAAATAGCACCGATAAGTGCGACTGCGATTGAAACAATCCTTCTTTGTTTGTGTAAAGCGGGAATATCAATCCCTAATTGTTCGGCGGTGCTCTCTGCAAATTCTTTCGGTGTTCCCAAGCGATTAATTACCTGCTGTTCCGTTTCACCGTTTTCCAATGCAGAAGTAAATATTTCATTCAGATCACGAATGACCTCTTTCTTTGCCTTTCGTGGTATATGCAATTCCTTTTTAACCCGGAGAATATATTGTTCTCTCATCTTGACACCTCCACTTTCTGATATGCTTCGATAAACCCGTTTACGCATTCGGTATACTTTTCCCAAAAGGAAATTAACTCTTTCAAAGTTTCGTTTCCTTTCGAGGTAAGGGAATAGCATTTTTTTGATCCCCCGTTTGCCACAGCAGGGGCAATCCTACATTGAATCAAGTTGGCCTCCTGTAAGCGATACAAAATCGGATAAACCGTTCCCTCTCTTGCATAGCCTAAGACTGCAGCTCCGTTTTTGTTCAGCTCGGTTATGATTTCATATCCGTAGGTTTCTTTCTTCGCAATCAGGCATAGCAGTATCATTTCAAGAGATCCTTTTTTGAATTGCTGCATATAACGGCTGTCCATTTCCTTCGCATCCTTTCTGCATTACTAATTAGCAATACTAATTAGCGACGTAATTTTATTATAGAAGGGTTTAATCTCATTGTCAATAGAATCTAAAAAAAGTTACAAATAGATCTTATATGGACCAGCTATGGGGGCTGTAAAGACAGCCTATGCTGAATGAGATGCAAACGGAGAAACGGTATAGCCGAAGCTGTTCCGTCGGCATATGGAGAAGGGCGCTTCTCAGCTTTTTTCTCCTGTTTGCGCAATGCGGTATACTTGCCATTGTGGCTGCTATGTGCTATAATAAATACGATTTTAGACTTTTGGGAAGGGAACGGGGAAGCGGAGCGAGCGGTCGGCGAGAACGGCAATTGCAGACTGCATAACAGACCGCTTGTCGTGTATTTCCGCTGCGCCTAAAGGCGTGGTTAAACGGGAAACGAGCTGTTTTGGCAGGACATGCTCCGGTTTTCACCGCAGGGCTGCACACAAAAGGAGATCTGCGGGCGCCCTTTTGCAAGCAAGGCTGTCGCCATGATAAGCGTCTTTCTGAAAAAGGGCTCTATTGTTTGGAAAAGGGCGGTTGGGGACAGACGCGGCAAAATTCTCTTTTTTACAGAAAGAGGGAGAAAGCACGCGCGGGCGATTCTTCCTTTCGCCGCCGAAGCCGAAAACCGCGCTACGGCGCAATGGGGTATTGAAAAGATTGCCGAACCTGTATATCGGACGACGGCTTCCCGAAAGTATGGAAAAAGAGGTTTCGATGAGAACGGAGGCGATGCTATGATTCTTAATACCGGCGCGCGGACCGATACGGTGCAGTATTTCTCGGAATGGCTGCTCAGACGCTTTGAGGAAGGGTACGTTTATACACGCAACCCGCTTTTCCCGGGCAAGGTTACGCGATACGAGCTTTCTCCCGATAAAATCGACGCCGTGCTCTTCTGCTCGAAAAATTACGCGCCCATTCTGCCGCGTCTGCGGGAAATCACCGACTCATACCGAACCTATTTTCACTATACGATCACCGCCTACGGCAAAGACGTGGAGCCGGGCGTCCCGTCTGTCGACGAAAGCATAAAAACGCTGATCGAACTTGAAAAGATTGTCGGCAAGGGAAAAATCGCCTGGCGGTACGATCCTGTTCTGCTGACCGAGGACTATACGATTGCGCGGCACCTCGATCGGTTTGCTTATATGGCGGAAAAACTGGCGCCGTATATCGACAGATGTATTTTCAGCTTTGTGGAGATGTATAAAAAGCTGAAAGCCAACATGCCCGAGCTGATCCCCCTGACGCCGGCCGATAAAGACCGTCTTGCCGACGGGTTGGGCGCGATTGCGGACCGATATGGCATCCGGCTGCAGACCTGCGGCACCAACGGCAGCTATTCGCGCTACGGCATACAGTCATCGGGCTGCGCTACTCTGGAAATTTTGGGGAAAGCCAACGGCTGCCAGTTTAAGGAGTTAAAACACAAGGGCCTGCGCGAGGGCTGTCATTGCATCGAGAGCCGCGACATCGGCGCATACGATACCTGTCTGAACGGCTGCAAGTATTGTTACGCCAATCAGACTCCCGAAAAGGCATGGGAAAATTACAGGCTGCACGATCCCGATTCGCCTCTTTTGCTGGGTCACCTGAAAGAGGACGACATTCTGACCGAGGGCAGTCAGAAGAGCTTTTTGGTGGCGCAGTCGCGGCAAAGCACGTTGTTTGACGGCGGTTAACTGACAGGATAAGGAGCCGGCGGAGCGGCGGAAATGGGCAGGACAACGATCTGCCGTATTTGCATGCGAACCGAGCGCTTTTTTCGGGACCGGGTGTTGTGGATATCCGGTGTTTCGGTGATTGACTCCCCGTATACCGCGCTGCTCCATATTTCAATTGACAATCAGGAGCAGGCATGCTAAAATGAATCCACCGTCAGATCTGTACTGGAGGAAAAGGGAATGATTCAGATTAAAGTCATTGATTCGGAACATAAAAAGGATATCAACATTCCGAATCGGCCGTTTTCTCTGTTCGGACGAATGATACCGTGTCGAATGGACGGCTGCTGGAGCTATACCGTCGAAAGATTTGCCGAAGAAACAGAAGTATCCTTTCCCGACGAGAACTATCATTACGAGGCTATGGCTGAAAACAGCGTCTTCATCGGTGCTTATGATGGCGATGTCTGCATCGGTCTTGCCATTCTCCAGAAGGGCTTTTTCAAATATATGTATCTTTACGATTTAAAAGTCGATCCGAAATACCGCAGAAAAGGAATCGCAACGCGCCTCGTGGACAAAGCATGCGAAATTGCGTTATCCAAACATTATATCGGTCTCTATACGCAGGGACAGGACAACAATTTAGGGGCGTGTCTTTTCTATATAAATTCCGGTTTTTATATCGGAGGATTGGATACCAATCTTTATAAGGGAACAAAACAGGAAGGAAAGTCGGATATTATTTTTTATCGCGATTGCGAGTAATCCTTTCGCCGATAAAACGGCGGGGCCGGCAAGTCGTTGCGCCGGCCGGCATCACAAACCGGTACAGAAGCCTTTTATAGTAGGCCCTATATGAATATGATTCTTTATAAACCGAGCCATTAAGGAGCTTGGAAGTAAAAAACGAGGCGGAAGCTATGATCGACAAAATGCTCATACGGGGAGCCAGGGTCCACAATCTGAAAAACATCGACGTGGATATTCCCCTGCATCGGATCGTCGGGATCGCGGGGGTGTCCGGCTCCGGAAAATCCTCACTGGCGCTGGGCGTACTTTACGCGGAAGGGTCGCGGCGGTATCTGGACGCGCTGTCCACGTATACGCGCAGAAGAATGACGCAGGCGTCGAAAGCGTCGGTGGACGAGGTTCTGTATGTTCCCGCGGCGCTCGCGCTGCACCAAAGACCGAGCCTGCCGGGCATCCGCAGCACCTTCGGCACCGGGACGGAGCTTTTGAACAGCCTGCGCCTGATCTATTCGCGGCTTGCCAGCCATCGCTGTCCCAACGGACATTATCTGGAGCCGTCTTTGGCGGTGGCGGCCGGAAAGGAGCTTCTCTGTCCTACATGCGGCGCCCGTTTTCCCGCGCCGTCTGCCGAGGAGCTGGCCTTCAATTCGCAGGGAGCCTGTCCCACATGCGGCGGAACGGGCAGCGTGCGTAGCGTCGATCTCGACTCGCTTGTGCCGGACGATTCGCTTACGATCGATGAGGGGGCGGGCGCGCCCCGGAACACCCCGATGCGGTCGCTGATGACCGATGCCCGCCGGGCAAC
>CALXKW010000128.1 GCA_944389045.1 uncultured Clostridia bacterium | reverse complement strand
AAAGACCACAAGGGCGTCGTCGTCCTCCCCGTCGCGGGGGGTATGCCGGTAAAGGTCGTAATTGCGGAGGACAAAGCCCTCTTTGCGATAGCCGTAGTAATCCCCGTTGATGGCGAAAACGGCATTGTAGCGCTCGGCAATTGTCGTCGTGGTCTCCCGAATCTTATAGCCGTATTGATCCTCGGCGAAAGCGGTTCGGAGATATTCGATATCGGAAAGCTTCAGATCCACCACAAACACCCGGTTGCTGACTCCATAGCCGTTCGTCCGATAGGTTTCTTCAATCGAAATTTCAATATTTTCATCCTTATAGTAGAGATCCCCGATAATCGGGTAGTCGGGCTCGGGCTCCGTGTCAGCAGCAGAAGTGTCGGCGGCAGAAGTGTCAGCGACAGAAGTGTCGGCGGGAGGCGGATCGGTCTGCGGGGAATCGGTCGTAAAGGGCGCCGAATCGGAAGTGGAAGGGGAGACGGTCGACGTGGTCACAGGAAAAAACGTAGAGGTCGGATCCCGGGAAATGGGGGTCTGATCGAGCGGACGGGAGATGACAAAAGCGTCCAGCAGTATATAAAGGGTCAGAAGGGCAAGAAACAGGGTGACAAAGATCGTGGGAAGCGCTCTGTGGAATAAAGTTTTCATAATTCGGCCTTTTAAAATCGCGTAGGGTAACGAGGGAGGGTGCAAGCGGTTCCCGCCGCAAACGCGCGCCAAAACCGCCTCGGCAGACGCTCTTTGCTCCGCCGGATTTTTCTCCTTTCTGTTTGCTTTTTAATATACCACATTTCCCAAAAGAATGCAAGGCGTTTTTCGTAAACAATTTTACAGGAACACAGAAAAGCAAACGCCAAGTATCCCGCCTTTCCGAGCACTCTTCCGCATCCCTCTCGATTCCCGAAACCGACGGTGGTCCGAATTAGCTTCCGAAAAATTCCTGAAAAACAAAACCGTCCGCCGGGATCCGATCGGACCCCGGCGGACAGTCGGCTGTTATTTTGCCGCAAGCGGGCTGCGGACAGGCTTATTTGATGGGCAACTGACGGACGGCAGGCTCCTTGGCGCTCTTTTTGGGAAGCCGCACCGAGAGGATGCCGTTTTCGTAAGACGCCTCGATACCGTCGGTATCGATCTCCGAAATGTTGAAGCTCCGGGAGAAGGAACCGTAGAAACGCTCGCGGCGGACATAGGCCGGCGCATCTTTCTTTTCCGCATTGCCCTCGGCGGCTTCGTTTTTGTCTTCTTTCTCTTCCCGGCGGCTTTCATGCTCCGCGGAAATCGTAAGAAGGTCGCCGTCCAAACTCAGCTTGATCTCCTCCTTGCTGAAGCCGGGAAGCTCAGCCTCCAGGAGATACGCATCCTTGTGATCCTGAATATCGGTACGGAAGGTGCTGACTCTGCTCGAGAAAAAGTTTCTTTCAAAATCCTCCATTTCCCGGAAGGGATCGTAAACGGCGCAACGGGTTCTGTGAACAAAAGGTGTAAGATCAAACATCATGTATTCCTCCTTGGCGGGGGTTGACCCCGCGGTTTATTTTTGCTTTCATTTGTACTTTGTCTCAAGGCGTTGCACTCGCATCTTTTAAGTGCCAACCTCATTTCCTTTCGACATCCTTATGATAGCACTTAATTATGAATATTTTTAGTGTTTTTTGTTTCTAAATCGTAAATGTTAGCACTTAATTTTGTTAAGTGCTAATTTTCAGGAGAAATTTCTCCTTTGTACCCCCTTGTTTCAAGCTTTGACCTGGCAGTTGTCTCTTCAAAAGTGCTTTTCTCGCCCACTGCGCAGACGGTAGAGGTCTTGCAGAGAAAGGGTCTTTCCCTCCAGGCGCAAAAGACCGTTTTCCCGGTCGAGTGTCAGAACCCTTCCCTCCCCGGTTCGATAGAAGCCCCGGTCATAATAGGAAAACTCGACCCAATCGCCCTTTCGAAGGCGGCACAGCCTGCGGGAAAGGCGCTCTTCCTCCTCTTCCGAAAGAAGACGCTTTTTTTCGGCCAGAACCCGCATTTCCCGCCTTCTCAGCTCCTCCTGCAGCCCTTTCAGGGCGTCGAAGGGCTGAAACTGCTTTGCCCGCTCCTCTCTATTCACCGTTATGTCCTCCCACAAGTCGGTTGCGCTCCCGGGCGGTGGCTCCCTCCAGAAAGTCGATTCCCCGCAGCAGAGAATTTTTTCCGAAGCGTTCCCGGATTTCCAAAACCGTTCTCTCGCGCCGCTTCTCCCTCTCGGCAGCCGCCACGTCGGTAAAGAGATCGTAGCACTCGTTCGATTCATTTGCCAGATTGTAAAAGCAGAGCGTCAGCCTTCGAATCGGAAAATTGCGGTCGGCCAGCCTCGCATACAGCGCCTCCACCGACGGGAGAAAGGCCGAATAGAGATTGGTAGTCACAGTCGTATGCACGCTTCCCTCGGCCGAGGGAAGCGCGTCCTTGGCGTATCCCACCGAAAGACCGATTTTGTCGGTCACCATTTTCTGCCTCAGAAGCTCCTGGCATCCGTTGCGCAGCATCTCCCGCACCACCACCTCCGCCTTCTCGAAAGAATAGTCAGAAAAGAGAACCTGCGAAAAATGCAGCGAACGGCTCTTGCCGCGATAGTTGTGGATGTCGGCCATGGTACAGCTCTCCCGCCCCCAGGCATGGTCGATGAGAAGCTCGGCGTTGACCCCGAACAGACGGCGGAGCAGCGATTCGGGCGCGGCCGCCACACCCTGCATATCGTATATCCCATGCCGGGCCAGCCGTCGCGCCGTTCCTGCGGCCACCTGCCAGAAATCGGTGATCGGCTGATGCCGCCAGAGCTTTTCCCGGTAGCTCTCCTCGTCGAGAAAGGCAATGCCGTCCGCCTCGCGTTTGGCGGAGATGTCGAGGGCCACTTTGGCCAGATAGAGATTGGTGCCGATGCCCGCCGTGGCGGGAATTCCCTTCTCCCGGGCAATCGTCCGCAAAAGCGTCTCGGCCAGTTTCCGCGGCTCTGTCCGATAGCATTTCAGATAATCGGTAACGCAAAGAAAAGCCTCATCGATCGAATAGACATGGATGTCCTGCGGAGCGAAATAGCGCAGATAGATCTCATAGATATCGGCCGCGTAGGCGATGTATTTTTTCATGCGCGGTTTGGCGATCCGATAGGCGATCTTCCCGTCGATCTCATAAAGGCGGCAGCGGTTCTTAACCCCCAGCTCCTTCATCCGGGGCGAAACGGCCAGGCAGAGGGCCGCACGGCCCCGCTTCTCGTCCGCCACCACCAGCGGTGTGTGAAAGGGATCCAGTCCCCGCTCGGCGCACTCCACCGAGGCAAAAAAACATTTCATGTCGATACAGAAATAGATCTGCCGCTCTTGTTCGCTTCCGTCCTTTTCCCGCATTTCTTTCGCCTCCCATTCTTCCATTTTCTCCCCTGTTTTGTTTTTATCGCAGCTTTTCTCTTCTCGTGTTTTTATCTCATGTTTTACCGCCGTCTTTCTCCTACCGCCGTCTTTCCGAATCTCGGGATCCCCGGGGGCCCGTGCTTTTTCCCTTTTTTCGTTTTCAGGAAATCTCCCGACCCGCCCCCGCTTCACTCAAGGAGCTTTCGGCAGTAACTTTCGGCAGTAAGGAGCTTTTGATAAAAGAACCCGAAAGGGTGTTTTGGCTTTTTCAAAAAAAGAACAAATGTTCGTTTTTATTATATTCCTCCCGAAAAGAAAAGTCAAGAGATACTCTCCGCTTTTTCCTGCCAACTTCTTCCCCTTTTTCCGGGAGGCCCGCGCCTTTTCCGGGCGGCCCGCGCCGCTGTCCTCATTTTCTCCGTGCTCTCCGACCCTTCTTTAACCCGCACCGACTTCCGGGGTTTCACCCTTATTGTACGTTTTTTCCTTCCTCTTTCTCTTTTTGTATCTGCACGCCTCATCTTTACAAGGAGAGAAAAAGCAAAAATTAAAAAAATCCGGATAACCACTTGACAGAACAGGGTTTCACCGGTAAAATAAGGGCAGAAAAGGGATTTTCTCCCGCCACGGCAAGAGAAGAGGCGCCGCTTCAGCGCCAAAAAACCGATAAGAAAGGAACCACGATATGTCTCAACAGAGAATCGAGCGGGCAAACGAGTGTATGGACCGCTATCTCGCCAAGTACTATCACAAAGGACGCTTTGAAAAGGCGGATTTCTGGGATCTCGCGGAAATCTTCGAAATTCTCGACGACGCCTACGAAGCGACCGGCGACGCGCGCTATGCGTCTTTGATCGAGGAGACCTATACGGCTTTCCTCGAAGACAACGGAAAAACCTGGGAGAAAAACGAATTTAACGACGACATCATGTGGGCGGTCATCGCCATGACGAGAGCTTACCGGCTCACCGGCATCCGCAAATACCTCGAAACCGCAAAAGAAAATTTCGCGCTCACCTGGAAGCGGGCCTACAGCGACGATCTGGGGGGCGGACTTTTCTGGCGGATCGAAAACCGTTCCAAAAACGCCTGTGTCAACTGCCCCGGCGCCATCGCCGCCTGCCTTTTGGGCGAAGCTCTCGGAGAAGAGGACTACTTTGAAAAGGCCAGAAGCCTCATAGAATGGACGGTATCCACTCTCTACGAGGAGTGCGGCAAGATTTACGACTGCATCGGCATGGACGGAAAGATCAACAAATGGTCCTCGACCTACAACCAGGGCACCTTCATCGGCGCCAACATGCTGCTCTACCGCCACTTCGGCGACAAGCGCTTCGACGACCGCGCCCGCGCCGCCGCCGATTATGTCATGAACGACATGTACCACGGAGGCGTGATGAACAATGAAGATTCGGGCAACGACCTGATCGGCTTCAAGGGCATTCTTTCCCGCTGGCTCTCCCGTTACGCCGCCGCGGCGAACCGGCCCGATTACAAAGAATGGCTGCGGAAGAACGCCGACAGCGCCTACGCAAACCGCAATTCCGAGGGCCTGATGCAGACCGCTTTCGCCACCAAAACAGAGGAGAAATATTACGACGTATTCGGAACCAGCGCTGCCGTCGCTGTCATGTTTAACTGCATATGAAAAAACTCTTTTTGATTGGAATTGTGTTGATGCTGACATTTCTTGTTGCCGCCTGCGGCAAAGCCGATATTTCCGATTCTTCCGAAGGCTCCCAAACCGCCGGCACGACCGACACCTCCGCCCCGAACAGCAGCTCAGGCGAAGCGCCGGCCGAAACCACCCCTTCCCCCTCCTACAAAACGGTGCAGAATCCCATCGCTCCCAGCGGAAACGATCCCTGGATCGTCGAACAGGGCGGACAGTATTATTACTGCTTCTCGCAAAATAACGGCGTCGCCGTGGCTAAACTTCCCTCCCTGGATAAAATTCCCGGAAACAACGCCGTTCAGGTCTATTCCGCTCCCGAGGGCACGATGTACTCGAAGGAATACTGGGCCCCCGAACTCCATTATATCGACGGAGAGTGGTACATCTATGTGGCCGCCGACGACGGCGCCAACGAAAACCACCGCATGTATGTTCTCAAAGGCAGCTCTCAGGATCCCACCGATCCCTTCACCATGGTGGGCAAGATCACCGATCCCAGCGACAAATGGGCGATCGACGGCACGGTTCTGCAATGGAACGGAGAGCTCTATTTCGTCTGGTCGGGATGGGAGGGAGATACCAACGTGGCGCAGAATCTCTACATCGCCCACATGAGCGACCCCTGCACCATCGACAGCGAACGGGTTCTCCTCTCTTCTCCCGCTTTTGGCTGGGAAAAGATCGGCACCCCCTATGTAAACGAAGGTCCGGCCGCCCTCCTGCATGACGGAAAGGTCTTCCTCGTCTACTCCGCCAGCGGAAGCTGGACCGACAACTATTGTCTCGGCATGCTCACCCTCACCGGTGATGACCCCATGAAGGCCGAGAGCTGGACCAAATCCACACGGCCGGTCTTCAGTATGCGGGCGGGCGTGGCCTACGGTCCCGGCCACTGTTCCTTTGCCCCCGCTCCGGACGGCAGCATCTTCATGATCTATCACGCCAATCTTTCCAAAGGAACCGGTTGGAGCGGCCGCTCGGTTTGGCTGCAGCCGATCGCCTGGGACGAGGAGGGCAATCCCGATTTCGGCAGACCCTCCAAAGAAATTTTGTTTCCCCGCTCCTGACGGACAAACGCAGTAAAGACCCCGGCGGGTTCGAATTCGAACCCGCTGGGGTCTTCTTATGCCGTCCTGCCAAAAAATGCGGCAAAGGGAAATCTTTTGGAATTGACGGTCTTGTGTCCGGGGAACGCGCGTCCTTTCGAAGTAAGCACCACGGGTAAAGAACCTAAGCCTTTTCAGCGTGATAAAAGGCCGGCTTGGTGTCTTTCCCCGGGACGGCCGTCCGGATCGGGAGGCGCAGAAACCATGTGGAGTTCGCTCCCCAAGCGCTCCTCTTTCGAAAAAAGCCGAAAGCTGCAAAAAACGATTTACGGACACAGAGAACAAGTCGAAATTACAACGGGACGAAGAAGAGATTTTTCGGAGTACGCGGCTCACCGCCACGCAAGACGCTTGACGGCCAGCGAAAGGGCGATGACCGCCGCCTCGGTGTTAAAATATCCCACCGAAGCCCGCAGAGCGCCGCCCGAGAGAGTTCCGGCCAGACGGTGCGCCAAAGGCGAGCAGTGCAGGCCCGCCCGGATGCAAATGCCCTCGGCGTCGAGAGCCGCGGCCACCTCGGCCGAAGAATGCCCATTCAGGTTGAAGAGCACAATCGAGCCCACCTGCCGCTCGGGCAGATAGAGATG
>CALXKW010000127.1 GCA_944389045.1 uncultured Clostridia bacterium | reverse complement strand
GGTCTTGCGGGCGGTGAGTACGATTTCTGCTTCGCCGACCTCTGGGAGGGGGCGGTGGACGGCGCTTCGCACTACCGCGCGCTCCTTCCGCATGCATCGCGGCTTTCCTCCACACGGTTTCGCTATTGGATTGAGGACGCCATCCTCGCCTATCTCGAGGACGACTCGGGAGATTGAACGAAAAAGTCTGCGGCCTTAAAGGCGAAGAGCCTTCCGCGCGGCAAAGGAGGCCGTGCGGCGGTGAGGCAAAAAAGTATCTGCGCTGTACCGGCCGCATACAGCACCCGACCCGATAATTGCGCCAAAGCTCGATTTCACGGGAGCAAAAAAATTTTCGCGCTGACTGTCAGCATGATTTTCCCCGCGCCGTTGTCTCCGATATGACCATAGCGATCGCCCTTCCAGATGAGATGCGGCCATTCCTTCTGCGGCAGGTCGCCGTACTTTTTTCGGTAACTTGATTTCAATGGCGCGGGCATTAAAAACCCATTGTCTGCGGGCTGAAGCCGATTTTTATAGGCTTTTTATATCCTTGAAAAGCATATTACCCAATCAGCGCATACCGCGGCGGCAAGTACCGTTGCCATTATGTTCGTCAGAATGTTCGGGATTTTTTCAATCCCTTTCCGGATTAACGGAAAAATCCAAGCCATGGATAAGGTGATAAGCAGGCCCCAGAGCAAGGAAAATTTAAGGCATACATACCCCCATAGATTGTATTTGTACGATGAATAATTCCAAAGACGGATCGCAAAGACTCTGTCGAAGAAAGCTCCCGTTATCAGCTCGGCAACCGAAGGGATAAGAACTGCCGCAAGAAAATACAGTATGTATCTCAATATGCCTCGTTTACATTTTCCGAGGATCAGTCCCCCTTTTTGGGGCGTGCCAATCAAGAGATAAATGGCCATTATGGAAAACCCGTATATTGTACAGAACGGCAGCGTAAGAAATCCTCTGTCGCAGAATTTTCCATTCAACAACGAGCAATAAACGGTTTCCATTGCCCAACCGATAAAGGATATCGTTAAAAAGATCAAAACGCAATTACTTACTCGCGTATATTTTTCTTGAACATCTCTTTCTTTTCCTCTTGACACTTCTCGGATTTTGCGGTATCCTATTCTTTACAGAAACACATGTATCCCATTGTTGGGAACAAGTGTATCACGTTGTTCGGGCTCTGTCAAGAGAAATAGGGCAAATCGTGGGGGATGAGAAACACTTTGAAGAATGTGTATCACATTGCGGAACCTAAAAAGAGAGTTGGCACCGTATGAATAAGAAACAAGAGGCAAATACATTGGTAAAGGAATGTATTACTACTGCTCTTTTGCAAATGATGGAAACTACACCCTATGAGCAGATAGCCATTACCGATCTTGTAAAAAAAGCCGGGGTCGGCAGAGTCTCCTTTTATCGCAATTTTGAAAGCAAGAAAGATGTCATAGAAAAACAGCTTGTTTTTCTCTTAAAGGAGTGGGGCAGGGAATTTGAGGCACGCGGAGATCTGTCTGCCTTTTCGGACAGTGTGATACGCCACTACTACAAGCATAAGGATTTCTATCTTTTGCTTTACAAGCAGGGACTTTCCGATATGATTTATGAAACCCTGCGGTATGCTTGCCGGCTCGATGAAGCCAGAAGCAACTTTGAACGCTATAACAAGTCGATGTTTGCGGGAATGCTTTTCGGTTGGGTGGATGAGTGGATGCGAAAAGGAATGCCCGAATCGCCCGACGAGATCGCGCTTCTATCCGCACAGATGAATACGACAACAAACGGTCATTTGATCAAGCTTTGTTTCGGTCGGGCATAGGTCGGGCAAAGGATGGAAAGACAGCGTTCAGCAGCATAGGGAGCAAAGCCCCTTTTGCAGGGCCGTCCTTCCCGCACACGGATGCTTCGGGGACAATTTCCTGTCGGAACGTGCCCACGCTCTTTACAGAAAAGGAGAAAAACGGGAGAAACAAAGGGGACACTTCTGCAAAGAAAACGGGAAAAGAAAACAGGCGGGTAAATAAAAAACACGGGGCGGCTCTACCGCCCCGTATGGGTTGTGGGGGAAAATAAAAACGAATTCCATCCGGTCTGTTCTCATTGTCTGTCCGTGTGCGGCACAGGCGAATTTTCCGATATCGAGAGAAGCGCAAACCGATTACAAAAGAGAGTGTTCCATCGTCTCAAAATCGCTCCGGATCCTATCCGTGTGAAAGCGGGCCTGAGGCATACCGCTGGCTTCGTCTGCTCCTTCAGATCCAAACTTTCGGCAAAAGAGGTTCAGGTGCAAAGGCAACCTTTGGTTGCTTTTTGCGCCTGCTTTTGTCACAGGAGCGGCCGCGTGCGGCACGTGTTAAGATCGTCGTTTGCTTCTCGCTTTTCGGGATATTGTCTTCTCTTTTTGGTCTGTACGGGCGGATTATCCTCCCTTAGCTTGTCAGGCGGGCGCGGGGTCTGCCCGCGGCCCTTTTGCACCGGTCTTCGCCGGCCGTCCTGGATGAGTTAACTTTTACTGCGGGGCGGGAAGAAAGGAGCGGATGCCCCAGAGAAGCTCGTCAAAATTGCGGCAGGGATAGGTGCTGCGCGAGCTTTCGTCGGCCTGACGGGAAAAGACCGGACGGCCGTAGGCATCAAAGCTCTGATAGACGGTATAGCGCGAGGCGAAAAGCGTGCCGCCCCGGGCCATGAGATAGACTCCTCTTCCGTTTTGATCGGCGTCGAGCGCGGCGACCGGAAGCCCTCCCTCGACGCTGTAGCTGAGACAATGGAAGACATGGCCGGGCAGCAGCGACGTGGCGGAGGCATAGAGCGCTTCGATTTTTTCGTAGCGGTCGCTGACCGAGGTCGGACGTTTTTTTCCAAAATCGATCCGTATTTCTTCGATGTAGTGACCCGGACGGACCTCAGCGATCCTGTGGGTCAGCGTGTGGTCAGGCGCCACCCAATGGCAGGAAGAAGCGTCGGGCAGGGAGTCCTGCGGTCTGCCGAAGGCGGCGATCAGCACCGCGTTCACGGCATTGTAAAAAGAAAGGCCGTTCTGCCCCTTGGGCATGAAGACAAACTGGTCTTTGTACGCGGGAGCCTTTTCGGGGAGCATTACCGAGACGGGAATATCGGTTCCGGGGAAAAGCGCGTCGAAGGTGAGAAAGGTACCGGCAAGAAGGGGATCCCGAACCGTGGTGAAGGGAATCTTGGCTTCTGTCAAAGCTTTTTTGTTTTCCCTCAGTTTGGCGGTCAGACGAACCGACGGCTGGGTGAGCGTGAGAACAAAGGCTGACATAAAAAAGTCCTCCTGTCATCGTGATGCGGCCCGAGGGCCTCGCCTCGCGGCTTCTTTTCTTTATCATATCACGGCCGGACAAAAAATGCAATCGGTTTCGGAAAAATTTTACTTTCTCCGCTTTCTTTGTAGCGACAGATCGGATTGGTGTTGAAAAGAAATACAAAAAAGGGCAGTGGTCATAATCGAGTACGGCGGAATCGAAAAGAAACTTGCCTTTCAAAGAATGAGCCAGGAAGGCGATTGGCCTGACCGCCGTCTTTGTCTAAACGTGCGCCGCTCTACTTTAATCTGTTTCTCAAAAGACGGCGCGTGTCGCCGTAGCATTCTTTTGTGAATTGATTCGATTGGCTTTTGTTGTCGGCGTCAATCGGAAATGCTCTCGCAGCTTTCGGCGATTTCTCCCGACCGGGAAGATACGAAGCGATTTGTCTCTGATGCGATCACAAGGCTCTTCTTTGGTAAACTGTTCGTCTGAAAACGCGAGCGATTTTCTGCGCGTGTCGCGTACATTCTTGACAGAAGGGAAAACTTGGGGTATAATAAACATAGATATCTACGAAGATAAAATGAAACCGTGATCACAACAGGAAACGGAAAACAGCAGAGAGAGAGAGAGACCGCGCGCGAGTAGGATAGAAAAAGGAAAAGCGCCGTATGTCCGGCCGTCCTGCATCGTTTTGGTGCGGGGCGATGTCCGAAGCGGTCCGAAAGAATACGGCGCGAGGGCGGCAGCTTTCAAAGACCGGTTTCTTTCGCGACAATATTTTTTCAAAAAGGCGATAGGGGGCGATGCGTATGAAGCACTGTCGGAACTGCGGCGCTTCGATGAACGAGGAAGATCTGTTTTGCTCCCGGTGCGGTATGCCCTGTTACGAAAAGTTCACGGGCAGGGAAGGGGCGCGCAAAAGCGGAGGCTTTTCCCGGCTTCTGCGCGGCTTGAGCTGTCTTACCGGCGGAGACGGGACGGTGCGCTTTCGTTTCGGCGATCTTTTTGCGGAGGTTTTCCAAAAGCACAGCAAGGAGGAGGCCGACCGCATTTTCATCTGCGGAACCGCCGCGACCACGCCGCCGCCCGCGTCGCTCGAGACGGTGCGGCCGCGTCCGTGGCTTTATTCCCGGGTCTTTGCGGTCTTTGCCGTCGCCTTTCTTTTTCTCAACGCGGGACTTCTCGTTTTCGGGTCGGCCTTTTCTCTTCCCGGTGTGGTGTTTTTGGGCGCCGCAGCCGTTCCGATCTCGCTTTTTGTCTTTTTCTTTGAAATCAATCTGCCGAAAAACATCAGCTTTTTTACGACCGTCAAGATCTTTCTCATCGGAGGCTGCGCTTCTCTTCTGCTCTCGCTGTTTCTCTATGTCTTCGTTCCTCTCGGGGAAGAGATCGGCTATTTTCAAGCCATCCTCATCGGCATTGTGGAAGAGGTTGGAAAGCTGGTGGTGGTCTATTTCTTCCTCCGCTGGGAGAAAGCGGCCGACTGCGCGATGAACGCCCTTCTGATCGGGGCCGCGGTAGGGGCGGGATTTGCCGCTTTTGAGTCGGCCGGTTATATCCTTTGGGCCGCGCTGGAGGAAAATTATTCTTCGATGCTCCAGGTCGCTTTTCTGCGGGCGGTTTTGGCGCCGGGCGGCCATGTGGCCTGGGCGGCGATCACCGGCTACGCCCTGATGTACGCCAAAGGCGAGGACCCTTGGTCGACTTCGGTCTTCAAAAGCCGGAAATTTTGGGGGCTTTTCTGGATTCCGGTGCTTCTTCACGCGGTATGGGACATGCCGATTCCCTTCGGGAGCGTGTTGCTCTGGCTTCCGCTCCTTCTGACCGCGCTCTCCTGGGTAGTGCTTCTGGCCCAGATTAACGCCGGGATCGGTCAGGTGATCGACCGAGTGCGGCGGGCACGGGGCGAGGAAGGAGAGACTCAGAAGGGTCTTCTCTCCGAGATCGCCTGGATTCCCGACCCGGCCTGGTGCCGCGCACCCGGCTCCTTCTGGAGCGTTCCGCCGTCCGGATTTTTTCCGCTTGACGGCGTGGGGTGGACGCGGAATTCTCAGGCGTATCCGAGGAGCCCGGAAAATTCCGAACGACGCGATGGCCGGGATCCGGACGACCGTTTCTTCCCGGGCGGGAGTTTTTCTTCGGCCGATCCTTTCTTCCGAGGCGGCGATTCTTCGAAGGCACGGCCCTTTCGCGAGGCCCCCTCTCGGGAGAGATCCTCTTGTGAGAAATCCTCGCGAGAAGAGCCGCCCGGGGAGAATAAGACCTGAAGACCCGGTTTCCGGCTGCCGCTCTCGGCAGGCTTCTTATGCAACCTGCCGTTTCCTTTAATAGAAAATGATCGAGCCTTTCCCGGCGAAAGGCGTTCGGAGGCTTATATGAAACAGTGTATGGATTCTGAAAATCTGCATCGCAGACTGAAAAAGATCATCGGACAGGTCCAGGCGATCGACCGGATGATTGACGAGGATATCCCCTGCGAGGAGATTCTTTCCCAGCTGAACGCGGCGAAATCCGCCCTGCACAAATGCGGGCAGGTCGTATTGGAAGGACATATCCGGCATTGCGTGAAAGACGGCATCGAACACGGGGACGCCGACAGAACCATCGAGGATTTCACCAAAGCCGTTGAACGCTTTGCCAATCTCGGCTGAAGCAGGACTTTTGGGGAGGCGGCGGAAGGACGCCTCCCTTTTTTCTTTTGCCCCTTGACAACCCATACCCCCTATGGTATAATGAGATATACCCCCAGGGGTATAAAAAACAGATAAGGGGAATTTATGTGAAGAAGTTTACAGAAAGGGCCGAGCGCTTTCTTTCGTGGGGCGGAGTGAAGAAGGATATCGTATTGCTTGTTCTGTCGGGCGCGGCCCTGCTTTACAGTCTGTTTGAACCTTTTACGCTTCCTTTTGATGCCGCGTGGATCGCGGTCGTTCTATGCGGTATCCCCATTCTGGCAAAGGCGGCTATCGGCCTTATCACCGCGTTTGATATCAAGGCGGATCTTCTTGTCTCTCTCGCTCTGGTCGCGTCGATCTGCATCGGAGAATATTTTGCGGCCGGAGAGGTCGCCTTTATCATGCAGCTCGGTTCCTTTCTGGAAGATCTGACCGTTTCCCGGGCGCGGGCCGGCATTGAAAGGCTGGTGCGCCTCACGCCGCAGACGGCAAGACGTCTGACCGGCAAGGACGAAGAGGTGGTTCCGGCCGAGAAGGTCGAGGTCGGAGACATTCTGCGCGTGCTCCCCGGAGAGAGCGTTCCGGTCGACGGGGTTATTCTGTCGGGACAGACTTCGGTCAATCAGGCGGTGATGACCGGCGAGTCGCTCCCTGTGGACAAATCGGCCGGAGACGAGGTCCTGAGCGGAACGGTCAACCAGTTCGGTGCTTTTGAAATGCGGGCCTCCAAGGTCGGTGCGGACAGTTCGATCCAGCGCATGATCCGTCTGGTTCAGTGGGCCGGCGCGGGCGAGGCCAAGAT
>CALXKW010000126.1 GCA_944389045.1 uncultured Clostridia bacterium | reverse complement strand
TGAAGGAAGAGCGCCCGATCCGATCATGTTTGGAAACCGTCGCCCGCGAAAAAACGCCGCCCGGCTTTCCTTCGCCGAGCGGGCTTTTTTCGTTGCGGTTCGTTTTCGATCGGCCTTCGGTTGCGTGCTCTCTCTTCCTATGCCGCCTGCCGCCTTTCTTCTGCGTTTTTGCCTTGGGCAGCCTTTCCCTTCAGACTCCTTTTGATAAAATCAAAGAGTGCCGGAAACCGAAAGCACACTCACGCCGGGTGTCACCGAAATGACGCCGGTAACCGGATCCTGCGTGTAGCTTGCCGCCGGAACGGTGATTTCCCCCGCCGCGGTGGTAAAAAGACCGGTAGCGGCATCGTAGGTGTACTGTAAGCCCTCGGTCCATGCGACGCCGTTGAAGCTCACCTTCATATTGCTCAGAATCGGATCAAAGGTATCGGTCACCGTGGCACGGGTGGCGGCGGTCGCCTCGGTGTTTCCATGGTTCTGAATCACAAAGGTATAGGTGACCGGCTCTCTCTCGGTAACCGTACTGGGAGATATGGCTTTACTGATGGTGAGATAGGCTTCCGACGCCGCCATAATCGTTTCGCTGGCGGTAATCGGCGTGCTGACCCGTGCGCCGGTAATGGTGGCGGTATTGGTGATCGTATCGTTCGTCCCCAAAGGCGCAAAAATATTCAGCCGGACGTTATAGAGCAGCGCGACATTACCGCCGGCCGGCAGATTGATTCCTCGGATCGTAAGAGGGGGCCCGGCCGATACGGAAGGAGGCGCCTGCAAAATGCCGTTGCTGAAATAGCGAAGAGACCCCTCCTCATAGGTCAGAGGCACAATCGTCGTCGATTCGAGTGCATAGGCCCCCAAATCGTCGCTGATCGTAAGATCGGGAAAAGCTACCGGTCCGGTGTTGACAATATTGATGATATAGGTTACCGTTTCGTTGGCGGCGTAGGTGTCCATGACGGCGGTTTTGGTTGCCGAAAGGACTTCTAAAAGCTCTCCCGTCACGATATTGGAGCTAGTGACGTTGTTATTATAAGAAAGGGTTGCCTGATTTGTAAAGGTTGCCATCTGTATCTCCTTCTTTTGTCTTCTCTTTCGGTTTCATCGCCCGGCCTCTTTCTTGCGGGAAAGCCAAAAGGGAATCCACCTTTTTGCTACAGTTTATGCCGCCGTATTTCCCGCGGTGAAAGTTAAAGGGAAAACATCATAAGAAACTTGCAAAAAGACAAAAGTTATGGTATACTGACCCTCGGAGAATCAGAATCGCGCCGGCGTAACCTGTCCGGCATAAAGACGGAAGCTGAAAAGCAGCCGCCTTTTTTCGGCTCTTTTTCGGCGAAGATGACCGGCTGCCCTCCCTCCTCTCTATAACCGGAAACAAACCAAGCGCCGCCGCATAGGATAAAAACGACCGATCACTTGAAAGGACATTTCCTGCATCATGAAAACTCTCGGCTATTACAACGGGCATTTTGACGAACTTGACCGCATGGTCGTCCCGATGAACGACCGCGCCTGCTCCTTTGGCGACGGCGTCTACGATTCCGCCTATGCCCGCAATCATATCGTCTATTCCCTTCCCGAACATGTCGACCGCATCTTTTCCGGTGCCTCTTTGCTCGACATTCATCCCCCCTGCACCCGCCGGGAGATGATCGACACGATTTGTGAAATGGTAAAGAAGGTCGACGCTTCTGAAACCTTTGTTTACTGGCAATTAACGCGAGGTACCATGCCGCGCAATCATGCTTATCCCGAGGGGATGAAAGCGAATTTCTGGATCATCATACGCGAAATGTCGATCCGCGATACATATCGGAAAATCCGCCTGATTTCCCGGGAGGACACGCGCTTTTTCCATTGTAACATCAAGTCTCTGAATCTGATTCCTGCGGTCATGGCCGCCTCCGCCGCCCGCGAAGCGGGCGCCGACGAATGCGTCTTTCACCGGAACGGCCGTGTCACCGAATGTGCCCATTCCAACATCAACATGCTGAAGGACGGCGTCTTTGTCACGCCTCCGGCAGACGAACTGATTCTGGCAGGCATTCAGCGCGGCCATCTGATGGCGAAATGCCGCTCGCTGGGCGTGCCGGTGGAAGAGAGACCGTTTTCGATGGAGGAGCTTTTTTCGGCGGATGAAGTCATCGTTTCCTCTGCGGGCTCTCTCTGCCTTTCGGCCTGCGAAATCGACAATAAGCCGGTGGGCGGAAAAGACCCCGTTCTGCTCAAAACCCTTCAGGATTCCTCGCTCGCCGATTTTAGGAAGGCCACCGAACCGCAGTAACAAAACGTCTTATCGGAACCGAAAACCGCACGACAATACCCAAAGGCCCGTCAGAGCCGCTCATATACCCGGGGAACACCGCCTTTTTGGCTGGTGTTCCCTTCTCCTGCCCTGCAATACCGGAGGACAACCTTATGCCAGACCGTGAAGACACTCTTCGCCAGTCGTCCCAGAGGGCCGCTCAGACCGATCCGGCCCGCAAACGCAAACGGAAACGGAAAACCCAATCGATGCGTGAGCCGATTCGGCTTTCCGACCACTTTACCTGCCGCAGACTGCTGCGCTTCACTCTGCCCTCGATTGTCATGATGATTTTCACTTCGATCTATGGCGTAGTGGACGGCTTCTTTGTATCCAACTTTGTGGGGAAAACCCCCTTTGCCGCCGTCAATTTCATCATGCCCTTTCTGATCATATTGGGAGCTGTGGGTTTTATGTTCGGCACCGGAGGAAGCGCTCTCGTCGCCAAGACCCTCGGCGAAGGAGACAAAGAAAAAGCGGGGCGCCTCTTCTCGCTCATTGTCTACGTCTCGCTCGGCTGCGGCGTTCTGCTCTCGCTGGCCGGTCTCTTTCTCCTGCGCCCCATTGCCTCGGCCCTGGGGGCCGAGGGAGAAATGCTTGAAAACTGCGTCACCTACGGCCGCATCATCCTTTTCGCCCTGCCTGCCTATCTTCTTCAGTATGAATTTCAAAGCTTTTTCATCACAGCGGAAAAACCGCATCTGGGGCTTGTTGTAACCGTGGCTGCCGGCGTCACCAACATCCTGCTCGATGCGCTGCTGGTCGCCGTCTTCCCCTTCGGTCTGGCGGGCGCCGCCGCCGCCACCGCCATCAGCCAAACCGTGGGCGGCATCGTGCCGCTTTTCTATTTTCTCCTGCCCAACAAAAGCCTTCTTCGTCTGGGCAAGACCGGCTTTGACGGACGTGCCATTCTCAAGACCTGCACCAACGGCTCCTCAGAACTTATGAGCAACATCTCCATGTCGCTGGTGAGTATGCTTTACAACGCACAGCTCCTCCTTTACGCGGGGGAAAACGGCGTAGCCGCTTATGGCGTTCTCATGTATGTGAGCATGATCTTCAGCGCCGCCTTTATCGGCTACTCGATCGGAACCGCCCCGATTATAGGATATTGCTTCGGCGCCAAAAACGATTCGGAATTACGGGGTCTCTTAAAAAAAAGCCTTCTCATCATCGGTGTCTTTTCGCTCGGCATGCTTGCGCTTTCTGAACTTCTGGCGCATCCGCTCTCCCTTTTGTTTGTCGGCTACGACGAAGAACTGCTCGCGCTGACCCGCCGAGGTTTTTTCCTCTACTCCTTTTCTTTTCTGTTTGCCGGCTTTGCCATCTTCTCCTCCTCCTTTTTCACAGCCCTCAACGATGGGCTGATCTCCGCCCTGATCTCCTTTCTGCGCACACTGGTCTTTCAGGTGGCGGCGGTTCTGCTCCTTCCTCTGATCTGGAAAATCGACGGCATTTGGATCTCCATTGTGGCGGCCGAGCTGATGGCCTTTCTGACCTCCTTCTTTTTCCTCTTTCTCATGAGAAAGAAATACCGTTACGGAACACCGCTCATTCTTCGCAAGAAATAAAAGGCTGATCCCAAAGCCCCAAAAGAGCGTACCGCCTCATAAAAAAGCCACAGAAAGGTCCGCTCGCAAAAGGCAGCGGTCCTAGAATGGAACACAGCCAGTATGAAAACAGGCAGATTAACATCTGTCAGCTTCCCGGTCTTTTTTCGACAAAGAAGTTCCGATGAAGCCCTTTCGCCCGATGCTCGCCTGTCAGGGCGATCAGCTTCCGACTGATCGCCCTGCTCCGTTTCACCGAGATAAACCGCGCGGCATCCACCGCGTCCACAAGCAGCTTCAGCTCCGTCAGCTCCAAAACACGGTCTGCGATAAAATACCGATTCTGCGTACTCCGCACACAAACGATGTCGGTACTGAATTTCATGAGCCGCTCTGTCGCTGCCGCCACCGTATGCCGGCGGGCTTCTATCCCATTCTCATCGTAGAGATAGCGGGCAATCTTGTTTTCTCCCGCGCTGACGCTTTCACGGTTTCCGAATGGGTTATAGCCGAAGGTGTAGACCAATCTGTATTGAAATATTAAGAATACGACCAGGAACTTCCATTTTCAAAATAGTACATTTGCCCTTGCCTGGTTATATTTGGACCAATTATTGTAGGTTGTGTACTTGTCGGGACACCTATTTGTCGTTTTGCCTCGTTAAATGCCTGTTTTCGAGTTTCAAATGTTATTTTGTTTTTGGGACCGCAAGCATTATGCACCAATATAGCACTATCGGAAACATAATACGTATGAAAGTCCTCAACCTTAAAGTTGTATACGGTTACCGGGCTTTCCAGCAGTTCATGCTGTACCTGCTCAACGATGACATACTCGCCGTTGAGAAGCTGCAACCTGTCTCCTGCTCTCAGTTGTATCGCATCTGTCCAGTCCTTCTCCCGCCCCAATCACTTAATGGGTTTTCTCTATTTCAAATAAAACTCCTCGAGCTTTCTAACTTAGCAATCCAATTTTTTAATTTTCTTTCACTGACTGTTTCGCTATAAATTTTTTGAAAGTCACTCTCCGGAGCAAATTTAGAGCCTTCTGTGACTTCAATAAAATAATTATCATCGGCAACTTTGTATAACCAGACAATAGATGAACGACCGCTTGTAAATATGTACTTTGATATTCTCATATTTATCACTTTGTTTATGCAATTGTGATAGAAATATGCCCCCATTTCATCAATTAAATCTTTTTCTATACACAATTACTGACGCTACTTATGCCCTACTATTCACATGGCTTTTTATTTTTCTGATTCATCGGTAGATTGATTTATGACGGTCCATTGAAACATCTCTCGAAAATCTTGATAACAAACCTCGCATATCCAATATCTTTCATCCAAAGTTGAATAGCCCATGTGTAGATCTCCATTATTTTCACTAAATTTATCCCAACAAAATGTACAATGTGTGTGATCATGATCATTATCTTTTTGAATAAATCTCACTTTCTTCAAAGGAATATTTTTTAGATATTTTTCTTGATTAAACAAACGCCAATCATCCTTTTTTATACTCATAAGCATCTCCACTAGTTATTTTCCCCAAATAATTATTTTTCCACTTTTAAATACACTCCATACAACACCAAATACATCTTTATAATCCCAATGAGGACCTTTAGGAGGAAGATGATGTAAATCTGGGTGCCACTGTTCCCCAGTAACTTTATTTACCCAAGCGCCTTTATCACCACCTGTAGGTGGCTTTCCTCTCCATTCGTAGTCTTCTCCCGGGGGTATAGTTGGATCATCCCCAGGATATTCCACATCCGGAGGTTCCGGTTTGTCTGCTTTGGGCTTTTTTATAACTGGTGACTTATTATCAATACCTATAACTACTCCAATGCCAATTATAGCACATCCAGCGACAAATAGGATATCTCCAATTGGCAATGGACCATCCACAATCGTAAGCCACCATGCCGAAGATGTCCATGTTGCAAACAGTTCCGCTGCACTCTTGCCTGTCGGATCTATGAAATTCACCGGATTGTTCTCGCAGTAAGCATAGAGGTTATTCCCCAGAAGACCACCGTTCAATTGTCTGTCAATGTTAAAAAACCGCCCGATGACAGGATCGTAATAACGGCTCCCGAGGTAATAGAACCCGGTCTCGCTGTCGTAGTAGTATCCCCGGTACCGGAAGGGATTCTGCTCGGCCACCGTATAGTGCAGCGACCACAGGCCGCTTCCGCTGTACTCGATGCCCAAGAGATTTCCCCACGCATCGTAGGTATAGCTGGCAAACCGGTTCCCGTTGTAATCGATCAGCCCGACAATATCCCCCTGCAGGTTCTTCTCGTAATAGAACGGCATGTAGATCCCCTGCGTGTAATACCCGTCGTTGTCCTTATACAGAAAGCCCACCGGCGACCCCTGTCCGTCGTACAGATAGATCTTCGCGTCATACCCTTCCCGGTACTCCGCGATCAGAAGCTCTCCCTCCCACACATAGGTCGTGATCAGGCTTCCGTTTGCCTTGCCGATCCTTTTCCCGTTGGCGTCGTAAGAATAACTTACCGTACTCCCGCCTTTTGCCGCACTGGCAAGCTGCCTTCCGTTCTCCCATGTGAAGCCGTAGCTCGACCCGTTGTAGTAATTCAGCGGATTTCCCACCCCGTCGTAGCTGATGCTGTTCCCCTGATAGGAGGTCAGCTGATCTCCCCACGCGGAATCTCCGTAGCTATAGCTGTAGATATTCTGTACCGTTCCGAGATTCCCGGTGGTATAGCTGTAGGTTCTCTTCGAAAGGATGTTTCCCCCGTTGTCGTAGGTATAGACATAACTCTTCCCCGCCTCCGCGTTGTCTTCCCGCGTCAGCTGTCCGAGGTTGTCATAGGTGTACCTATACTTCAGCACCCCTCCGATCCGGATCTCGGTGATGTTCCCCG
>CALXKW010000125.1 GCA_944389045.1 uncultured Clostridia bacterium | reverse complement strand
CAACGCCAGCGTGGGCAATGCGGGCCTTGTGGCGAAGCTTAAGGTCAGCTATTCCGACGGCACGAGCGACACCTATAAGACCGACAAAACCTGGAAGGTGAGCAAAACCGCTCCTTCCGGCTGGGAGAAGACCGATTTTGACGATTCCTCCTGGAAAGCGCCCGATCAGGCGCAGAGCTACGGCGCGTCTCCCTGGGGAACCTCGGTCACGCTGCGGGGCGGTGGTTCGCGTGCGGCCACGGTTCTGCGTAAGGAATTCACCGTCGGCAAGACGGTTCAAACGGCGCTTGTTTCGCTCTGCGGACTCGGATTTTTCGATCTGACGGTGAACGGAAAACCGGTTGACGACAGCGTTCTGAATCCCTATATCACGCAGTACGACGAGGCGGTTTATTACCGTACCTTCGATCTCACCTCGCTTTTGGTCAAGGGGGAGAACGCCCTCGGCGTTGAGCTTGGAAACGCCCATTACAACGAGATCGGCGGCGTTTGGAACTGGCCTACTGCCAACTGGAGGGACGATCCGAAGCTGATGCTCCGTCTCGACATCTATTATACCGACGGCACATCCGATACCGTCGTCTCCGACACGAGCTGGAAGGCGACGCAGGACGGGCCGATTACCGCCAACAGCATGTATTACGGCGACGTCTACGACGCCCGCAAGGAATTACCCGGCTTCAACACGGCCGGCTATGACGACAGCGCCTGGGTGAATGCGGCGGTCATGGCAGAGCCTTTGGGAGAGCTTGAGGCGCAGATGAAGGCGCCGATCCGGCGGGTAGCGACCTTCTCCCCCGAGGAGATTGTCAAGCTGGGCGACGGCTCCTGGCGTGTCGAAAGTCCCGAGATGGCGGCGGGCTGGGTGCTTCTCAAGAACATAAATCAGAAGGCCGGGGACAAAATCACCCTGACCTACGGGCAGAAGCTGAACGAGGACGGCAGCGTATTGAAGTACGGCGGAAGCGACGGCGAACTGGCAAGCTGGTACCCGCACGCTTATTTCCAGCAGGACATCTATTATTCGGCCGGACGTGCAAACGAGTCCTACGAGCCGAAGTTCAGCTACAAGGGCTTTGAATACATTCAGATCGACGGTTACGACGGCGAGCTTACTGCCGACGACGTGGTGATCTACCGCGTTTCGAACGACGTCGAGATCATTTCGGAATTTTCCACCTCCAACGAGATGTTCAACCGCCTGCACAAAAGCATGCAGGTGGCTCTGGCCGACAACTTCCAGGGCGAGCACTGCGACCCCATGCTTGAGAAGACCGGCTGGCTGGGCGACGCCAACGTGGCGCTCACCTCGATGATGTTCAACTTCGACATGGCGGCCACGCTGCCCGGCTTCATCGAGGTGATGGAGGACTGTCAGGACAAATACGGTTTTGTCCCTCCCATGGTCCCCACCGCCGACTGGAACGTCCACAATCCCGTGGTCTGGAACACGATCTTTATCTACGGCGTGCGGGATCTCGAGGATTATTTCGGCACTGCCTCCTATACCGAGGAACAGTATGAGGCCATGCGGGTCATGGCGCTGCGCGACATTTCGGAAATCCGTCTTAACGGCTGGGTCTGGACCGACGGTCAGCTGGCCGACTGGGTCTCCCCCATCGGCGGCACCAATCCCAATGTCCAATACAACGAAAACATCTCCGAGGGGTCGGGGATCGTGGGCACCGCCTTTGTCTACGGAGCCCTCGAGTATATGGCGTCGTTGGCAAGAAGGCTCGGAAAGACCGATGATGCCGTGACCTACGAGGACGCCATGGAAAAGATCTACGCGGCGTTCAACAAAAAGTTCTACAACGCCGAAAAGGGTATCTACGAGACCAAAACCTGGACGCAGATCGGAACCCGCACCAAGTACCGTCAGACTTCAAATCTGGTCCCCCTGGCTTTCGGCTTGGTTCCCGAGGCCAATGTGGAGAGCGTCCTTGAAAATCTCGTAAAAGATATCGCCGACAAGGATTATCATCTTGATACCGGCTGCGTGGGGACCCGCTACATCTTACCGATCCTCTGCGATTACGGATACGATGAGGTGGCTTACCGCATTGCCACCCAGACCACATATCCCTCCTGGGGCTTCTGGCTGGAGTCCGACTCCAAGTCTACCTGGGAGATGTGGGAATCGACCACCCGCTCCTTCGACCATTACTTCCTCGGCACCTACGAGGAGTGGTATTTCACGCATCTTGCGGGGATCAAGGAAGTGAAGAACGGCTATGAGACCTTCCGGATCGATCCCTCCTATATCGGGGATCTTACCGAGGTAAACGCTGCGGTCAAGACCGTCCGCGGCCGGCTGGCTTCCTCCTGGGAGCGCCTGGACGACAACAAAATCCGTCTTGTTGTCACGGTGCCCTTCGGTTCGACGGCCGAAATCCTGCTCCCTACGAAAGATATGGGCCGCGTCACCCTTGACGGCGCTTCGCTCTCGACCTCGATCGACGGCGTGCGCGCTGTCGGCCTTACCGACGGCAAGGTGGCGGTGACGGTCGGTTCGGGAAGCTACACCTTCTTGGTGGAGCCCGACGCCGAAGGCAGCTCGGTCTACCGCATCACGCTCGGTCTTGCCATCGACAAGGCGTCGGCCTATCTCGAGGATTCCGCCTATGCCGCATCGGCCGAAGCGCTCCGGCGCGCTATCGACGCGGCCAAAGCGGTATATGAGGACGAGGACGCGACGCAGGCCGAGGTAAACAAGGCCGCCGAGGAACTCGAAAGCTTTCTTCTTGCCATGGTGGGCAGCGAAAGCCGCAACGCTCTGCGGGCCGCCGTTGCCGCCAGCCGGAAGATGAACCTGAAAAAATTCTACACCATCGAGGCCTGGAGGGCCTATCGGAAGGTACTGAACAATGCGGAAAAACTTCTTTCCGATTCCGCTGCCACCGACGAGGCGCTGGACGAGGCGCTGAAGGAGCTTACTGCGGCCGAGACCGCGCTGGCTGAGGGCAGTTATGTGAATCTGGCGCTCGGCGGGAAGGGGAGCGCGTCCTCCACGAACGAAAGCACCGAGTGGAGCTGGGGGCTTGCTCTGGCCTTCGACGGAAACCGGAAAAACTCCGGCAAGCAGCAGGGCGAATATACCGGCTTCTGCAGCAATCTGACTCCTTCGGTAAATCATGAGGAATGGCTTGCGGTCGATCTCGGAAGCGTAACGGCCGTGAACACGGTGGTCTTTTACTCATCGAGCTCCTTCGACGGGGAGAAATGGTGGAGCTACGGGTTCCCGGAGAGCTTCCGCATCGAACTTTCGACCGACGGCAAGACCTGGACGACGGTGAGAGAGGAAAAAGAATATCCTCTGCCCGAGTACGGTCCGCTGGTCTTCGATTTTGAAGAGACCGAGGCCCGGTATGTGAGACTCTATGCCGAGTCCCTGCGGCCGAAGCCGAGCGACAGCAACAGCTATCGGATGCAGATTTCGGAATTTGAGGTCTACTGTCTGCCCGAGGTCGAGGCGCTCGACACGGCGGCGCTTGCCGACGCGGTCTCCGAGGCCGAGGCGCTTCTCTCCGACGAGCTCTACACCGGCGCCGCCGAGAGCGCGCAGAAGACCTTCGATCAGGCGCTTGCGCTGGCAAAAAGGCTGTTTGACGACGAAGGCGCATTGCAGGAGGAGCTTGACGAGGCGGTTGCGGCGCTTGATGCGGCCAAAACCACGCTCTCCGAGAATCGTGCTCCGGAGCCCGAAACGCCCGGAACCGACGATCCGAGCGCGCCCGGCGATTCGGGCGACGGACTTTCGGTGGGTGCGTGGATCGCGATCGGAGCGGGAGCTGCGGTTGTGATCGCGGCGGGCGTTGTCGCCATCGTTCTGATTCGGAAAAAGAAGGTTTCGTAAGCTTCGATCGGTAGTGGGTACGAAGATCGAAGGCCCGAACCGAAAAATACGAAAAAGCCCCGGACACCGGCATTGACCGGTGTCCGGGGCTTGCTTTCGGGGAAATTTTTGGGGGGAACTGGAGGTCGGCTTTTCCGTCGGCTCCCCCTTCCTGTGCCCGTGCGCGCACTCCGCATGGGCATGATTTTTTGGCAGGGGCTTAGGCGGCGGTGACGCGCACGACGATGAGGCTCCGGTCGTCGTCGCCTGGGGAAAGCTCGTCGAGGAGCTTGTCAGCGATCTCCCGGACCGACATCGTCTCGGTGCCGGCAAGCGCCTCGGTAAGGCGGAAGATCTCGTCTCCGGTGGGGGCAAGCCCGTCGCTCATCAGAAGAATCAGATCGCCGGGCCAGACCGGGGTTTCCATGTCCTCGGCTGTGATCTCCCGGGTGATGCCCACCGGGACCGAGCGGCTGTCGATGCGGAACAGGTTGCCGTTGTGCAGTACAAAGGAGGAGGCGGCGCCGCATTTGGTGAAGATCGCCCGGGAGGAGAGAAGGTCAAGCTCGAGAAGGTCGGCGGTCGAGTGGCATTCCTCGCTTTTCGAGCGCAGGAAATTGGAGAGCATTTTCAGAACCACGCTCTTTCGGTTGCCCGCCGCCAGCATTTTTTCGAGGAAAACGGTCGAAATGCGGGCGGTGATGGCAGCGGTTCGCCCGCTTCCCATCCCGTCGCAGATCAGAAAGAAGCGGTTTCCGCAGGGGCCGTCGAAGATGGTCAGCGAGTCGCCGCTGATCTTCTCGTCGCCCTTGGCACGGACCGCCGAGGCCACCTCGGAGGAGATCGAGGGGAGCGACTCGACGCACATGGTGACAAAATCGCCGTTAAAATCAAAGCGGGGCTCCGAAAGGGTCAGTCCGGTCTCTTTTTCGAGCGCTTCCCGGATCTCGCCGCCGCTGACCGACAGGGAGGAGATCTCCACGCCCGAGGCCAGAATGGTTTTTTTGCGCAGGCCCCAGGCCGAGTATCCGAGGGCGACCATGCCGAGGCCGCGCAGGGCTTCGGAGGCCTTGCGGCAGAGCGGCTTGTCGGCCTCGAATTCGTCTTCCCCCTCGGCCGCGGTTTCGTTGAGCAGCTCGGCCATCGCCTCGTAGTCGAGGGCGAAGAGCTCGGTCTTGTCCCGCCGCACCGCCTTTTCCACCAGATCGGCCGCAGCGTTGTTGATCTCGCGGATGATCTTTTCGATATGCCGGCAGCGCTTGCCGAAGCTGTCGGGCAGATCGTCCGCCAACGCGGTCTCTCCGCTTTGCAGCTTGCGCACCAGCTTGTCCATGGCCTCGCTGGTCTCGCTGTAGTCCCGCTGCCAGCAGATGTTGTTCAGCGCGCATTTCTTGCAGTAGCGGGAGAGAACCTCGTCGCTCGCCTCGTGCAGCTCGTAGCTGCCGGGGCGCCGGCTCTTTTCCGACAGCTCAAGGAAGACGTCGGACAGCTCGTCGAAGGCGCCCGACAGGGCCTCCAATCGGTTCTTCCGGAATTTCTGGCGCACGTCGCTGACGTATTTCATGCCGGGAAGCTCCGCGGGTTCGTCGGCGAAGACGGTGACCTGGGGAATCATACCCGCCTTGGCCAGCGGAAGAAAGATCAGAACGGCGAAGAAGAGATCGCCGATGAAGACAAGCGAACTGGCCGCCCCGTTGAGATAGAGGTTCATGACCGAGGAAAGGGCGAAGGAGGCGAGAACCGAGTAGGTGAGACTGATATTCGAACAAAGGCCGGTGCAGAGCCCGGCCACCGCGAAGATCGGGGCGTAAGGAATGCCGCAGGCGAGGCCGGCGACAAGACCGATCAGCGTGCCCCGCAGCGCCCCGTTGGTGATGGCGACGGCCAGCGTGATGAAGAAACCCGCGATCAGACCGAAGGAAAAGCCGAAAATGCCGTGGGTATCTAAGGCATAGATCATGAAAAAGAGGAGGATGCAGCGGCCCGGCTCGCGCAGCAGTCCGGCTTTTTTGTTCGCGGAGGCGTCGAAAAAGATGCGGGTGAGAAGCGGAGCGGCCGCCGCGTCGATGAGAAGCGCGTAGATGGCGGGCATTGTGAAGCCTTCGATGGCCGCCACCGAAAAGCCCGAAAGAAAGGAGAGCGCCGCGGCGATGGCCATACGGACGGCGGGCGTTTCGTCAAAATAACTCCGTCCGACCGTGGCGCGCTTGATGAGCAGACGGAGAATAAGGCCAAGCAGCGGGATCAGAAGATAGATCGCGATGTGGTCGGTGAAAAGGCCGCCGATCAGAAGTCCCGGCAGGGAGAAGAGCGCGTCGGTGCCCGCCAGTGCGGCGAAGAGCGAAATTCCCACCGGCCGTGCGCCGAAGGGCAGGGGGGCGATGGTAAATAAGAGGGAGAGGGTGAACCACAGGGAGGCCAGCACCAGTCTTCGCCGTAGCTTGCGGGAGGCCAGACGCTCCGCTTCGCCGTTTATGTTTTTGCCTACGGCCAGACGGCCGTAGTAAGAAAACCGGGCGCTGAGGCGGCGCATGCCTCCAACTCCCCTGTCCAAAATCGTTTTTTTATCCTCCATGATGGGTTGTCCTTTCTTTTATAGGGTATCGGTGATTCTATTTTACAGAATTTGGAAAGCGAAAGCGGTCGGATTCCGCCGCACGGAAAAAAGAGACGCGGGGAAAGCCCGGTTTTTTTCTTTACAGAAAGGGTTATTTTCGGTCGCAGAAAAGAGGATAAAAAAGGATTCCCGCGCATTCTGGAGAATCGCGCGATATTTTCGGGAAATGATTTTTAAGCAGGGCTCTCCTGTCCCCTTCCCGGCCCCCTTCCCCGTCTTCGCCTTTGCCGAAATCCCCGCGTCTTGCCGCACCGTCCTTGGTTCTCTCCGCTTTGCCGCCGTCCCTTTTCGCAAACTCCCGCCCGCGCCACGGCCC
>CALXKW010000124.1 GCA_944389045.1 uncultured Clostridia bacterium | reverse complement strand
CCGGCTTGAAATCCGAAAAAAACAAAAGGCTCTTCGCCGCAAGGCGAAGAGCCTTTTTCATGGAAACGGAAAAACCGGACGCCGCACCGCCCGGGCCTTCGGAACGGCCAAGGGCGGCACAAGCGCAGGCAAAAAGAGGAAGCGAAGATAAAGGCGAAGGCAAAAGACGAAAAACGAAAAGACGGAAAGTCCGGCCTTCTTTACCGATAGATCCGGACACGCACCCGCAGCCTTCCCTTTCGGGTATCTCCGACAATCCCTTCGTAGAGAAAACGGCCGAAGCCCCGAACCGACACCATGGTTCCGGGATTCGGCGAGGCCGAGAGCTTTTCGGCCGGGCGGCCGTCGAGCGCCACAAGCCCCCGCTCGATCAGGCGGGCGCTCTCGCTGCGGGAGAGCGAGAAGACTGCCGCCACCAGCGCGTCCAGCCGCTCACCGGCCGCCACCCGTTCCTCCGCGTCGGGCGGAAGCGTCACGACCGCGGGGGGAGCGTCCTCGATGCGGCAGATCACGGCGGTGCGCCGCACCTTCTCAAGATTTCCGACAATATAGGGCGCGATTTTCTCCCCGGCGAAGAGATGGCCCTCTCCGTCGTGAAGAAGGATATCCCCCAGCACTTCCCGCCCGATCCCCAGTCCGATCAGAGAACCGAGAAAATCCCGGTGCGTAAGCGGCTCGGCGAATTTCCTGTCCTTCGGCGCAATGCCGATCCATACGGCGGGAAAAACAGGCGGATACCCGAACTCCTCTTCCGAACCGAAGGCGGCCAGCTTTCTCTCGGCGGACGCAAAGCCGCCCGACAGAGAGACGGACGCCACAAGGCCCTCGCGCTTCATTTGCAGCAAAAGGGCCTGCTCGGCCGGGGAGAGGAAATCCGAATAGGTATAGTATCCGCCGCTCTCCGCCTGTCCGGACAGGTCGCAAAAGCGCCTCCGGAGAAAGGATTCGTCAAAATCGGACATGGTCTTACGCCTCCGTCTTATGTAATGATTCTTTTCCGCTTTCTCAAATCGTGGTTCACGGAATTTTTTGCGGGTCTCTCAATATTTTCGCCTGTAACTTTATAAAAAATTTCTGCCGGTTTCCGCCGGGCCCTTTCGTTCGGAGCAGAGAGAGAGAGGCGAAAGAAAGCCCTCCTTCGGGCGCTCTCCGGTCTCCTCCTCGGTCATGGGCACGCCCCGAAACGCCGGTTTCAGGCAAGAGAACCGGCCGAAATCAAAGCCACGAAGCGCCGGACGGCTTTCAAAGCAGCCTTGCCGCATGCCGGTTGTCGGGCCAGAAAAGATCGAGACAGGCGTGAAAACGCGCCGAATGATCGGCGATCAAAAGATGCGTCAATTCGTGAGCGATCACGCCCTTTACCGCCGCAGGCTCTTTTTCAAAGAGCATGTGAGCAAAAACGATCCGGTACCGCGCGGGACTGCAGCTTCCCCAACGCGAGGTCATGGCGCGGAAGGAGTAGGCGGGCGGCCTTCCGCCTGCCATAACAAAGGCCGTGCCTTTCAGAATGGGCGCGGCGGCGGGACTTTGGCAGAAGGCGGCAAAAGAGGCGAAAACCTCGGCAAACATCCGGTCAAATTCGGTCGAAAGGTCCCCGATCAGAAGGGAAATCGCCTTTTTTCTTTCGGTTTCATCGCGATAAGAAAGAAAAAGACACCCCTCGGGTTCCGGTCCCGGAGAAGCGGTGCTCCCGGCATCAGCCATCGACGCTTTTTCCTCACGGAAGCCGTTCCGCCGCATTTTTTCCCGAAAGTTCTCCGCCTGCAAAGCCTTCGGAGCCAGGTCTTTGTACGCCGGGGCTTTCGAAGCATTTTGGTTCGGAGCCTTTTCATCCGCCCCCCTTTCGTCCGAGCTTCCTTCCGGCCGCGCACCCTCCCTTTGAAAAGAGACAGGCTCCCCGAAAGAAAAGCCCGGCCTGCCCGGCCGCAGGATCAGCCGAAAAGGCTCGCCGAAAAGAAAGACCGTATCCCCGTTCTCGGCCAGAGGAGGCGCGAACAGCCGCGGCGGACGGCGGCGCTGCCTTTCGAGCGCGGCAAGGATAAACCCCTCTTTGCTGCGAAGAAACGCTTCCACATCCCGCATGGCCGCCCGGCGCGGGGCTGAGACGAAAACCGCGCCGTCCTTAACCCGCAGGTTGATGTTTTTCACCGCCCCTGGCGTGAATTCATACCACAGCAGACCGCCGCCCGGCAGGGCCAGAGAACGCTTCTTTCCCCGCTCCGTCCTCCGGCAGAAAACCTTTTGGCCAAAGAGCTCCCCGCCCGCGGCCGTTTCGGAAAAAGAAGGATCCCGCCCGCGGTCCCCCAACCCCCGAAAGATTTCTCGGCCCTTTTTATCCGGCCGATATCCGCGCGTCGTCATTTGACAAAAAAACTGCTCTTCTCGCAGGTGGGAGCGATGCCCAGCTTGTTGCGGTACTGCTTGTAGAAGGAAGAATAGTCGTTAAAGCCGCAGCGCGAAGCGGCGACGGCGGCGGGCGTTCCGGATTTGAGCAGCGCCTGCGCCGCAAGCAGGCGTTTTAAAAGCACATAATTCCAGAGCGAGGAGCCGGTGGCCGCCTTGAAGATGCGGTTGATATAGGAACGGCTGAAGAAGAAGCGGGCCTCGATCTCGGCCAGATTTTCGATCTCAAAGAGATGGGCGTTGACATAGCCGATGATTTCGAGAACGATCTTGGCCTCCGCCTTGGTGGCGTCGTGGGTCTTCAGCGAGTAATCGACGTTGTCGGGAATATCGGCGGCATGGGGATCGCGGCGGCGGGTACCGATCACCTCCGCCAGGATGGCGGCGACATAGATCCTCACCTCCACGCCTCCGGCGGTATCCCCAAGCGCGGTTGCCTGACAGAGGCGGTCAAACAGAGAACGCATATAGGCGGCGTTCTCACGAAAACGGGTCATGTTGCTTTTTCCCAGTGCGCGGTCATAGAAGAGCGCGCGAAGATCCCTCCAGTTCCCGGCGGGATCGATTGTCCCATAGGCAAAATTGATCGTGACCCGCTCATAGCGGCAGGCGGGATCGATGTGGAGGGCATGAAGCTCCCCCTCCCGCATCAGAAGCAGCGTACCGGGCTCAAGCGGATAATTGGCTCCTTCCACGGTATAGTAGCCGCGGCCCGCCATAAAATAATAGATTTCGCATACGTCGTGAGCATGTGTCTCAAAGGAGAAGGGATCGGGCGACTCGTCGAGCATATGCGCCATCTGAAAACCCTGTCCGTCATAGCTGTGCAATACCATAGTTTTCTCCCTTATATACTGTCAGACAAACTCCCATCCGGTTATTTTTCGGAATCCTTTTCGGCTACAGTATAACATAAAAAAAGAAGATTTGCAATTATTTTTTGGAATAAAGAACTTTACATTGAAAAAAAAATCTGTATAATGGAGAAAGAAGGAACGAAATACCCTTTATAAAGGGAAAATACGGAGGTTCTGACATGGATGAAGTTCGTTTCGGCGTCATCGGCTTCGGAAACATCGGCAGTATGCATGCGGAAAATCTGTTCCGAAACAAAATCGAAGGGGCTGTTTTGACTGCCCTTTGCGACAACGATCCGAAAAAACAAAAGAGGGCGGAAGAAAAATATCCGAACGTCCGGATATTCGCCTCCTATGAGGCGCTGCTGGAAAGCGGTGCGGCCGACGCCGTGATCGTAGCCGTTCCGCATTATCTGCACCACACCGTGGCGATCGCCGCCTTCGAAAAAGGACTGCATGTACTGATCGAAAAGCCCGCCGGCGTCCGGGTCACCGATGTGAAAGAGATGATTGCGGCGGCCGACCGAAGCGGCCGGGTCTTCGGCATCATGTTCAACCAGCGCACCAACCCTCTCTTTGCCAGAGCGCGGGAAATTGTCCGAAGCGGGGAACTCGGCGAGCGCAAGCGGATGACCTGGATCATCACCAACTGGTACCGCACGCAGAGCTATTACGATTCCGGCTCCTGGCGCGCCACCTGGGACGGAGAGGGAGGCGGCGTTCTGACCAATCAGTCTCCCCATAACCTCGACATCGCCCAGTGGATCTTCGGAATGCCTCAACGCATCCGCGCTTTCTGTCAGGAGGGCCATTACCACAACATCACCGTGGAGGATTTTGCCGCCATTTACGGCGAATACGAGAACGGCGCGACGATGCAGTTCATCACCACCACCGGCGAATTTCCGGGGAGCAACCGCCTCGAAATCTCCGGCGAGGGCGGAAAGCTGGTCATCGAAGAGGGAAAGCTGAAGCTCTGGAAGCTGAAGACTCCCGAAAAAGAGGTGCGCTTCGGCTCGCCCGAGGGCATGCCCCAGATTCCCTGCGACTACACCGAAATTCTCCCCGACCGCCCCGAAACCGCGCACTGCGGCATTTTACAGAACTTCACGCGGGCCGTCCTGTATAAGGAGCCTCTTCTGGCCGACGGCCGCGAGGGCCTTTTCCAGGTGACCTTAACCGACGCCGCCTATCTGTCCTCCTGGACCGATGCCTGGGTGAACCTGCCCCTCGACGAGGCGGCCTTCAATGCTCTTTTGGCGGAAAAGCGTCGTGGGGAAGGGGAAAAGAAGGCGTCGGCCTCCGCCGAGGCAGGGGAAAATCTGCTGCCCCGCTGGTCGGTCAACTGGTAAAGGATGTGACGATATGCCGGCGAAAGACTGTAAAAATTCTTCCGAAAATACGATAAAAAACCCCTCAGCGCCTCTCCGGGACAGAATCGAGCTCTGCGCCTTTGCCGATGAGGCGGGGGCGACGCTTGCCGAACAGATCGAAGCGCTTTCGGCCAACCGGATTTCCTTGATCGAGCTGCGGGGGATCGACGGCAGAAACATCAGCGATCATACCCCGAAGGAGGCCGAAGAAATCGCCCGAACCCTTTCGAGCCACGGCATCACCGTCTTTTCGATCGGCTCTCCGATCGGAAAGGTGAAGCTGACCGACCCCGCCGAAAAAGAGAAAAAGCGCTTTGAAAACACGCTGGAGGTGGCCCGTGCCGCCGGGGCGCGCTGCATCCGCCTCTTCAGCTTCTACGGCGCCGACGCGCTCGGTGAAGACGCGCGGAAGGCCGTGATCGGGCGGCTTTCGGACTTTGCCGAGACGGCCCGGGGCGCGGGGATCCTTCTCTGCCACGAGAACGAAAAGGGCATCTATGGCGACAGCCCCGCGCGCTGCCGTCTTCTGCTCGACGCCCTTCCCTCCCTCTCCGCGGTCTTCGACCCCGCCAATTTCATCCAGTCCGGCGCCGATCCCCAAAAGGCCTGGGAGACGCTGGCCGACCGGGTCGCCTATCTGCATATCAAGGACGCGCTGGCCGACGGAACCGTCGTTCCCGCCGGTCTCGGAGTGGGCGGCCTGCTTCCCATTCTGCGGGACTTTGCCGCAAGGGGAGGCGGCGTCGCCACGCTGGAGCCCCACCTCCACGCCTTCACCGGTCTTTCCTCCCTTTCGGAGGAGGACGCCGAAAGACTGATCGGAAACCGGCGCTTTGCGAACAGCCGCGAGGCATTCGATTTTGCCGTAACCTCCTTCCGCGCCCTCCTCGAAAAGCTGTAGAGCGCTCCGCCCAAGGATCCGAACGCACGGGCGGGTAGTAGCTCTCGGATATCAGCGCTCTGTTGCAAAGCTTTGGAGCGAAAAAGAAGCCCTTTCCCGGGACATACTTCTCCAATCTTTTGAAAAAAGCTGAATCATGCATTCCGCAAACGTCTACCCCGGCCGGAGAGGGCCGGGGTAGACGTTTGCTGTTTTTTGCGGACATCCCTGCCGCTATCTTGAAGACATCCCTGCCGGTTCTCCTGCCGCTTTTCTGCCGGCGTTTGCCGCACGCGCAAGAGGTCTTCCGGAATTTATAAGAACGCATGCCCGAACGCCCGTCCGAAAACGACCGTTTTGCCCCTGATTCCGGGTGCGCTCCGGATGCGTCCGTCCTTTTCCCGGTGCCATTTCCCGCGATGCCCTTTTCCCGATGCGCTTTTTTCCAATGCGCTTTTTTCCAATGCGCTTTTTTCCAATGCGCTTTTTCCCTGACCCGATCGGGCCTTTCCGAAGCGAAGGCTTGTCAAACCGGGAAAAACATGCTATAATTATGCTGAAATAAAAAAGATCGGAGAACCGCATGAAGCTGACCGATATCGGCACTGTAAAAGAACTGATGGGTGAAAACGCTTTTCAGAAGCGTTTCGGCCAGAATTTTCTCATCCGCGAGGCGATTCCGATTCGCATCGCCGAGGCCGGCGCGGCGAGAGGAATTTTAGAAATAGGGCCGGGCATCGGCACGCTGACCCGCGAGCTCTGCGCGAGGGCCGAAAAGGTGGTGGCGGTCGAGATCGACCGCCGCCTTCTTCCCATTCTTGAAAAGACGCTCGCCGACTTTTCGAACGTCGAAGTCGTAGAGGGAGACATTCTGAAAACCGATCTTTCGGCGCTTGTTGCCGAAAAGTTTTTCGGCGCATCCCCCGCATCCCCGGAAAACCCCTTTCCCGCCGGCGCGACCGCCATTGCCGAAGGGGAGGAGACCTTTGAGATCGCGGTCTGCGCCAATCTGCCCTACTATATCACCTCGCCGGTCCTGATGAAGCTTCTGGAGTCGAAAGTTCCCTTCTGCCGCATCACCGTCATGATCCAGAAGGAGGTTGCCGCCCGCCTTACCGCGCCGGCAGGAAGCGAAGCCTACGGCGCTCTCACCGCAGCGGTATGCTACTACGCCGCCGTCCGCAAGCTCTTCGACGTGCCCGCCGGCTGTTTTCTGCCGCGGCCCAAGGTCGACTCGGCGGTCGTTCAGCTGATCCCCCACAAAACGCCGCCGGTAAAGACCGATAAAACCCTCCTCTTCACCGTCATC
>CALXKW010000123.1 GCA_944389045.1 uncultured Clostridia bacterium | reverse complement strand
AATGGTCAGCGCCGCGAAACGGGTCAGACGGTCTTCGGTTTCGCGGAGAAGGCGGCCGTTCTCGGCCGCCAGCGCGCGGCTTTCGGCCAGCGCGCGGCTCTTTTCTTCAAGAATCGTCTCGTTTTCTTCGGCGGAGCGGATGCGTTTTTCCAGTTCCTCGATCTCGCAGTCGAGTTCGTATATTTTGCCGCCCTTGCGGTTCTTGTGCAGGAGAAAGACGCGGGCGTCGTCCAGCTTTTTCAGCGCGTTTTTGACGCTGACCGACTCGTCGCCTGCAAAGAGAATGTTGTCGATGGCGCTGTTCATCTTAGCCGCGTCCACCAGACTTCCGCTCCCTTGAGCCGAAAAGGCGGTCTGGGAGAAGATCTCCTCGCTCACGCCGAAAAAGACTTCTCCGGGACACGCACCCTTGTGGCATTCGGCACCGCTTTCGAGATCCAGGATCCGGACGGTTTCCTTGCCGCTGGCTTTGGCGGCGGGCAGAAGGCGGCGCTCGATGCGGTAGCGCTTCCCGTTTTGGCATACGGTCAGACTTCCGCCCGAAATCCCGGTATTCCAGTTGGTATAGCGGGTCTTTTCGGTCATATTCTGGTCGGGCATCTTGCCGCAGAGGCCGTAAAAGATAAATTTGATGAAAGCGGCCAGCGTGCTTTTTCCGCTTTCGTTCTTTCCGCTGACGATGTTGACGCCGCGCTTCAAATCCAAGGTGAGGTTTGAGAGGGAGCCGAAGCTCTCGATGGCTATTTTTTCAATGTACAAGGTTTTAGTCCCCCTGAGTCGTTGTGTATGGGCAAAAGGATCGGACGGAGGTCATTCAGAGAGGCGACCTCGTATTCGGCGTGGACCGCCTCCGAGAGAGGCTTTTGGTCAAAGGCGACATGACAGCAGTCGATTCCGGCATTGTTGGCGCCCCGGATGTCGCTTGTCTCGGAGTCGCCGATGACGAGGGCGCGGCGTTTGTCAAAACCCGGAATCGATTCGGCCACCGCGTCAAAAAAGAGCGGGGATGGCTTGGCGTGACCGATCTCTTCGGAAATGAAAATACCGTCGAAGAGATATTTCAGCGGACTGCGTGTAATCCGGGAGGTCTGCACCGCCGCATCGCCGTTGGTGATGAGATAGAGTAGATAGCCCGCCGCTTTGAGATCGGTCAGAAGGGTCTCGGCTCCCTCAATTAAAATCGCCTGTTCTCCCAGCGCCTTTTTATAAACGGCATTGACGGCCTCGGCGGGCAGAGGCTTTCGCACCTTTTCGGAATAGAGAACAAAACGGTCGGAGTAGATCCGGGACTTTTCGATCTCTCCTCGTTCGTAGCGTTTCCAAAGCGAATCGTTGATCGAGGAATAGAGCGCGTAGTCGCCCTCTTCGCAGGCGATTCCGAAGGCGTTCAGCGCCCTTTCGAACGCAACGCGCGCGCCCTGTGTGAAATCGAAGAGGGTATTGTCGGCGTCGAACAAAAGAAAGGAATATTTCATTTTTCAAAAAAAGGCGATTTCTTTGGTTTTTTGTGGATGGAGCTGCTTTTTCGGGCGCACGGGCGCCGTTTTTGCATGAAAACGCGGAAAGCCTCAGGCCGTCGGGATGCGGGAGCGGCCGCTCCCGAAGGCACGGGTTCGAAGGCACAGGGCCCGAAAAACGGACGGAATACGGCTCGGATCTTTTCAGAAATCGGCGACATCGTTTCCGGATAAAGCCGACAGCCCGTATTTCAGCGCGCGCAGAGCCAAAAGACGGTCCTCTTCTTTTTCCGATTCGAGAAGGGGCGCGAGCGTGCGGACCAGCTCTCCTTTCATGGTCGGGTCTTTCCGGAGGCGCTGAAGATCATAACCGGGGGTGGTGTGATCTTTTATTTCACAGTAAAAGAGCGAGTCTGTCAGCGCTTCGATCTTTCCGACCGGAAGCTCGGTGTCGGGCGCAAGCGCCCCTTCGAGCTCAAGGCGCAGAAGGGTGTCGGACCCGTATCCCTTTTTCCGAAGAAGCGAGGAGAGCGCATCAAGGATCGCCTCGCCGGAAAGGCCGGTGAGGTTCAGGCTTTCCACCGCGTAAATTCGTTTGCAGAGCCGATAGAAGGAGGTGCGGCAGCTGAGAACGCCCTCCTTTTTTTCGATCTCGGAGAGAAAGGCGCCCCGTTCTCCCCGGTCGTTGAAGGCGCGCGGTTCGAGACTTCCCGCATAGCCGTAATAGGTGTCGCCGATTTTTTGGATTCCGGGCGTATTGTGAATATGCCCGAGGGCCACATAGTCGAAGCCGGAGGCGCGGATCTCCTCCGGCTTGATCGGGCAGTCCCGGCCGCCTTCGGATGTGAGAGTGCCGTGACCGGTGAGAAGGTTGATCTCGTCGCTTTTGGGAAGCGAAAAAGAGGCGAAGGGATTGTGGTCGAGGATCGGCGAGGTGAAGGCATACCCATAAAGATTGACTCGGTAGCCGGCAATGTTCTCAAAATGCACCGCGGTGAGAGAGGAGGTTTTGAAGACCGTGACGTTTTCCGGAAAGTCATATTTTTCGTAAACGCTGTCTGCTGCGCAAAAATCGTGATTGCCCGGGGAAATGACGAAACGGCAGGCGGGATTTTTCCGAAAGTGATCGAGGACAAATTCGACCGCGTCGGGGGTGGGATGCGGAGAATCAAAGAGATCTCCCGCAATGAGCATGATATCGGCCTGCTCGGACCTGGCCCAGAGCATCAGGGAGGAGAAGGCGGCGCGCAGCTCGTTTTTCCGCGCCTGGGCCTTTTGCAGATTCTCCATACGGAAGGGACTGTCCAGATGAATGTCGGCGGTATGTATGATCTTTAACAAGGCTGAACTCCTTTCCTGTTACAACAAGCGAAGACGCGGATTCTTTCCGCGCCGGACGGTTTTATTATACAATATCTTTTTGGGGGTGTCAATCTCTTATGCGGAAAAAGAGAGGACGATTCTTTCGACAGAAAACGGCCTGTGCAAGGCCCGTACACGGACGGTGCGCGGCCTGCGCGGTCTGGGTATGGGCGGTTGCGAGGCCCCTGAATAGGGGAGGTCTGAGTATGGCAGGCGCACGGTCCGGAGTATGGCCTCCGTGAAGCCGGTGCATGACTTGCGGAAAGGCGTTCCCCGGCCGGGAAAGCGAAGGAGGCGGGGAAAGGAAATCACCGAAGTAGGTTTAACAATTGACTTTTTCGGGATAATATGCTATGATAACCGTAACGGAAAATCGGAAATTAATCCCGTATACGGGGGAAAGAGCAGTCCTATGGGAGCATACAGACAAAACCGGATCAACGAAGAAATGACCAAGGTTCTGGCGGAGATTCTGCGCAATGTGAAAGAAAAGAGCGTTCGGGAAAATGTTTTGACCGTGACGGGCGTCTCCTGCGCGCCCGACCTTTCGACCGCGCGGGTGTTTTATTCCTTCTTCGGTCCGGGCGACAAAAAAGAGGTCGCCAAGGGCCTTCGCAACGCTTCCGGCTATATCCGCAGTCAGCTGGCCCGCATACTGAACCTGCGGCAGACGCCTGAGCTGACCTTCGTCTTTGACGAGTCGATCGAAAAGGGCGCCAAGATCGAAAGAATTCTCGACGCAATCAAAAGCGGGGAGAAGGAAGAAAAGGACGCCGAGCCCGACGCCTGACAGGAGGACTTCCTGTGATAGGCCGGAAAGGCCGGCCATAAACGAATCGACGCGGCACAAGGCGGAAGAGTAGAGTGCCGTCTCTCTGCGCCGTGTTCTTTTCTTTGCGGCCAACAAAAAGGGGATAATACTGGATATGAACAACATTACGCTGGAGAAAATGGCCTCTTTTTTTCGGAAAAGGGATGGTTTTCTTCTGATTTGCCATACAAACCCCGACGAGGATACCGCCGGATCGGCTTACGCCCTCTATCTTGCCCTGAAGAGAATGGGAAAAAAGGTGCGGATCGTCTGCGATATGGGACCGCCCCGGAGGGGGAGCGCATATTGGGAGGCCGACGCTTTCTCAAATGAGCTGGGAGAGGGCCCGTATGTCACGGTCAGTGTGGACGTGGCCGCACGGAACATGCTGGGCGCGCTGGAGGCTCCTCTGGGCGGCCGGGTGACGCTGAAAATCGACCATCACGCGCTGGGGGAGGATTTCGGCGACTACAACTATACCGACCCTGCGGCAGGAGCCTGCGGGATGATCGTCTACCGGCTTCTCCTTCTGCTCGGTCCGCTTGACCGGGAGATGGCCTCGTCCCTCTATCTCGCCATCGCGTCGGATACCGGCGGCTTTCGCTACAGCAATACCAACGCCGAGACGCACCGTGTCGCGGCCGCGCTTCTCGACTGCGGCGCCGAGGGGGCGGCGATCTCGGAGACGCTTTTCGAGACCAAGAGCGAGAAGGAATTTCGTGCCCTGCGCCTCGGGCTTTCCCGCCTGCGCTATTATTGCGAGGGGCGGCTGGCCCTCATGTCGATCACCAACGCCGACAAGGAGGCCGAGGACCTCTCCGACCGGGATCTGGGGGAACTGGCCTCCCTCTCCCGGCAGACGGCCGGTGTACTGCTCGGCGTGGTTTTGCGGCAGAGCGACGCGGATCCGAAGAAATTCAAGATTTCCATGCGGAGCCGTGAAGGTGTGGATGCGGCCGCGCTCTGCGCCTCTTTCGGCGGCGGCGGACATGTGCGGGCGGCGGGAGGCGCCCTGACGGCAGACTCTCCCGAGGAGGCCGAGCAAAGACTGTTGGCTTTTCTTATGCCGGTATTGGAAGCTCTTCCCGCGGACGATTCCGCCTCTTCTTCCCGCAGTGTGCTTTCCACGGAAAAAACGGAACGGACGGAAGCTCCGTCGGAAAGCCCGCTTCGAAAGGCGCCCTTTTTCGGGACGGCGGCCTCTTCGGACGGTGGAGAAAAAGAGCGCGCGGCGGGCGGGGAGGCGGACGGATGAGGGAAGGAATACTCGCTTCGGCCGAAGAGGAGGCCGGCGCCGGCAAAAAAATGAGGACCGGCGCGTCGGCCGCCGAAGAGAACCGAACCGCTTCGATCGGCAGAGCCGCTTCGTCCGGTGAGGACGGAGCCAAGACGCTCCGCAAGACCGTAAGAGAAGAAAAAACGCCTTTTTCGGGGGTGCTTTTGCTGGACAAGCCGGCGGGAATCACCTCGCACGATCTGGTGGGGCGCGTTCGGCGGCTCTACGGGACCCGGGAGGTCGGCCATACCGGGACGCTCGACCCGATGGCCACCGGACTTCTGGTGGTTTTGGTGGGGCGGGCGGTCAAGGCGTCGGATATGCTGGTCACCGACCGCAAGCGCTACGCGGCCGGGCTTTTTCTCGGCATCACGACCGATACCGAGGATATCGGGGGGACCGTCCGAACGCGGAGTGAAAATATCCCCGCCCCCGACAAAGTCAAGGCGGTCTGCCAGAGCTTTGTCGGGAGGGGCGAGCAGATCCCTCCGATGTACAGCGCCCTCAAGGTCGGGGGAAAAAAACTGGTCGATCTGGCCCGACAGGGAATCGAGGTGGAGCGCGTTCCCCGGCCGATTGAGATCTATTCCTTGTCGGTCGCCGCGGGAAAGAGTCCCTGCGAATACAACCTCGATGTCGTCTCTTCCAAAGGTACTTATATCCGCACCCTCTGCGCCGATATCGGAAAGGCGCTCGGCTGCGGCGGGGTCATGAGTTCTCTTCGCCGGCTTGCGAGCGGGAGCTTTTCGCTCGATCGCGCGGTGACGCCCGAGGCGCTCGAACAAATGACTCCCGAAGAGCGGATCGCGCTTCTTCTCCCGGTCGAGGAGGTCTTCGCTTCTTATCCCGCTCTTCGTCTTCCCGCTTTTTACGAGCGGCTTGCCCGAAACGGCTGCGAGATCTATCAGGAAAAGATCGGAAGCGCCTATGCCGTCGGAACGCGCCTGCGGCTTTACGGGGAGAGCGGCTTTTACGCGGTGGCGGAGGTCTTTTCCTATCCCGCCGGAAGCGCGGTAAAAATCATCAAGCGCTTTGGCTGATCCCTACAGATAAGCCGTCCGCGGATCCCCGAAAGATAGGGTCCGGACTCCGGGGGCTTCCCGTGGATAAGCGGAAAGTCAGTTCAAAAAACGGTTTCTGCTTTTTCTGTCGGTGCATACTGAAGTTCGGGATGCTGCGGGCGGCGGAAGAGACAGGGGGAGAACGATATGATCGTGGTACAATATCCACAGGAAAAGGGGGATGCGGAAATCCCCCGTAAGATTATTGCGTTAGAGAACACGGCATGGCCTCAGACCGCTGAAACGGAAACTTTTCCCTCGGCTGCGGATACTTATGTGACGTCGTTTGTCGTAATGGAGAAAGAGACGGCCGTTTGCCATGTGGGCGTGAGGAAAAGCGTTCTTCTTCACAAAGGACAAAAGTATCTTGCTTACGGATTGAGCGAAGTCGTCACACATCCGGATTACCGGAATCAAGGTCTGGCCACCCAAACGATTGAGAAGGCGGCACGCTATATTCTCGATCAACACCCGGACATCAGCATATTTACCTGCGAGAGGAGTAGGGTCTCCCTATACGCAAGAGGGGGATGGGAGGCCATAAAGGGCGCTTGCTTTGTGGGCGGGTCGAAAGAAAAGCCGTTTCGCAGCGACAGTCTGGGTCTGGTTACGATGATGATGTTTCTTTCGCCGAATGGAAAGCGCCATAGAGCCGATTTTGAAAATACAGACATTGTTTTTACTTTGGGCGAGAATCAGCTTTGGTAATTTCGTCTGTGTTCTCGGTGCTTCGGCATAAGTTCCGAATCGTTTCGGCGCAGCTTCGTTCCGGATTCCGTTCTTGCGTCGGGCGGGATCGGTGATGGATTGCCTTATCCATAATAAAAGACCTGTATGCTTTGGACATCGTCCAAAGCATACAGGTCTTTGTGCTTGTGCGCCTGGCGGCGCACGTTTCTAACGGGTGCAAGTCCCAAATCCGCCCGGTAGCGGGAAGGATATAGCCG
>CALXKW010000122.1 GCA_944389045.1 uncultured Clostridia bacterium | reverse complement strand
CCCGTACACCGCTTCTCTCAAAGGCGTGGTGTATGAAAAAATCTCCGTCCCCGCAGATAAAAAATATTGTGGTGTCAAAAAACCTATGATTTTGAACAGCCTTGCAAATACTGGTTTTTCCCAGATTAAGACACTCAAAACAACAATGATTTTTGACGCTTTGATGCCCAAATGGTGCCCAGATTTTACGGGAACAAAAACAGATAAGACGTCATAAGAAGGTATGGTAAAATCATGCAGGGCAGATTGCCCATACCGGGCATTGTAAAAGTTCTCACGGCACAATAAGAGCATCCCACCCTACCATGCACACCATCATGCCTTTTGTTCTCATCGTGAAAAGAGGGCGAAAGCATTCTTTGCTTTCGCCCTCTCGATTTCTACATAAGCAGGGAGAGACGGGTTTGTCAACGACGGCATGATCTGTTCATTTTCTTGCTGATAAGGGCGGCGAGTTCTGCTATTCTTAACGCATAATATGCTTAATATTCGCCCATATCCCGATGTTTCTTCAGAATAGCAATCCAGTCATGGGCTTTACCGTCGATATGGGATGCTCCCGCAGGTAAAAGAAACATGACATTCCCTTTTCGGTTTTCTATCGGACTAAAAATCTGCTCCGCCAGCATCGGTACGCACAAATACAAATAACAAGGAAGAAATCCTGAATAAAAAGGCGAAAAAGGGACAAACTACCATCAAACAAACGATGGAGGAATCTATGGCTACAATCAACGAAACCCAACTACTCAACTATATACGGCAAAATGCCGAAGCGGCTCTGAACGGAATCGATATGGTGGAAAATTCGATCAAAGGCTGTGATTTGAAGAACACCATTGCCGCGCAAAAGACCGAGTACAACAACCTTTATTCCGAAGCCGACGCCCTGCTCCGACGCAAAAACGGCACACCCGAAAACATGCCGGTAATGGCGAAGGTCTCCTCGCAGGTCGTGGGTACCGTAAAGAAAATGACCTACCGCAACGACACCGATATCACCGACACCATGATCAACGGGACCACCATGGGTATCACCAAGCTGACCAAGCATCTGCACGAATACGATGGCAGCGACAAGGAAACCGTAGACCTCGCCAACAAAGTGATCACCTTCGAAGAAGACTGTGTCGAAAAACTCAAACCTTTCCTCTGAGGCGCCGTTATCCCCCAATAGTTTTTTCGAAAAAAGCCGGCGGCCTTAAAGAAAAGACATCTTTTTGAAGGAAAATATCGGTCAAAACAAGCCCTGAAAAATCAGGACTTGCAGCAGGAAGACAAAATAGTTTCGTGAACAGCAAAGCTCCTCAGACTGCCGAGAGCGGCCTATCACAGCCGCTCTCGGCGGCTATGTGTGTGAAAATCCCGTATCGGTGCACAGCATTGCCGATACGATGGGGATGCCCGGGGCTTATGCGGAAAAATCATTGAAACGCTTATAAAAGGCGAAATAATGGGAAGAACGGCAGACGGACTCGACTTGCCGCCGCCGGGCTCGCGCAAGGCGTTCAAACAGCTGCTGAAAGTCGCAGAAAATGGTACACGCGGGGTAAATCCCGGTTCTACCCCCTAAGCCAGCCTTCCGACGGCGGAAAAAAAGATAAACAGCAGCGATATAACGAAAACACCGGGCAGAGAATCAAATCTCCGCTCGGTGTTTTGCCGTATATCCGAAAACAGACCCAAAGATGAGCTGCGCCGTTCGGAAAATACTCGATTGGTGACCCGTACGGGAATCGAACCCATGTTTTCGCCGTGAGAGGGCGATGTCTTAGCCGCTTGACCAACGGGCCGGATGCTTGATCATTATAGCATTGAAAGGAAAAAAGTGCAATAGGCAGAATAGACAAAATACTCAACAATATTTTGTCACATTTTGACCAAAACCCGTCCGCAAGGGCCCGTTTTCAAAGGGCTTCGGGGCAAGCCGTCCGCCGGTCAATGCCGCCGGCCGAACCTCTTCTTTACGCTCTTCGCAGCTCGAAGCCTTGCAGCTCGAAGCCTTGCAGCTCGAAACCTTGCAGTTCGAAGCCTTTTTTCAACCGGCCCGCCGCTTCGCGCGCCCGAAAAGCAGCCGGCAATCGGACAGCTTTTCCGGGCGCTCTTTTCCAAAAAGGATCACTCTGCCGAGAGCGAATCGAGATAAGCGCTGTACTCCTCAAGGCACATTCCCTTCTCTGTCATTTCGTTGGCCGCACGATAGCCGACAAAACGGAAATGCCATGGTTCAAATTGGATTCCTGTGACGGAGGTCTTGTCCTTCGGAAAACGCAGAACAAACCCGAAACGGGCGCAGTTTTCCGCCAGCCACCGCCCCGCCTGAGTATCGGCAAAGCTCTCGTTTAACAGACTCTGTTCGTCGCCCCGAACACGAAGGTCGACGGCAAGGCCGGTCTGATGCTCCGAGGTCCCCTCCCGGCAGGAATAGGTTGCCACAATCGCCTCCGCCTCCTCCCGGGTCAGCGAAGGATTTTTCTGCATCTCTCTGTCGCAGTTGCGGTCAAAAAGCGTCGCCTGCAAATCGTAGGAACGGTAGGCGCTCGTGATGTCGATTCCGCTTACCCCGTCAGCCTCCGCCTCAAGACACATGGCGGTAAGTGCGGCAAGCGCGGTTCGGTTGAGGCGATAATCCGAAAAAGAATACCCTTCTGCCGCGGCGCTACCGGTAAGATCGTCCGGCACCGTGGTTCCGTAGCTGTGCGCCGGGTTGACAAGAAGAAGATACTTACCGTCCTTGGCATCGATGGCCTCGATAAAAGGCGCGATATCGATTTTATAATCTTCTGCCTCCGGGCCGCCCACGGGACGCTCTTCCTCGGTCGAGTCCGCCCCTTCCGAGGAATGCGGCGCATCGTCCCTCTCCTCACTCTTCCCCGCGAGAACGCAGCCGAGCACCAAGAGAGAAGCGCCGATCAGCACCGCCAGAATCACAGCAATGATTTTAAGTGTCTTGTCCTGCATAACAGTCTTTCCTTCCATGCATTTTCAAGCTTTATATTAAGTTCGTATCGGTTCTATGGGACGCAGGTCGGGCTTCAGGGAGACCGATGCGGGATCGTAAACCACCGTGATGGACGAGGCGGTTGTCTCAACCGTCACGCCATTCAAGCAGACACGGATAAATTCGGCCGGAACAAAGAGCCTGTCTCCTTCCTTATGTACGGCGCCGGCCAGCATATAATGCGTGCCGTTGACGAGAATCTCCCGGCTTCCGTAATAAAACGTCACCGTGTCCAGCCGGCTTTCCTCCCCGTCGGCGGCGGTCTCGATCAGATAGCGGATCGAGCTCTCGTCTCCGCTGACCGAAAAGCCGCAGGCCTCGGCAATGCCGGCAAATTCCACATAGGGAACGCCGCCGGGGCAATAGGTTTCCCGTGGAACCTCGTATGTGCGGTCGGAGCGGGAACCGGTCCCGGACTTGTATAGGATCGTTCCCCCCTCTCTCTCGGGAGAGACGATGAGCGCGAACACGCCGTAGACCAGAAGCGAGAGGGCAAGAAAAAAAAGCGCCGTCGTCCCGAACCAGAGAACCACCCTGCCCCGCCTGCCGAGTCTCGCGTAAAACTTCATTATGGATACCTCACAATCGATCGTTCGAAGCTATTATACCCCGCCCCGTCGGGAAAATCAACAGAAAAACGCGATTTGCCTAAAAAATTCGAACGAGAGCATAAAATACGAAGCATAAAATACGAATGGATAATTTCGAAGAGGCAGACGGAGGGCGGCCGAGCGGCCGAGCCCCGAGCCGATTCCTGAAAAATGCGAAAAAGACCGATTCGGCCGACGCAAAATATCTCTTGCGGGAAAGCAGACGATCGGAAAAATACCGATAACCCGATGAAGACAAAATATGCGAAAATTCTGAAAATCTCTCTTGACAAAGCGAAAAAAATGTGGTAGAATCATCCTCGTCAAAAAGGAAGAAGAACGCTCCGTTCTCACCGACGAGCTTTTGTCCGTTCGGTCAATATCCCCTCCCGCCGCCATTGTCTTCGGCCGGGGGTGTTTGTGTGCGGAGTTTCTTCCCGCACATTTTTTATATTTAAATCGGCTTTTATTTTATCGGAGGTGCTTGGGTATCGCATTCAACAATCGAAACGACAAAGAACATCTGGTCAACGAAGAAATTTTCTCGGGCAGCATCAACGACCGCTCGCAGATCCGCGTGGTGGGCGCCGACGGAGAACAGCTTGGCATCATGACGGCCGGAAAGGCGCTTGAAAGCGCCTACGACAAAAATTTAGATCTTGTGCTCATTTCTCCGAACAGCAATCCCCCCGTCTGCCGGATTCTCGATTACGGCAAGTTCCGCTTCGACCGCGAGAAAAGAAAAAAGGAAGCCAAGAAAAATCAGGTGCGCGTGGATGTGAAAGAGATTCAGCTTTCCTGCCACATTGACACCAACGACTTCAACACCAAGGCCAACAACGCCCGCCGCTTTTTGCAGGCCGGGAACAAGGTCAAGGTGCTTGTGATCTTCCGGGGACGCCAGATGGCCCACCAGGAAGTGGGCAGACAGCTGCTCGAGCGCTTCCGCGCTCATGTCGCCGACCTGGGCAGCGTCGACAAGGAGCCGGTTATGGAAGGACGCGCCATGACCATGATCGTTTCTCCCCTCAAGCCGACTGCGGCAAAAAATCCGCCGAGCAAGCCCGCCGAACAATAAAACCGGAACATTGAAAGGAGTTCTCAAAAATGGGAAAAATCAAAACACATAGAGCCTCTGCCAAGAGATTTTCGTTGACGAAGAGCGGCCTTGTCAAGATCAACCACTCGCATCATCGCCACAAGCTCGGCCTCAAGACCGCCAAGCGCAAAAGACATCTCCGTTCGGGCGGCTATCTCAGCAGCGCCATGGCGCCCGCCGTCAAGACCCTCATCCAGAAGTATTAAGCTTTGAATCCGTCAGAAAAGGAGTAACACGAAATGGCAAGAGTAAAAGGCGCTATGATGACGCGCAAGAGAAGAAATAAAATGCTGAAAGCAGCCAAGGGCTATTGGGGCGCCAAGAGCAAGCACTTCAAGATGGCGAAGCAAGCCGTCATGAAGAGCGGCAACTACGCTTTCACCGGCAGAAAGCTCAGGAAGAGAGACTTCCGTTCTCTCTGGATCACGAGAATTTCCGCCCAGTGCAAGGTCAACGGTATGAATTACAGCCGTTTTATCGCCGGTCTCAAAAAGGCGGGCATCGATCTGAACCGCAAGATGCTCTCCGAGCTGGCAATTTCCGACAAGGCCGCCTTTGCCGCTCTCTGCGAGAAGGCCAAGGCCGCGCTTTAATCCCATATCCGGTAAAAACCCGCCTGCGCGGGTTTTTGTCGTATAAACGATCTTTTCCGCTGTCTCGATCCCGCCGAAAATCCGCCTTTCCCGCGGAATTTCCGGCGAACAGCGGCACTTTCGTCCGGCTCTTTCCCGCCCTCGGAAGACGGCCGGCGCTTCGATTTTCCAAGAAAGGCGGCGATCTTGTGGAGTATATCGCATCGCGGACCAACAGTCTCATCGTCCGCATGGCCAAGCTTTCCGAAAAAAAGTACCGGGATGCGGAGGGCCTTTTTGTCATTGAAGGCATCAAGCTCTTTGACGAAATGTTAAAGGCCGGAATCCTTCCCGTCTACGCCTTCGCCGCCGAGCGGGCGGCCGAGCGGCTGTCGCTGCTGCCCGATTCGGTCAAAAAATATCGGGTTTCCGACAGCGTGTATGAAAAAATATCAAACGAAAAGGCCCCGCAGGGGATATTTTGTGCGATAAAATATCTTGACAACCAACACAAATCTGATACAATATATGGTGGTAATTTTTCAGGACCGCTTCTGGCCCTCTCCTCGGTGCAGGATCCCGGCAATCTGGGAACCATCGCGCGGAGCGCCCGTGCCTTCGGGGCAAGTGCTCTCCTTTTGTCGGACGATTCGGCCGACGTCTATTCGCCGAAAGCCCTGCGCGCTTCGATGGGAGCCCTCTTCGTGCTTCCCACGCTGCGCACTCCCGACCTTGCGGCCTCGCTGACCGCGCTTTCCGCCGACGGATACGATACCTATGCCGCCGCGCTGAACGAGAGCGCCTCGCCGCCTCAGAGTCTTTCCCTCGGTGAAAAAACCTGTTTTGTGCTGGGAAACGAGGGGCACGGACTTTCAGACACCGTTCTGAACGCCTGCCGGGGACGGATTTTCATTCCCATGACAAACGGCTGCGAGTCACTGAACGTCTCGGCTGCCGCCGCGGTTCTGATGTGGGAATATTACCGGACGAAAAGCGGCCCCTTTCCCCGCCGCTGAATTTTTTTCTTATCCTCTGTAAAAAAGCAACCGAGGGAACCGTTTTCTTGTCGGAAGCGCCTGGATTTTCTCTGAAAAAATAAAACGACTTTCTCAAACCCAAGGCCCGAAACAAAACGGCCGGGACAGTGCCGTTCGACCCGTCCCGGCGGGCCGAAGAGACCGAAAAGAAAGGATGACGCGCCATGTCCGCTCTCAGATATTCCGTCTGGCTCTCTCTTCTTACGGCGCCGGGCTCTTCCGACGCCTGCCGCCTTGTCGAGGCCTTTTCGGACGACTGCGAGGCGCTCTACTCCGCCTCCGAAGAGGACTATCTTGCTGCGGGCATTCGGAAGGAATACGCTTCCCGCCTTGCGGACAAGCGGCTGGACAACGCGCTCGGCGTCATCGATTTCTGTGAGAAAAACCATATCGACCTGATTCCTTATGACCATCCCCGATACCCGAAGCGCCTGCGCCGCCTTCCCGACTTCCCGCTTCTCCTCTACTGCCGCGGCAGACTGCCCGACATCGACAACGAGGTCGTCATCGCGGCGGTGGGGACGAGAAGCATGACCGAATACGGGAAAGAAAACGGCTACGTCATTTCCCGCGATCTGGCCCGCGCGGGCGCCGTCGTGGTATCGGGCATGGCCAGCGGCGTCGATTCCGCCTGTCACCGCGGCGCGCTCGAC
>CALXKW010000121.1 GCA_944389045.1 uncultured Clostridia bacterium | reverse complement strand
AAGGACGGCGATACATATACGCTTAACCTGATCGACACGCCGGGACATGTCGACTTCAACTACGAAGTATCCCGTTCGCTGAACGCCTGCGAGGGCGCGCTTCTGGTGGTTGACGCCTCGCAGGGAATAGAGGCGCAGACGCTGGCCAACGCCTATCTTGCCCTCGAGGCCAATCTCGAAATCCTGCCGGTAATCAATAAAATCGATCTTCCTGCCGCCGATGTCGCATCCGCCCGCAAGGAGATCGAAGAGATCATCGGAATCCCCGCCGAGGGCTGTCCGGCGGTCTCGGCCAAGACCGGGGAAAACATGGAGCAGGTTCTGGAGGCCATCGTTTCCGAGGTTCCGCCTCCCGGCGGGGACGAAGATGCGGCGCTGAAATGCCTGATCTTCGATTCCTACTACGACTCCTATCTCGGCGTCGTGGTCTATATCCGCGTTATCGACGGGAAGCTTTGCCCGGGCGACCGGATTCGCCTGATGAGCACCGGCGCCGAATTCGACGTGGTGGAGGTCGGCACGATGAACGCCTTCGGCCTGCAAAAGGGAAGTATGCTCGCGGCCGGCGACGTCGGCTATTTTACCGCCAGCATCAAAAACGTCTCCGAAACCCGGGTGGGAGACACGGTCACCTTGGCATCGCGCCCCTGTGAAACGGCGCTTCCGGGCTTCAAAAAGGCGCTACCCATGGTCTTTTCCGGCATTTATCCCGCAGATGGAGCCAAGTACGGCGATCTGCGGGACGCTCTTGAAAAGCTGCGGCTAAACGACGCGGCGCTCTCCTTCGAGGCCGAGACCTCCGCCGCGCTGGGCTTCGGCTTCCGCTGCGGCTTTTTGGGACTGCTTCATATGGACATTATTCAGGAACGGATCGAGCGCGAATTCAATCTCGACATCATCACCACGGCTCCCAGCGTGGTCTATAAGATCGACAAGCGAGGCGGTGAGACGGTCTATATCGACAATCCCGCCGATTATCCCGCGCCCGACGACATTGTCACGGTCTATGAGCCGATGATTGCGGCCAATGTGATCACGCCGGTCGAATTCGTGGGGGCGATCATGGATCTCTGTCAGGATCGCCGCGGCATTTTCGAGGATATGAAATACCTCGACCCCACCCGCGTGGAGCTTCACTACAAGATGCCGCTCAACGAGGTGATTTACAACTTCTTCGATGTGCTCAAGAGCCGCTCCCGCGGCTACGCATCGCTCGATTACGAATTTTCGGAGTACCGGGAGAGCAAGCTTGTCAAGCTCGATATTCTTCTGAACGGCGATGTGATCGACGCGCTCTCCTTTATCGTTCACGATACCAAGGCTTACGCAAGGGCGCGCAAGATCTGTGAAAAGCTGAAGGAGAATATTCCCCGCGCACTTTTCGAAATTCCGATTCAGGCGGCCGTCGGAGGAAAGATCATCGCCCGTGAGACCGTGAAAGCCATGCGCAAGGACGTGCTGGCCAAATGCTACGGCGGCGATATCACGCGGAAGAAAAAGCTTCTCGAAAAACAGAAAGAGGGAAAGAAAAAGATGCGGCAGCTGGGGAGCGTCGAGGTCACCCCCGAGGCCTTTATGGCGGTGCTGAAGCTGGACGACGAAAAATGAGAAGAACGATGCAGGTCCGGCGGAGCCGATGCGGTGAGAAGATTCATTCCAAAGGGTCAAAATAAGGGTGGAAAATGACTGAAAGGCATGACAATAAGAAAATCAATGAGCAGAACCGACGCCTGGCCGGTCTCTATGTCCACATCCCGTTCTGTGAAAAAAAGTGCGCCTACTGCGATTTTTATTCGCTGGAAGCGCCGCAGTGGACGGACGCCTATCTGACGGCGCTCGAAACCGAGGCTTTTCTGACGGCGCAGCGCCATCCCGGGCTTCTTTTCGACAGCGTCTATATCGGGGGCGGAACGCCTTCGCTTCTGACGCCCGCGCAGCTGGACCGGCTTTTCGACATCCTTACCCGGCATTTCTCCTGTCTTCCCGGCAGCGAGGTCACGCTTGAGGCCAATCCCGCGACGCTCGACTGCGAAAAGCTTTCGCTTCTCAGAGAGCGCGGGGTCAACCGCCTGAGTCTCGGGCTGCAGAGCGCTTCCGACCGGGAGCTCAAGCTTCTCTCCCGTCTTCATGACTACCGGTCCTTCCTTCAGACCTACCGTCTGGCGTCTGCATATTTTCAGAACATCAGTGTGGATTTGATGTTTGGGCTTCCATGTCAGACAAGAGAGTCTTTCTCGGAGACTCTATCGGAGGTTTTGGCGCTCGCGCCGGCCCATCTCTCACTCTACGCGCTGAAGCTGGAGGAGGGAACGCCTCTTTCGAAAAAACGCGGGCTCTTTTCATTCCCGGACGAGGACGCCTTCGCGGATATCTATCTCTCGGCCTGCGAGCGTCTGGAGGATGCGGGATATAAGCAGTACGAGATCAGCAACTTTGCAAGGCAAGGATTTTGCTCGCGGCATAACCTGCGCTACTGGAAGAGGGAAGAGTATCTCGGTTTCGGCCCTTCCGCCCATTCTTTTATAGACGGCTGCCGCTATGCCAACAAGCGCGACCTCTTCGGCTATTGCCGGTCCCTTTCGGAAGGGCGTTTTCCCGAGCGTTCCGAAATGACGCGGCTTTCTCCCGGCGACATCCTGGAGGAGGAAATCTTTCTTCCGCTCCGCCTTGCCGAAGGGCTCGATCTTTCGCATCTTGAGGAAAAAACGGGTTATGCTATGGAAAAAGCATCTTGCGCAAAGCTCCTGTTTTATGAAAAAGAAGGGTACATGCGGCTTGAAAGAGGGAGGACGATGCCTTCCGACGCGCACGCGCGCACTGCTCCTGCAAGCCTGCCGCCGCGTTGCCCCGAGGCGCGCGAAAGAATCGAGCGGATCGCTCTGACGCCGAAGGGCTTTCTTGTCAGCAACGCGATACTGGCCGATCTTCTGCCGTAACGACTCGTCCCGTATCCTATTTGTCATGATCGTTTCGGTTCGCTTTCGGATTGATTCAGCCGTATCTCTACCACGGCCCTATCTCGGCTTTCGGCGCCTTCTTTCTTGTTTTAGGCGAAGGGAACGGAAAATTCCACAAAGACGGCAGCCGGAGCGTACCGCGGTGCCAGTCAAAAGGGGGAACCGGCTCGTGATCGAAAAAACCAATCGACTTTCGGTGGTTTATACCATCGTTTCGGTGCTCGCGGTTTTAGTTTTTCTTCTGCTGGTGCAGAACCGCGCGCTCTTTGCCGAAATCGAGCAGTTTGCCCGGGAGAGGCTTCTCATCGCCTCGCTTTTGATCCTGGCCATTTACGTTCTCCGCGCCTTTATTCCCTTTCTTCCCTCCTTCGTCTTTTATACGCTGACCGGACGGCTTATGCCCGGCCGGTTCTCCGCATTGCTTTTGAATCTCGCCGGCCTTTTTCTGCTGCATTCTCTCTCCTACCTCATCGGATTTCTTCGCCGCCTCTCCCGACTGCACGGAAAAAAGAAGAAAAAGAGCGGTCTGCGGCTTCCGAATTCCGGATTTTTCTTCCTTTACCGCAAGTACCGCTTTCTGAAGGAGCTCTTCACGGAAAAAACGGTGAGAGCGCTTGGCTCCGGCTCCTTTCACACGCTGCTCTTTTTCTCGCTTTCGCCCTTTCCCAAAAAGTCCTTCGGAAAAATCTGCGGCCGGGCGGGGATCCGCTTTCCGCTCTATATTGCCGCGTCGCTCCTGGGAGCGCTTCCCGCGATGACCAGCGCCACGCTTTTGGGCAAGTCTCTGACCGATCCCACCTCGCCCGCCTTTTACGCTTCGCTTATCCTGACGGTTGTCGTCACGGTCTTTTCGCTTGTCCTGTTCCAAAAATCCAATCAAGAGGAGAAAAAACATGAAAAAAACAGTTACCGATAGTTATGTCCTTTCCAACGGCGTCAAGATTCCCTGTCTGGGATTCGGAACCTGGCAGTCGCCTCCCGAGGAAGCGGCCGCCTCGGTGCGGCATGCGCTTCTCGCCGGCTATCGCCATATCGACACGGCGGCGCAGTACGGCAACGAGCCCGACGTGGGGAGGGGGATCCGGGAGAGCGGCGTTGCGCGGGAAGAAATCTTTCTTACCTCCAAACTCTGGAACGACGAGCGGGGCTACGACACCACGCTGCGCGCCTTTGAAAAGTCTCTGAAAAATCTCGGAACCGATTATCTCGATCTCTATCTCATCCACTGGCCGGCGGCGCCTCACCGCTTTTCCGACTGGAAGGAGCTGAACGGCTCCACCTGGCGCGCTTTTGAGAAGCTTTACCGCGACGGATATATCCGCGCCATCGGCATTTCCAATTTTCTTCCGCACCATCTGAAGCCCCTCCTCGAAACCTGCGAGATCGTCCCGATGGTGAATCAGATCGAAATCCACCCCGGCATGCTTCAGCCCGAAGCCGTCAAAGCGTCGGAAGAGGCGGGCATGCTGATCGAGGCTTGGAGCCCGCTCGGAACAGGACGGATGCTGAAGAACGAATCTCTGATCGCTCTGGCCAAAAAATACGGAAAATCGGCGGCCCAGCTCTGCCTGCGCTGGGTGCTGCAGCATGACTATCTGCCGCTGGCCAAATCGGTGACGCCTTCCCGCATCGAGGAAAATATGGATATCTTCGATTTTACGATCTCGGATGAGGATATGGCTTACATCGACGCCATGCCGTATTTCGGCGGTTCGGGCTTTGATCCCGACAAAGTGGACTTTTGATTTCGCATTTCCTTCGAGGTGTGTTATGAACATCCTGTACTTAAAGTATGCCGTGGAGGTCGCGCGGACCGGCTCGATCAGCAAAGCGGCGGAATCGCTTTATATGGCGCAGCCCAATCTCTCCCGCGCCATCAAGGAGCTGGAGGCGTCGCTCGGCATCACGGTCTTTACGCGCACCTCCAAGGGGATGATCCCCACACCGGAGGGGGAGAAGCTTTTGCAGTACGCCGCCGGCATCCTCCGTCAGGTGGACGAACTGGAGAATATGTTCCGGGAAGACGTTTCCGACAAGCAGGTCTTTTCCATATCGGTTCCGCGCGCCTGTTACATCGGACACGCCTTCGCCCGCTTTTCCCGCGCGATTAAGCCGGGAGGACGCGCGGAGCTCTTCTATAAGGAGACCAACGCTCTGCGCGCGGTCAACAACATTCTTCACGCCGACTATCGGCTCGGCATCATCCGCTATGCCGCGCAGCATGACCGCTACTTCAAGGATATGCTGGAAGAAAAGGAATTGCAGTACGAACTGATCACCGAATTCCGCTACGTTCTCATCATGGGAAAACATCATCCCCTGGCACAGAAAGAAGACATCTCCTTCGAGGACCTGTCGCCGTTCGTCGAAATCGCGCACGCCGACCCGTATGTACCCTCGCTCCCGCTTTCGCGCGTCCAGAAGGAAGAGCTTCCCGACAATGTGGAGCGGCGGATCTTCGTTTTTGAGCGCGCCAGTCAGCTCGAGCTTTTGAGCAGCAACCCCGAGGTCTTCATGTGGGTTTCACCGGCGCCGCAGGATCTTCTTGACCGGTACGGCCTGGTGCAGAAGAAATCCTCCGCAAACACAAAGCTTTATAAGGACGTTCTGATCTATAAAAAGGATTATCGTTTATCGGAGCTTGATAAACATTTCATCACGGAGCTTTGCGAAGCCAAGCGGCGTTTTCTGTAGGATATTTCTTTGAAATAAAAACCTCGAAATAATCTCCAAAGCGGCCGAATAGCGGCTTGATGGTTCTGTCATACGGCGCTTTTTCGAAAAAACGGCCGAGAGGGGAGCAGAGAAAGAGAGTGCGTGTGCCGCGTTCCTTCGTTGTGCCGATAGTCTCATTTTGTCGTATCCTACGGCACGAATGCGTTTGGCCTCTTCGGAGCGGTCGGCCTTCCTGCGCCGCATGGCGTTACATATTCAGCATATATAAAAGCATAAAAGCTTTTTTCGTCCTGTCTTCCGATCTGTTCCGGTATATCGATATTGATATATCGATATACGTGATTCATTATTGCGCTTCGCCTTCGGATATGGTAGAATGATGTCAAACAAGAGGGTTTGATCGTCCGAAGGAGGGAAAAATGAAGGAGCGCTGTATTTCCAAATCGGTTTTGGAGCGTTTGCCCGTCTATCTGCATTATCTGCAGTCCCTGCCGGAGGGATCGCCGGAAACCATTTCCGCCACGGCCATCGCCCGGGCGCTCGGTCTGGGAGAGGTGCAGGTGCGAAAGGATCTCGGCGCCGTCAGCGGTGCGGGAAAGCCGCGGATCGGATACGACACGGCCGGCCTGATTGAACGTCTGAAGGTCTTTCTCGACTACGACAACCGGGTGAACGCGGTGATCGTGGGGGCCGGGAAGCTGGGAAACGCCCTTCTTGCTTATGAGGGATTCCGGGATTTCGGATTGTCGGTTCTTGCGGCGTTCGATACCGACCCTTCAAAAATCGGACAGACTTCCGGAGGAAAGCCGATTCTGGCCGTCGGGACCTTTCCGGAGTTCTGCCGGGAAAACCGTGTGGCCATCGGCATCATCACGACGCCCGATTCGGTCGCTCAGTCTGTCTGCGACGAAATGATCGCCTGCGGGATCCGTGCTGTCTGGAATTTCGCTCCGACCCGCCTGAAGGCTCCGGAAGGGATTCTGGTACAGAACGAAAACATGGCGTCCTCGCTTGCGGTGCTCTCGGGACACCTTAAGAAAAACCGAGGATAACGTCCAAAAAACGGAACGCCGATTCCTCGGGAAACTCCGAAGAGAACAGCTTGGGAGACTGGATGCGGGTAAAAAACGAGAAGTCCGGAGGACCGATCGTTATCATAAAAATTGGATATAAAAAAATATTCAGATACATGGGAGGTTCATCAATGGAAGAGAAGAACTATCGGATCATCGACAGCGTGGAGGGCCTGGAAGAGGGGATCGCGCGGGTGCGCGAGGCGCAGAAGAGATACGCGAGCTACAGTCAGGAGGAAGTGGACAGGATCTTTCTGGCAGCGGCG
>CALXKW010000120.1 GCA_944389045.1 uncultured Clostridia bacterium | reverse complement strand
TTTCGTCAGGCTCGCGTTGGAACTGCTTCCGCTCAGGCCATTTCAAGAGTTAATTGTGAAAAATCATCTCTTGTAAAGAATTATATCATGTTTTTCTGATGATGTCAATATTAATAAATCATTTTCTTTTCCGTTCTTTCTTTTTAGATATTTTGTTCAAACAAAAAAGCAGCCCGCCATCCGGCGGGCTGCTTTTTCTTAGTCGCTTCTCTTTAATTAATGAAATGTCCCAGAATTTTAAAGAAATATCCCGAAGAACTGGTCCAAGGTCAGCTCCACAGCCTCTACTCCCAGGCGTTTAAGCAGATCCGCAGATAGTAATAGCCGTCGATAACTTCGGTCAGGTAGATCCAATCAAGCCTATCCCCCCGTCCCCTGGCCTCTTTTGTGAAGATAAAGTCGCCTAATTCCTTCTCCCGGGCGGGCGGGTCGTATTCCGGTTCCTTGAGTTCATACCAGCTCTCCGGCGAGACGATCTCCTCAAGCGGCGTCGTCTCCGGAAAACGGAGGATCAGTTTGCTTTTGTTCCTGTCTTGCCAAAGCAAGTAATGTTCTTTCCATCCCCCGACAAACTCGCAGTCCCCTCTGACCGTAATTCCTTTTTCGGCCAACTCTTCAACCATTTTCTCGGTAAACTTCTCATAGTGCTTCACATACGGATAGGACGGAAAAATGTATACACAAAGAAAAATCAGCACCATCATCACAAGCGAAGTAATTCCGAAGGCCAACAGTATCGCCCGTCCGGTCCGTTTGCTTTCTGTCTTCATCGTATCTCCTCTCTTTTTCTCAATGGAAACCAAAGCTCAGATAGAAATACACATACCCGTCCCGCGGCTCCGAACGATACAGAGAAAACCGAACGCCCTCCCCGCTCATTCGATAAAAGGCAAGCTCCTTTTCGATTCCGCCGATCTCGTCCGGTATCTTCGGGGTTTCAAGCTCCGAATCCCACCGTATACTCGGAGACAGCTCGGAAAGATCCATCGTCTCCGGCGCTCGGAAAATGACATCATGCGTAGTCGCTCTGAGCCCCCCATACGTTACCCCATCCATAAACTCGCAGGATTCGTTCAGAATAAGCCCTCTTTCGGCGCAGCCCGATTTAAGATAATACGAAAAATCGTCCAACGGACGAGTTTCTCCCATCCATACCCTCATGATAAGGCAAAAGAATCCGATATGCAGCCAGAGAAAAACCGTAATGACGACCGTCACCATGACAGCTGTAACTCGACCTGCCGTAATTCTGTCGGCTGTAACCTTTTTTACTTGCTTGCTCATCGTTTTCCTCCTTTGATGCCTCCTACTGTTCATTTTGGATTTCTGCACCGGAAGACATCGTCGCCCCTCTTGTCCATGTCAAATCAAAAAGATTAACCCCTGTCACTTCAAAAAATTTCGCGGCTCCTCCATAATGGAGCTCCCATAATTCCTGTTCCGAAAAAATACCAAAATCTTGACCTGACGTAGGTTCCCAGTCATAAACATCATATAGTTGATAGCTAACTGATGCCGAATATGCATTTCCTGTCCGATTATACGTAATTTCAAAGCCAACCGAATAGTCATTAATAGACAATTTCCAATCAGTAAATGAGCTACCCGTGTACTCATGTGGAATCACTTTCATGGTTCTTATTGTACCGGTTGGTGCATTATCTGATATCTTTTCAATAATACGCATCACAATATTCAGATCATTCGAACGATTCTGTTTTATGGTATCATTATCATTCAGCATTTCAGTGAAATCTACTGTGTATAGTGTCCCACTACAATCAAGAAAATGATCGAGTAATGCAGCCGCATTGGAAAAGGCCAATTCTCCGCCCGTAGCAAGAGTTAGGGCCCTTGTATATATTTTAAGCAATTCTTCGAAGCGTCCTTCATTGGTATAATCGTCATATTTAGTACCCTCTTCCGCAGGCCAAACATTATGCGGTGTATTCAGCGCGTTGATAATATATTCCGGTTTCTCAGTTTCAGTCACATAAGCAGAAAAGTTTGACATTACTGTCATGCTGTTTGTGACCGATCCTTTTTTCGCTGTTATGGTCGCCACCCCGGTTTTCTTTGAGGTCACCCAGCCGTCCTGGTCGACCGAAAGCACTTCGCTGTCCGATGAACTCCACGTTACCGTTTGATCAAGTTCGGTTTCTGAATACGGCGCCGCGAAGAACTGCACACTTTCCTCTAAAGCCACTCCGTCGGTTGTCTGATAGAGATAGATTCCCGGCGTGATCGTCACCCGCTCAAAACGCCAAAATTGATTGACATAACCGGCATACTCTGCCACGCACACATTATCGCCCGAAAGGGAAAGCGTTTTCGAATCGAGAGCATTGTTCCGAATCCGATATCCATAGTCGTTGCTGCTTTTCAGCGTCCATTTTGCATAGGAAGGAACACCGGTCTGCGTATCGTTGGTTCCAATCGAATAGATATCCACATTTGTCCCGGTCACATCGAGTCCCATATTCAGTTTCCGCAAAGGCCGGATGCTGTAGCAACCATTCCCAATGTAGTAAACCTTCCATAACTGCCCGAAACGCTCCTTGCCCGACGTGCTTTTTGTAGACTGCACCACGTTGGTCCCATCGGAAAAGGAGGTTCCCGCCGCATCCAGATACTTTCCTGTACTCTGGTTGCGAATGTAGTACACCCCGTTTTCCAACTGAAGGATCACACGATAGGAATAGGTATTCTTCACACTTCCGGAACTGCTCTTCACCGTCGCGGTAAGCGTAACATCTCCGGCGTTTTTTATGGTTATTTCTCCGTTCGCAGCAATCGCAATCGCCGTGCTGTCACTGGACGACCAGGTAATGGTGTCCCCAAAGCTTGTCACGGCGCAGTAAGGCTGAACCATGGAGGCGCCTATTCCCAGGGTATACTCCCTAAGCGAGCCGTTTTCCTCCACGATGCAGTTCCCGATAAAGACCGGCTGTCCGCCCGATTCCAGCGTCCAGAGCTGAGACGAGGCTCCCGTGTAGGCATACATGTAGGCGTTGCCCGGTGAGCTGCTCCCCGTTCCGCTCATGCTGCCGTTCGAATTTCCCACCACCGACAGCGCCATCGACGTGTCCGCGCGGGAGATCAGCGCGTAATAGTCGTATCCGCCTATGGTGTCGACATACTGTATAATAAACTCCTCTTTGTCGGCGTTTGCGGCGGAATAGGGCTTCGCCATCACGTTGTTCCCGTTTGTCACCCCCGTCGTATCGGCGGAGTATTCATACCCCAGAGCCTTTCCGCTCCGGCTGACCGGCCGGATTGTGAAGCACCCATTCCCCCCGATCAGCGTAAACGCCTGTGTGTTGGTTCCGGTCTTCTCATACTGGTAGGCGTTGTCGTCCGAGGCGCTGACCGTCAGATATTTTCCCGACGCCGCGTTTTTCAGGCTGTAGACCCCTCCGCTTATCACCGGGATATCGTGCTTGTAGGTGTATACGATCTCCACAAAGGGCCGGAAGCCCGTCGATGCCGACTCCGCGCTGTCCAGACGAGGCGGCGAGGTTACGGCCGTCGTTCCGTACAGACGGAAGCCCTTCAGGAAACCAGTAAAGAAACCCTCCATCGAGGTATGGGTTCGCCCGTACTCCCTCACCGCGTTGTAAAAATCGAAGGAGTATCGCCAGCGCCCAGACTCCGAGGTGATAACAGGCGTATAGGCCGTTCCGGTTCCCTTGGGAGCGCTCGCGTACTCTATCGTGGCCGCGTTCCAGCTCTGATCCAGAAGCTTCATCCGAAGATCCGCCCCCTTCTTGGGGGAATAATAATTCATCGTGACGCTCGTGACGTCCATCGCGTCCAGGATTTTGGGCAGCCCCTTGATGCGGGTATAGGTGTCATAAGCCTTCCCGTCGGCAGAAAGTCCCGCCACCGTATACTGCAAGCCCGAGCGGTTGGCCGCCGCCGTCCCGGAGATCACATAGGTATCTTCATAATTCGAAGTATAGCGGCGCGATTTCACCGACGGGTCGAGCACCACGGGATATTCCCGCTCGGCCGCCTTCAGCCACACGGCGTCGGGCGTATACACCACCGTGACCTCGTCTTCCCGCTGTGCCAGCGTCACCGTGACCGCCTCCGAAACCTCTCCCGCCGCATCGTACATCCAGGGCGCTCCGACAGTGAAAACCGTCTTTCCCATGCCGTCGGAAAAAACAAGACTCCGGTCTTCCTCTAAAGAGGCGGTCAGTCCGGGCGCGGTCATATGCAGCACAAAGGCGTCCGCTCCGCCCTTTTCCCGCAGGACGATGTCCTCCTCCAGCCGGTCGGCCGCGATCGTATAGGACAGGTCGATCTTCGTTTCGCTCCCGAACGCGTCGGCATAGCGGATCCCCGCCACCGCCGCAAAGGTGCTGTTGATCTCCTCTGCGGTAAAGGTTTTCTTCCGGTCCGCATCCACAAAATCCACGGCCGTGAGCGACGCAAGACTCTCCTTCGACGCCCTCACCGCCGTCACGGCTTCAAGGCTCTCGGCAAGCGCGGCGACCGTTTTCCGCCCCGCCGGCAAAAGCGGCTTCTTCACGGTCTCTACCCGCCAGGAGAGCGTGTATCCCTCGAACGTGACGCTCACCGCGTCCTCTTCTCCCGCCGACTGGGAAAAGGACGCGCGAAACGTCGGATTGGACGTCTGATAAAGCCGTTTATCCGCACGATAGACAAGCCGGTTGTCGATATTCACCATTTCCCCGTCTACCTCGGTATGCACCGCCTCCGGATAAACAACAGCCGTATACCGCCCGTCGCTTCTTTCAAAATATTTCACGAAAGGTTCTCTTTGATCGACAAGCTCGGTATAGGTAAACGCATCCCTCTCTCCGGAAAGATCTTCTCCGGAAAGCGTTTCTCCCGAAGAAGCCTCTTCCCCGTCCGTTTGGGCCGAAAGAGGGGAAAGCGGCGGCAGCGTCACTGCAAACAGCAACGCCAGAACCAATGCGAGCCACTGGGATTTCGTGTGGGGAATTCCGATCGGATTTGTCTTCCTGCGTTTCATTTCCTTCTCTCCTTTTTCAATGCCATTCTTTTTCAATGCCGTTCTTTTTCAGTCCATCGCGTCTTTCGCGATTCGGCTCAAAGAGCGGGCCCGAGCCGCATCCGTCCTTCTGCCCTCCTTCCTCGGCCTCGTTCCGCCCGTTATTTCTCCAAACCTCTCGCGCTTTTTTGACAAAATCCCGCCTTCCGCTCTAAAAAAGAGGAAAACGTGATTGCAAAAGGATATATCTGGAATTCATCTGTTTTTATTATAGCACTCCCGCACATCAATGTCAATACACACAACAAAATAAATATTTATTCATTATTTTCTGTATAAATATACAGTTTTGTCCCTCTTCTTACGCCCTCCGGCGCCGTCCCGCCCGCTGTCCCCAAGGCCTGTTGATCAAAATCCCTCACTTTTTAAGCCTTTCCGACAGTGCGTCTCTTGCATCTTTTTCCTTTTTATTACACTTTTTTCCCCTCTCGGAAAAAAGCGCTTGTTTTTCTTCGCGGCGCCCGGTATAATAAAACCAACCGGAGCGCAAGAAAGGGAGCCCAAGCAGAGAGAGAGGTATGCGAGTTTTTTCAACAATCTTTTCAGGGCCGCTTTTCTGAAAGCTTGCGTGCGCGCACGAAAGAGATGCCGCGTCACGATCGGCCCCGCCGACGAAAACACCTTTCTGAAAGCGTGCGTGCGCGTGTGAAAGAGATCCCTTGCGAGCGCTGCTCTCATCGCACACTTGAATTTCTGAAAGTATGCGTGTGCGAAAGAGATCCCGTTTTCCCTGCTCCGCCGAGAAAAACAAAACCGCCCCGCTTCTGACCAAAGGCCGGCCGGACGGCCGGTCCCGATTCGAAAAGGAGGAATGACACTCAGCCATGTCCGATCTGACAAAACGCTTCACCTCCCTGAAAAAGGCCGTGGGAGGCAACCGCGAACGCATGCATTACGAAGAGACCTTCGGAATGCCCCGGGAGGAATTCGAGCACATCACGCCCCCCAATCCCGCCATCCGCCGCATCCTGGCCGAACTGGAATTCGCCCTGCGCCTCTCGTCCTCCGAGGAGGGCCGCTTCGACGCCGCCCTCGACGCCGCCCTTGCCCTGCTCGAGGAGAAAATGCGGGAAGACGGCGTTCTGACCAAGGCCGCCTGCCTTGCCGCCGAGGAGCTTCTCATGCCCCTGAAGGAGGCCGCCAAAGCCTACAAGCTGATTCTGGCCGGCCACGCCCACATCGACATGAACTGGATGTGGAGCTGGCACGAGACGGTCGCCGCGACCCTTGCCACCTTCCGGACCATGATCGACATCATGGAGGAATATCCGGAATTCTGCTTCTCGCAGTCTCAGGCCTCGGTCTATGAGATCGTCGAGCGCTTCGACCCCGAGCTGGCCGACGAAATCAAGAAAAAGATCGCCGAGGGGCGCTGGGAGGTCACCGCCTCCGCCTGGGTGGAAACCGACAAGAACATGCCCAACACCGAGAGCCTGCTCCGCCATATTCAGTATACCAAAAAGTATCTTCGCGACAGCTGGGGGATTTCCCCCGACTCCCTCGAGATCGATTTTTCTCCCGACACCTTCGGCCACTCGGCGCATCTGCCCGAGCTCGACCGGTTCGGCGGCGTAAAATATTACTACCACTGCCGGGCGCTGGACGGCGACCAGGTTCTCTACCGCTGGCGCAGCCCTTCGGGGAAGGAGCTTCTCTGCTACCGCGAGCCCTACTGGTATAACAGCGGCATCACCCCCCGGATCGGCCCCGGAGTGATCGACCTTTCCCGCCGCTCGGCCGGCTTCAAAACCGGCCTCATCGTCTACGGCGTGGGCGACCACGGCGGCGGCCCCAGCCGGCGGGACGTGGAACGCGCCATGGAAATGATGCAGTGGCCCGTATTCCCGGCGTTGCGCTTCGGCACGGTGCGCGAGTTCTTCCACATTGCCGAATCGGTGCGCGAGAAGCTGCCTGTGGTGGATCACGAGATGAACTTCACCTTCCCCGGCTGCTACACCACCCAAAGCAGGCTAAAG
>CALXKW010000119.1 GCA_944389045.1 uncultured Clostridia bacterium | reverse complement strand
TCCGGATGCTCCTTCGAGATCCGGAAGAGCGCCTCCTCTCCGTTCGTTACCTCCCCGATCTCTCGATACCCAAGGAGCGTGAGCTTCTCCCGGCACTCTCTCCGGAAGTCCTGATTTTCGTCTGCAATCAAAATTTTTACTTTTGAGTCCATTGCCTTTCGTTATCCTCGTAAATTTACTTTTGATGTTTTTAGTATACCATAAAATTCCATATTTTTCAAGAGGAAGCCTGTCAAAATTTCTACAAAATTTAGCATTCGTTTATTGGAAATTATTTCTATTTTTCACAATACCCGACGCCAATCCGGAATTTATACCGGAATGAAAACAATTCAAAGAAAAAGCGACAGACAAAGGAAAAGCGAAAGCGCAGCTTTTTTCTCAATAAATACTTTTTTCTTTTTCCTGTTTCTTCTTATTTCGCACCAACTTTTCTTTTTCAGCCGAGCGATCCGCCCCTATCGAGCGATCCGTCCCCATATAGAAAAAACGGCGGAAGGCACACGAAAAAGACAAAACCCGCGCGCCTGTGCCCGTCTCTCCTTGCCGCCCCTCCCGCTCCGTTCTTGCCTTCGCATTTGTGCGGAAAATTCGGTTCGCCGAGCAGCAGAGAGAGAGAGTGTGTGTGTGTGCACGCGGAGGCCGTCAAAGGGATTCCAGAGCTCCCGTCACGTCCTCTTCGAAATGGGCGGCCGTTCGGGCGCCCGAGCCGCCGTCGTACAAAGAATTCTTCATATAGACCGCGGTGATACGGTTCTCCGGATCCACCCAGAAGTGCGTCCCATAAGCGCCGCTCCAGCCGAAGCACCCGACCGGAAGCCTTCGATAGAAGGGATCGTCGATCACCCGCACCCCGAATCCCCAGCTTCCCCCGAGCTCTGCTGGGATCTGCCGGCTGGCCAACGCATGCACCGCCTGCGGACTCAGAAGCTGCCATCTGCCCGCGCGCCCCTCGTTCAGAAGCATTTCGGCAAAGGCGGAATAATCCTCAATTGTAGAGGCAAGACCGGCTCCCCCGTCACAGCAGGCCGCCGGAATATCCGAGAATACGCAGTTTTTCGGCATCGCGGCCTCCCCGCTCCTTCCTTCTGCATAATCGTGCATCACCGCCATCCGCTCCCACTGCGCTTTTGTGGGCGTGAAGGTCGTATCCTTCATACCGAGAGGCTCGAACAGCTCGGCTTTGAGGAAGCGGGCGAAGGTCTGTCGCGACGTGATTTCGACAATACGCGCCAAAAGATCGAACCCCGCCGTCGGACTGTAACACTGCGCGGTAAAAGGCTCGAAGGCGAGCGCCTCTCGGGCGTAAAAGGCTGCGACCCGCTCCAGCGAGCTCTTGTCCTCCCGGGTCATTTTTACAAACTGCCTCTCTCCGATCTCCCCGCACCCCACCCCGCCGGTGTGAGTCAGAAGATGAAAAATCCGCAGCTTTTCCTTTGCCTTTCCGACCGTAATAATTCCGCCCCGGCCGTCCGGAACGCCGACCTTCATTTCCCGGTAGGCGGGAAGGAATTTTTCCACAGGATCGTCGAGCGACAGAAGACCGCGGTCCGCCTGAAGGAGTACGGCCGCCGCCGTGATCGGTTTGGTCATCGAGGCCAGACGAAAGAGCGCCCGAAAAGAAAGCTTCTCCTCGCCCCCCGGCCTTTGTAGCCCAAAAGCCTTCCGATAGATCCGCTCTCCCCCTTGACAGATCAGCACGGCCGCCCCGCTCACGCGCCCTTTTCCGATGTCGTCGCGTATTCGTGTTTCGATATTCCTTTCCAGTTTTTCAGGATTCAGTTTTTTCACACGCTTTCCTCCTCTAATGCCAAAAAAGATTTCCCTTTTCGGTTTCTGGACCCTCCTTTTTGAAAGCGTAACACACGCTTGGGGATTTGTCAACATTTTCTTTCCGCTCTTTAGTTCTTTCGCGGAAAAAGGAAAACAAAGTGCCGGAGAAAACCGGAAGAATCCGACGATTCAATAAAGAGAAAGCGGGGTCTTAAGAACAAATTTCTGCGCTCTTTTGCACACGGCGTCCCAGCAACCGAAGAAAACGCTTCTCACGCTGGGGGAGGGGCGCAGTAAAACTGCGCCCCTCCCCCAGCGTGAGAATGTTTTATTGTTTTTTGTCCTGCTTCCGTCTGTTCGCATCCGCGTTCGGAGCCGCCGTCCGCGTTCCGAACGGCCTTTTGCAGAAATCTATCTCTCCGGACAGCCGTTTTCCTTCTCATTCGCACTTTTCCGCCGAAGGGCCATAAGGTCCGAAATCCACCGACAGCCGCCCGTGATGATTGCGTTCCGACTCGGGCGGCAGCTTCCGAAAATCCCCGTACAGATAGGAGAGATAGGCTTCGGCATCCGAAACGCCGCAAAGAAGCCTGCCTTCGAACCGGAATTCCGCGGTATTTTCCACCCAGCACCTTCGAATCGTTTCCTTTTCAAGACCGTATCCGCCGTCCGCGTTGACGACAAATTCGGTCTTCTCCCCGCGCAGGCCGGTGATAAGTACCCGCTTTCTTTTCTTCAGAAAGCCGACCGAAAAGAAGCGGGAAAGAAAGGCGCCGACAAGACGGAGGCCTCTCTTTTTCTGCGAGGCTTTCCCGAAGCCGCATTTGACAAACAAAAGGTTGCGGTAAAACCAATACTTCCGGTAAAGACGCCTTCTCTTTTTCTCATCGTCCGGAACGGTGTCAAAGGGAAAAATATCGACGTAAACGCCCGTGCCATTCTCCTTCCCTTTCGCGCCCACTCCGAAGGTTTCCGCCACGTTTGTCCCCTTCAGTCTCAGCTTGGCAAAACCGAAAGGATAATATTTCTCCTTTTCCTCGGTCTGAAGATAAAAGCGCTCACCGTCGATCTCCCGCTCGCAGACCTCGAGAAACCTCTCGTAATCCTCCCGCAGCATTCCGATGTCGACGTCGTCGTCCCAGGGGATGAAGCCCTCGTGCCGCAGAGCGCCGAGCATCGAGCCGGCGGCGAGAAAATACGGTATGCCGTGCCTCTTGCAGATTCTCACGACCTCGTCGACCAAAAGCAGCTCCAATTCGTGCAGTCTCGACAGGATTTCCTCGTTCGTCATAAAGATTCCTCCGTCCCGATTCCGGGACGTATTCTCCCTTTACTCTTTTTCGGCGAGGTACGCCATAAAATTCTGCTTGTTTTCCAGCGCAGTCGTGGTCGGGCGGCCAAGATCAGCCCTGGCACCGAGCGAGGATTTCACTTCGATCAAAGAGAGCCCTTCGCTCTTTTTGACCTCTTCCAGCGCCTCTTCCAAAGCCGCAAAGCCGTCCACCGAGAGGGCGCGCGGATAGCCGCAGGCCTTTGCGATCGCCGGCCAGTCGATCGCTTCCGCGACGGTCGGCATCCCGCCCACCGTTTCGTGCGCCCCGTTGTTGATCAGAACATGCACAAGATTCTTCGGCGCGCTGCTTCCGAGAAGCGCCATCGCCCCCATGTGCATCAGGGCAGCGCCGTCGCCGTCCACGCACCAAATCCGCGTGCCCGGCTTCGAGAGCGCGATGCCCAGCGCGATCGAGGAGCTGTGTCCCATCGACCCGACCGTCAGAAAATCGCGCCGATGATCCTGCCCGCCCGCCTCGCGGATCTCGAAAAGCTCGCGGCTGGCCTTTCCGGTCGTCGAAACGATCGGGTCGTCCCCCGCCGCCTTCACGATCCGCCGGAGGATCTCCTCGCGCGTCATCGTATAGTCGTTTTGGTATTTTACCGCGCCGCTGTATTCCAAAGCCCCTTTCCGGATGACAAGAGCCGCCTGTTTTCCCGCGGCGAAAAGCGGGCGCCAGGCTGCAAGCTGCGCCTTCACCTCTTCCTCGGCGGTATCCCTGCTCACCACCATCGTCCGGATCTCCATGTCCTCTAAAAGCTTACAGGTCACTTCCCCCTGAAAAATATGCTGCGGCTCGTCGTGAACGCCGGGTTCCCCGCGCCATCCGACGATAAAGAGCGCCGGGATCGCATACACCCGGTCGTTCAGGAGCGAGGCTACGGGGTTGATGATATTTCCCTCTCCGCTGTTCTGCATGTAGACGACGGGTACCTTCCCGGTCGCCAGATGGTAACCGGCCGCCAGCGCGACGGCGTTTCCTTCGTTCGCCGCAATGATGTGTTTTTCGGATATTCCGTATTCGGCGATCAAAAAATCACAGAGCGGCTTCAAAAGGCTGTCCGGAACACCCGTGAAAAAATCAAATTGCTTTAAAAAATCAAGTTTCATCTTTTCTCCTTTTCCCAGCGAGAATCACTTTTCTGAGTAGAACAGCAATTAACGCGGGCCTTAATGCTCTTCAAAACAACATTTCCTTATAGAGTTTCAGCATTTCCTCCCGGTCGAGCGCGACCGGATGATTCCTCAGCCGCATGGGATTGACCGAGGAAGCCAGCGCCGGCAGATCCTCCGGGGAGGCCTTCGGAGCCGGCAGCGCCAGAGAATCCAGCCAGACCTGGAAAAAGCGGACCGCCTCTTTGGCCGAAGCGCAGCCCATAGCCGCCGCGATTTTACTATAAACACCGTCAAGATAATCCTCCCCCCGCGGGTCGATACAGCGCTCGGGATGCCCGAGCATGTACGGCCAAAGCTTCGAAAGGCAGAGGGCCGCGGCGTGGCCGTGGGCGATGTGATAGAAGCTCGTCAGCTTGTAGCACATGGCGTGCCCCGCCGTGGTCTCGGTGAGATTGATCGCCTTGCCGGCCAGATTGGCCGCCTCCAGCATCGCCGCGTTTCCGGCCTCTTCGTTGGCAAGGTAGGCGTCCTTTGCCGAAAGAATGCTGCGAAGCGCCCGGTCGGAAAAGCACCGGCTTTCCTCGGTCGAATTGAGCGACCAGTAGGATTCGACGGCGTGGCAGAAGGCGTCCAGCATCGTCGCCTTGCGCTGATACACGGGAAGGGACTTCAGCGCGTCCGGATCGAAAAGCACCGCGGAGGGAATGAGACTTTCGTCCGCAATTGACTGCTTTTCCCCGTTGTAATAAACGACGGCGAAGCGCGTCGCCTCGCTCCCCGTGCCGGCGGTGGTGGGAACGGCTAAAAGAGGGATCGCATTGGGCGGAATGTCCTGTGCCGGGGCCTCCGACAGCTCGGACTCCGCATAGTACTTGACGCACTTCGCGACGTCGATGGCGCTCCCGCCGCCTACCGCCGCGATGGCCTCGCATCCGGCGTCGCGAAAGAGCCTCACGCCCTCAAGCACCGACGCATAGTCGGGATTGGGATGAAAATCCGAAAAGCGGACGACGCGAACGCCGCTCTTTTCGGGCAGAGAGGAAAAATATTCCCCGATTCTCAAAAACGGCAGAGAATTGTCGCACACCAGAAAGAGATTTTGTATCGCGTTTTCGGCAAAGTACCGGTCGAGCTTTTCATAAAAGCCGCCGGCCGACAGGATTTTTTGTTCCGCCATGATAAATTCTCCTCTCCTACCCGTTATCCTCCGGAATCAGCGTGATAATTTCCTGAATCGGCATACAGATCTCGTCGCACTCCTTCGCCCGATGATGTTCGAGAATCAGTCTGGCGGCGTTCTGCATGGCGGGAAAGCCTGTCCGGGTCAGTTGATTGGCATAGATGATGATGTTGACGCCCCGCTCTTTGAATTCCTCCTCGGTCACGCTGTTAAACGAGGTCGGAACCACGACGAGCGGCGTCGCCCGATCCTTTTCCCGGAACTTCTCTACAAATTCAAAGATCTCGGACGGATCCTTTTTCCGGCTGTGAATCATGATCGCGTCGGCTCCGGCCGCGACAAAGGCGAAGGCCCGGGCGAGCGCATCGTCCATGCCCCTCTCAAGAATCAGGCTCTCGATGCGGGCACAGATCATGAAATCCTTCGTCTTCTGCGCACGCTTTCCGGCGGCGATCTTCGCCGAGAAATTCTCGATGCTGTCCTGCGTCTGCTCCACCTCGGTGCCGAAGAGCGAATTCTTCTTCAGCCCGGTTTTGTCCTCGATGATGATCATCGAGACGCCCATGCGTTCGAGCGTCTTGACCGTATAGACGAAATGCTCGGTCAGCCCTCCGGTGTCGCCGTCGAAGATGATCGGCTTGGTGGTCACCTCCATGATGTCGTCAATCGTGCGGAAGCGGGAGGTCATGTCGACAAGCTCGATATCGGGCTTGCCCTTGGCCGTGGAATCGCAGAGAGAACTGACCCACATGGCGTCAAACTGCCGCGCTCCGCCTTCCTGATGAACCACCGTCTTTTCCACGATCAGCCCGGTAATGCCGCTGTGCGCCTCGAGAGCGGTGATCGTTTTTTTCATAGCCAGCGCCCTTTTCAGGCGCGCGCGGCGCAGGTCGGGGAGGGAGAGGCGCGCACGGGCCTGACTTTCCAGCGCGTCGTACGCTTCGCTCTTGGAATAGGGATATTCCACGAGCTGCCCGCCGTAGGAGGCCAAGATCGCCGCGGTCTCGTCGCGGATCGGTTTTTGAAAACCGGACTGCCAGTCGTCGCCGTGTACGACATAGGTCGGCCGGAAGCGCTCCAGATTCTCCTTATAGCTGAGCGTCTTCTGCTCGACCACCTTGTAGACACCCACAATATTTTCAAACATGGCCTTGCGCTCCGAGAAGGGGAGGAGAGGGAAACGCTTGTAGCTGATGACCGCCTCGTCCGAGAGGACGCCGACGATGAGTTTTCCCAGACGCTGGGCCTTTTTGATAATCGCGAAATGCCCGCTGTGCAGCATGTCGGTGGAAAACGAAAGATAGACCGTGCGGCTCTCCACCTCGGCCAGCTTGGCCGAGACGACCGCCAGATCGCTCGGATTGTCGATCTCGGCGCAGAGCTGATTTTTCACATCGAGCGGATAAATCGGACAGAGATCGGAAATCTCGTTGAAGGCGTCCTCGGCATAGCACTTCACCCGGCCGCTCTCGCAGAAGGAAACGATTCGGTCAAGGAAAACCCTCCAGTCGTCTTTTTTCAGACGGTAGAGAGCCTGCGCCGCAAGGGCGTCGTTGAAAACGTCCACGCCCACCTTTTCGATCCGGCCGTCGCGGATCACCGCCTTGAAGTCCTTCTCGGGCAA
>CALXKW010000118.1 GCA_944389045.1 uncultured Clostridia bacterium | reverse complement strand
GACCATGAGGGGAAGCATCGATCTGACAGGCGCGTCCCTGGATCACGACACGGCCCGCAAAGCGGCATCCTTTGCCCAGACGGCCGACGGGGCCACCCTGACCGACGTGATCTCGGAGGTCGATGTCGCGACCGACGAAAACGACCTTAACGCCGGCGGTCTGGTGGGGTATGCCCTCTCCTCCTGTTCCTTTGTCCGCTGTGCCTACAACGGGACCTTCACGGCCAAGTGGGCCGGCGACGGTGCCGGCATCGGCGGTATCGTGGGCTGGAGCAACGCGCTGGGGGGCACCTCCTCCTTTGTCGACTGTTCCTTTGACGGCAAAATTACAGTTACGGGCGGCGGAGCCGGCAGCAACGGCGGCGTCGGCGGAATCATCGGCTATTGCACCAACTCCAACGTAATTCTTCGCCGCTGTCTCTCTTACGGCGAGATCGACTGTCAGGCGTCGGCGGGCACCGATTACGCCGGCGGCATGATCGGTCTGAACAAGGTCTCGGCCACGACGATCGAAAACTGCGCCAACAGGGGAGATGTGAAGGCGGCCTCTTTTGCCGGCGGGATTTTGGGAGGCATTCTTGACAACACCGAAATGACCTTCTGCGCCAACTACGGCAGGGCAGAGGCCGATGTGGCGGGGGCTCTGGCCGGCACGGCGGGCGACAAGACCCTGACCGCGGCTTATTCGGCCGACTTTTCGGAAAACGGCCTGGAACTCTGCGGCACCGAGCTTGTCAGCGAGGAGAGCTATGCTTCCGACCGGATTCAGGCCATAGGGAACGGTTTCACCTTTGACGGGGTGGAATATCAGAAATATAACATCGGACTTGTGGAGAAAGAGACCGGACTTATCGTGCCCGCTCTGTCGGGCGACAAGGCCTTTACTCCCTATATCTCGATTCGGGACGACGGTGCTATGCATTCGGTGCGCATCGTGATTCTGACCGACCTCTCCTTCGACAGCGAATCGGTCACCGTTTCGATCGTCTTCCGCGACGAGGCGGGCAAAACGGTCAAGACGATGACCGGCACGCTTGCGGCGTCCGACGGAGATTTCACGCTCTATTCGGCCGTTCTGGCCGGCGGAGAGAAGTACTTTGCCGCGCCGGATCACGCGCTCTTCGGCTGTGTCATCACCGAAATTCCCGCCGACGCCTGGGCTTCGCTCGAGGTTTCGGCCAAGGACACGGCAAGCGGCGGCGTGCTTTTGAATCCGGTCACCTATGCGCTTTCCTCAATGCAGCTCACCCTCGAGAACCTGCCCTCCTATGAGAGCCTCGGCGACGTGGCGGAGACGGTCTACAATGCCGGCCCCGGACTCGCCTCGGACGAAAAGAGCACCACCAACGAGGATTCCTTTATGGCGGTGATCTCGAACACCACGGCCGACGCGCTGGCCTTGTATGTCAAGACTCTTGAAGAGCGGGGATACGAGCCGGTTTCGAAAAACACGCTCGACGGCGACACCTATTACACCTATGCGAAATTTGATTCGCTGATCTATCTCTATCACAATTACCGCATCGGCGAGACGCGGATCATCGTGGATAACGCCAGCGATCCGCTCTCCGAAATCGCTTATTCCTATACGAAAAAGGCGGGCGATTACACCGCGCTTTACCAGTACTCGCTCAACTATTCCAACGCCAACCGGGCGGGTTACGATCCGATCCAGTATACCGAGAGCGGCGCGCCCAACAACGGCATGTGCTATATCATCAAGCTGCCCGACAACAAGCTCTGCGTCTTTGACTCGGGGGCGGAACAGCAGTCTACCGCCAAGTCGCGGGCGGGGCTTCTCCGCTTCATGCGCGAGATCACCGGCACGCCGGAGGGCGAGAAGGTGGATATCGCGCTCTGGTTCTTTACGCACGCTCACGGCGACCACACCGGTCTTGCCGGACAGTTCCTCAAGGAATACCACGACGAGATCAATCTTGAGGCGACGGCCTTCAATTTCCCCTCCTATCAACTGATGGGCGGCGGGTACGACGAGATCAGCTTCACCACCAAAGAGATCATCTCGACCTACTGGCCAGACGCGCCGCACCACAAGCTGCACTGCGGCGAGTCCTTCTCGTTGGCGGGTGTGCTCTTTGAAGTGGTCTATACGCACGAGGATGCGGTCAGCCCCGCCGGTACCACCGAGATCGGCGATTTCAACGCCAGCTCCACGGTGCTTAAGATCACCTTTGACGGAAAGAGCTTCATGCTTCTCGGCGACATCAGCGGCGTGGCGGAGGCCGCCATCATCGGCATCCATTCGCCGGCCTATCTCAAGACCGACATCGTTCAGGTAGCGCATCACTGCTTCAACTATCTTGATAACCTCTATCCGCTGCTTCGGGCCGACATCGCGCTCTTCCCCCAGTCGAATTACAACTGCACCAACCTGCAGAACGACGGCGACAATCTCTATAAATACCGCAGCATCATGGAGTACGCGACGCAGGAGTACTTTGCTCATAAGGAGACCCATAAACTGACCGTCGGTGCGGACGGTAAGATTGTGGTGGAAAAGCTGCCGCGCTACGATCAGGTGAAGTGAGAGGCAAGCCCCATCCAATTCGTTATTTCTTAGTGGGAGAACGGCACAGTTTGAAGACTGTGCCGTTCTTCTGTTGGTACGAAGGCCTCCGCGCTTGCCTTCCTCTTCGTTCCGCGGGGAGCCGGAAAGTAAGACGCCGAACCGCAAAAATCGGGACGCCAAAGCGTCGTGCGAACCGGAGGTTATTTCTCTCAAGAGGATTTGCGGGATTCACTCTTTACGGGTTCTTCGGGTATAGGCCGTATAGGAGACTCCCGCGCTTTTTACCGAGGAATCGCTTCGCGCTTTGCTTTTTTCCGGTCTCTGCAGAAGGGAAGCGTCCGGCGTCTTTCGGACGGGAAGACAGTACGGCACCATACTTCCATGTGTCGCAAGTATGACTGATAACACGTATGAAAAGCGAATTGGGAAAGATCGACGCGGGGCAAAGTCATGTTTTGTCGGGCTCTTTAATCTTCTCTTATGGAAAGAAAACTCTTGCAAAAAAAGAAAAAATGATTTATACTGAGATAGAAGTCCAAAAGGGGGCGGGAGAGATGGCGCGGTCGGCGAACGGCAAAGGGGCAGTCGAAACAAGGATTCGGCTGGAGGACGACGGGGCGGTCTTTGCCGCCGCCTATCCGGCCATTGTGCCGGTTCTGATCGAGGAATACCGGGGAAAAATCGAGCTTGAGGTTTACACCGGGGCAAAAGAGCTTGTACTGGCTCATCTGGACGCCTATGGCGATCGTCTTTTTTCCGAAAAGTCTCTTCTGGCCCTCGCTTCCTCTCTCGATTCCTATATCGAAGAGAACGGCTACCGGCGGGACCGGAGAGCTTCTTCGCGCCTCTACAATTCCTATGAGCTGCACGCCCGGGCGGCGGAAGGCCTCATCCGGCCGGACAGCCATCGGCTGACCGAAATCCTTCTTCGGGAGCGTGTGCGGTGGAACGATACGACCTTTTCGTTAAAGGAGCTTTTGGAAAAAGAGCTCCCGGCCTTTGTTACGCTGGTCGACGGTGCGGTCGTCTCGATTGCGGCGATCAACGAACAGGCCGGAGGGGGAGCTATCCCCGAAATTACGGTGGAAACGGCGGTGGCGGCCCGCCGGCACGGCTTCGCACTTTCGAATGTGGCCGCTTTGGCAAACTATATTTTATCACAAGGAAGCCCTACTGCCTATTGCTGCCGCACGAACCATACGGCTTCCAACCGCATCGCCCGGCGGGCGGGCTTCGAACCGGTGGGGCGGTTTTACGCCCTGACCGCCTACAGAGTTCCGAGGTGAAATAAAGAGTGATCCGATCGGCCATGTTGAAAAGGGATGGACGCGATCGGCCATGCTGAAAAGGGATGGATGCGACCGGCCATGCGCAAAAAGGATGGATCCGACCGGCCGCGAAGGGAAGATAGGCCGCAGAAAAAAGTCTGTTCACCGAGAAGCCGCAAAGGCGGAAACGGCCGGAGGAACGGTCTTTCGGGAAACTCAAACGGCGCGGAAGACGCGGATGCGGAATTGAGCGAAAAAAGAGCGGATAAGCGGAAGAAAAAGTAAAAACGTGAGGTTTTCTATATGGCGTTTGACGCGGGAATGGTCGGGGCGATAGCCCATGAATTGAACGAAAAGCTCTCCGGTGCGCGGGTGGAGAAGGTCTATCAGCCCGAAAAAGACGAGCTGGTGCTGGCCCTGCATACCGGGGCGGGCAACCTGCGCCTTTCGATTTCGGCGGGCGCCAGCAACCCGCACATCGGGCTGGTATCGGTGCAGAAGGAGAACCCTTCGGTTCCTTTTCCGTTCTGCGTCTTTGCCCGCAAGCATCTGACCGGCGGAAAAATCCTTTCGGTCTGTCAGCCGGAGTTCGAGCGGGTCATCGAGATCGCCTTCGATGCCCGCGACGAGATGGGCTTTTACGAGAAGAAGTTTTTATATGCCGAAATTATGGGCAAATACAGCAATCTGGTTCTGACCGACCGGGACAAGAAGATTCTCGGCGTGCTTCGCCCGGTCGATTTTACGACCAGCGTGAAACGGCAGCTTTTAAGCGGCCTCTATTACGAGATGCCGCCCAAGCAGGACAAGCTTTCGCCGATCGGTTTTTCGGAGGAGGAGTTTCTTTCTCTTGCCGCGCGCAAGCCCGATCTTGCGACCGATCGTTTTCTCACTCAGCATTATCTCGGGCTCTCCTCGCTGGTCGCCCGTGAGGTGGCTTTTCGGTCGGCCGATCCGGTCGGCGCCGACCCGCGGGCGGTGCTGCGCGCCTTTTCTTCTCTTGTGGAGCGGATCGTGTCGCATGACTATTGTCCCACGCTTGTCTTTGAGGGGACAAAGCCTGTGGAATTTTCCTTTATCGACATCGCTCAGTACGGCGGAGATTTCCGCGTGGAGCACCGCGAGACGCTCTCTCAGGTGGTGGAGGAGTATTTCACGGAGAGGGACAATTTAGAGCATTCGAAAAAGCGGGCCGCCGATCTCTTCCGATTGGTGGCGAACGCCCGGGGGCGTCTTCAGAAAAAGCTCGCTTTGCAGGAAGAGGAATTGGCCGCCTGCAAGGAGAAAGATTCCTACAAACGGACGGGAGATCTGATCATCGCCAATCTGTATCAGCTGAAGCGGGGCATGACGCGGGCCGAGGTGATCGACTATTACGACGAGGCGATGCCGAAGGTTGTACTCGAGCTCGACGGCCGGCTCACCCCTTCGCAGAACGCACAGCGCTATTTCAAAAAATACAGCAAGGCCAAAAACGCAGAACGCGAGCTTGCTTTGCAGATTGCCGGCGCCCGCGCGGAGCTTCTTTACATCGACAGCGTGTCCGACAGCCTTGAGCGGGCGGTGGGACAGAGCGAACTCGACGAGATCCGCCGGGAGCTGACCGAGGCGGGCTACGGCGCGCGGATCCGAAAGGCCGGAGGCGGAAAGCCGCTCAAGACCCGCCCCTATGAGGCGGTTACCTCCGGGGGCTACCGCCTTCTCTGCGGAAAAAACAACATTCAGAACGACAATATCACTCTGAAGCTGGCCTCCAAAGAGGACTGGTGGTTCCATGTGAAAAACGCGCCCGGCTCGCATGTGGTGATGCTGACCGAGGGCAAAGAGGAGCCGGGGGAAAAGGATTTCACCGAGGCCGCCGCGCTGGCCGCCTATCATTCCTCCCTGTCGGGGGGCGACCATGTGGCGGTCGATTATACCAAGGTCCGCTATATCCGTAAGCCGGGGGGCGCCAAGCCGGGATTTGTTACCTATACGACCTATTGGACCGCCTATGTGACGCCGGCCGATCGGAAAAGCGAATAGAAGCGACGCATAACGACTTGTGTCGGAGAGGAAAAAAGCCATGGACAGAGAGCGCTTTTTGCAGGCGGTAGACCGGGTTATTCTCGAAAAGCGGGACCGGGAGGGGATCGGGCGGCTGAGCGAGAAGGTGCTGCACGCGGCGATCAAGATCTACCTCGACCCCGACCGGAGCCATCACGAGGTGAAGCTGGGGCGGATGGTCGCCGACGTGAAAAACGACGCGGGAATTTTTGAAATCCAGACCGGAAGCTTCACGCCGCTGCGAAAAAAGCTGGAGGTCTTTCTCGAAGATTATCCCGTGACCGTGGTCTACCCGATGGCCGACCGGCGGCGGATCATCTGGATCGACGGCAGGGGGGAGTTCTCTTCGCCGCGCACCAGTCCGAAAAAGCGGCAGGTCATGCGGGTTTTTCCCGAGCTTCTGCGGATCCTGCCCCATCTTTCCCATCCGAACTTTACCTTTCGTCTGATGCTCTTCGATCTGGATGAATACCGGCTGAAAAACGGTTGGGCAAACGACGGAAAAAGGGGCTCGACCCGTTACGAGCGCATCCCCACGGCGCTGAAGGAGGAGATGGATTTTCGTTCTCCCGCCGATTACGCGCGCCTTTTGCCGCCCGGTCTTCCGCCTGAATTCGGCGCCGCTCAGTTAGAAAAGGCGTCCGGCCTCCGGGGACGGGATCTCAGCGCCGCCCTGACGGTACTGCTTCGGCTCGGGGTCCTCTCCCGCGGCAAAGAAGGGCGAGCGTTTCTCTATAGGCGCGAGCTCTGAACCGGCACAATCTGACGACGACCGAAAGAGGCGTTGACAAAACCGAGAGGGCTTGGACCGACTATGGCAAAAAGCAAAATCCGCCGGAAGAGGAGATCCGGCGGATTTTCTTGTGCAGTCGGTTCTTTTTTGTTTCGGCTTAGGATGATGCGCTGTCCTCCTTTTCCTCCCCGCCGCGGCTGTCGGTGAGTGAATAATCGCCGAAGTGCAGTACCGAGCGGGAGGTACTTTTGATGTAGTTGACGCCGGGATACTGCACCACGGTGTCGGCGTCGAAGAAAAAGGGCGCGCTGACCGGCGCACTCCCGCTGCATCCCAGAATGACCGTGTCATACGTCTTTTTCATGGGGCCGAAGCGGATAGCGTCGTGGCCCCGGGAGGCCAGCACCTCGATGGGCATGCAGCCCTCGTAGACCTTGGGGTCCCGGACATCGAAGCTGTGGACCGGGGCCCGCTCCGCGGTGACCAGGGCGTCCACGAACC
>CALXKW010000117.1 GCA_944389045.1 uncultured Clostridia bacterium | reverse complement strand
CAGGCCCATGTCGTGGACGCGGGCGGATACGGCTTTGTCATCATTCTTTCGGGAATGCTGGCTTCGCTGGAGGGAAAGGACGTGGTGGCCGAAGATCCCTCCGCCGTCAGGACTCTCTCTCTTTCCGAGGCGGATTTCTCGCAGTTTGACACCGAGGATGTGAAGTACGCCTACTGCACCGAGTGCATCGTGGAGAAAAACGAAGCCTATCGGGGCGAAGGGGCAGCCGCCGATTTCTATCGTTATGTCACCGGATTGGGGGACAGCGCGGTCTTTATCGACGACGAGAGCATCATCAAGCTGCACATCCACACCAACAATCCCGGTCTTGTGCTCGAAAAGGCGCTTGTTTTCGGAAGCCTTTCGAAGGTGAAGATCGAGAATATGAAGATCCAGCACTCCGCTAAGGTGGTGGAGGAACAGGAGATTCGGCGGGCCGAAAATACCGTCCTTCCGATCAAGCCCTACGGCTCGGTGGCGGTCTGCATGGGAGAAGGGATCCGCGGTACCTTCCGGGAGCTGGGAGTCGATCAGATTGTCTACGGCGGTCAGACCATGAATCCCAGCACGCAGGATATCCTCAATGCCATCGAGCAGACGCCGAGCGAAACGGTCTTTGTCTTCCCGAACAACAAAAACATCGAGCTTGTGGCCGAGACTGCGGCCGAACTCTGTCAGGACCGGAAGGTCGTGGTCATTCCCTCCCGGAATGTGCCGCAGGGCATATCGGCGCTTCTCGCCTTTGACGAGGCCTCTTCGGTCGAAGAGAACGTGAAAACCATGAAAGAGGCCATGAGCCGGGTGACCTGCATCACCACCACGCACGCCATCCGCGATTCGAGCGTGGAGGGGCTGGAGATTCACGACGGGCAGGCCATGGGTCTTGTGAACGAAAAGATCCGGTGCGTGGCCGATTCCCGCGAGGAGTGCATCGACACGCTGACCGATCATCTCGAAAACGTCTCGTTTGTCACGGTTTTCTACGGAAACGACGTCACCGAGAAGGATGCGGATAAGGTCTATTCGATTCTGAACGGCCATCTCACCGACGATGCTGAGATCGTACTGATCAACGGCGGGCAGCCGGTATACGATTATATCATTTCTCTCGAATAAACGCGATCGTTCGTAAAAACCCCCGCAACGCTTTTGGCGCTGCGGGGGTTTTGGCTTCGGCGGATGAAATTTCGTCTGTCGTTTTGGGGCGGCGCCGAGGTTCCGGAGATACTTCTTTTTCAAAGTGCCGTTGCGTCTTTGGTCAGGCAATAGACCCTGTGATTTTTCCGGTCGAAATACTGGCGTCCGAGCGCCGGAAAATCGTATCCCTCCAGCGCGGGAAGAAAGAGTCCGGGATGGGCATCGACCAGAGCCCGCTTTTCCTCGCGGGAAAGGGTAAGAGGCGTAAAGGCGAGCGCCGGGGGAAGCCGCCCCTGCTCGTTGACAAGAAAATCATAGGCCAGCGCCTCGCGAAGGAGGACGCGGCGAAGGAGCGGCCTTTGGAAAAGAGGCAGGAACGTGCCGTCCGGAAGGGTAAGCCGTTTCGCTTCGAAGAAATCCTCCGATTCGTCCTCCGCGGCGAGCAGAGAGACATAGGCCTCTCTTTGGGAGAGGGCGGCGAGCGGAGGCAGGCGGTCGGCAATGGCTTCCATAACGCCAAAGGGGGAGCGCCCGGCGGTCAGAACGGCCATCGCGCGATAAAAGCGTCCGCTGTTGACAAAGCGCTCGGTCACGGCCTCGATTCGGTGCAGGCGGGAGAGCTCGGAAAAGGAGAGCTCCCGGTGCGAGAGCACCTCATAAGGGGGCGCGGCCATGAAGCGGTAGTCATACGATTCGGTTCGCGTCCAAAGCGGCGTTCCCTTCAGCAGCTTCAGAAAGCCGAGCTGAAGCTGGTGGCATTTTCCGTAGAGCGCGTCGTAGGAGGCGGCGATCGAGAGATAGTCCTCGTCGGGCAGGCCGGCGATCAGATCGGCGTGGAGGGGGATGTTTCCGAGGGCAAACAGCTCTTCGAGCCGCCCGAGAAGCGTCTCGGTGTCGTCGGTTCGGTCGATGGCCGAGAGGACGCGCGGATTGGTCGACTGCACCCCGATTTCGAACTGGATCTTATCCTTGGGGAAGCGGGCGAGCAGGGCTACGGTCGGGTCGTCGAGAAGAAAGGGACAGATTTCGAAATGATACTGTTTGGTATAGCGGGAATCGAGCAGTCCCTCCCAAATGGCATAGGCCCGTCTGCGGTCAAAGTTGAAGGTACGGTCGACCAGCTTGATCAGGCGGACGCCCTTCATATTTTCGAAAACCAGCAGATCGGAAAGAACGTCCTCGGCGCTTTTGGCCCGGACGGCGGGCGTTTCGCCGCGCGCCGAAAGGCAGTAGGCACAGCGAAAGGGGCATCCGCGCGCCGATTCGTAGTAGAGGATGGCGCCCTTGTAGTCGATATCGGTCGGATAGGGCACCGGCGCGCGGCAGAAGTCGGGCGAGGCCCTGCCGTCAAGAAGGCGCTCGCTCTGATCCCCGAGGCAGTAGGCGGCAAGGGCCTCTTCGCCCTCGCCGCGGCAGAGGCAGTCGACATAGGGATGTGCCGCAAGCCAGTCGGCTCCGTGGAAGGAGACCTCGGGACCGCCGAAGAGGATTTTGGAGGAGGGAAGCAGCTTCTTCAGGTTTTCCGCCAGCTTCAGATGGGCCTCATAGTTCCAGATATAGGTGGAAAAGCCGTAGACATCGGCCTTCGCTTCGTAGAGCGCTTCGAGCGTGCCGCGCCGGCTGTCCTTTTCGGTGCGTTCGAGAATAAAGGCCGAAAGGCCGCGGCGCTCGAGTGCCGCGGCAAGCGTGCGAAGGGCAAGATTGGTGTGAGCGTGGGAGGAATTGAGCGAGAAGAGAAGGATTTTCATAGCGTTCCCTTTATTCTTGAAAAGCATGTGTTGAAAAACACGCGGAGTGCGGCCGCAGGCCCCCTCCGCGTGTGTGAAACTAAAGTGGCTTGGTTCGGCCGCATTTTCCGACCGGCGTCTTCCTGTCCCTCTCTTTTTCGCCTGGACACAGAGATCGGCTTTTCGTGTTTGGCCGTCCGGCAAAGCTTCGCCGCACGCCGTCGGCTGATGCCGGGCCGTCCGTCGCCGATCGAGCCGGAATTTTGTTAAATCGGGCTTTGAAGGGTCAGCCGGCGATTTTGACCTCGACGAGGGCCAGCGCCTGCTCGATTTTCGAGAGATCTTTGCCGCCTGCGGTGGCGGAATCGGGACGTCCTCCGCCTCCTCCGCCGCAGAGCGCGGCCATCTCTTTGGCCAGTTCACCCGCCTTATAGCCGGCTGCGACGGCGTTTTTGCCGCAGGAGACCAGAAAATTCAGGCGGCCCTCGTTGACCAGGGCAATGGCGGCGATCGAATCGGGATCCTTGGCGCGGATGTCGTCGCAGATGCTGCGGACCGCGTCGAGCGCGACTCCGTCAACCCGGGCGGCAAGCAGGCGGAAGCTCTGCACGGTCTTGGCGGACGCGAAGAGGGCGGAAAGCTTGGCCTCGGACATGGCGCCCTCGAGGCGGGAAATCTCGGCGTGCGCCTCCCGGAGCTCGCCGCTGACCTGCGCGGCGCGCTTGACCAGATCGGCGGGATTGGCAAGCTTCAGTTCTTTGGCGGCCGCGTGAATGGCCTCCTCCTTCTCGTCGAGAAGCTTCAGCACATTCAGGCCGGTGGCGGCCTCGATGCGGCGCACGCCGGCGGCCACCGAGGATTCGGAGACGATCCGGAAGAGGCCGGCCTTGGCGGTGTTGTCGAGGTGGGTTCCGCCGCAGAGCTCGCAGGAATCCTCACCCATTCGCACGACCCGGACAACCCTGCCGTACTTTTCGCCGAAGAGGGCGATGGCACCGTATTTCGCGGCGTTTTCGGGATCGGTCACGATCGTCTCGACCACGCTCCCTTTGAGAATGGCGCGGTTGACGTCCTCCTCCACGGCGGAGAGCTCCGCGGGCGTGAGGGCGGCAAAATGCTTGAAGTCAAAGCGTAGCCGGTGCTCGTCCACATAGGAGCCGGCCTGCTCCACATGGCTGCCCAGCGTCCGGCGCAGAGCGCCCTGAAGCAGGTGACAGGCCGAGTGGTTGCGGCGGATGGCCTCCCGGCGGGTTTTGTCGATGACGGCGTGGACGCTGTCCCCCACCCGGATATTGCAGTCGGAGGACGAGATCAGGTGAAGATACACGCCGTCGCTCTTCTTCGTGTCGAGGACGGTGAGCTCCCGGCCGTTTACGGTCAGAATTCCGGTGTCGCCCACCTGACCGCCCCCTTCGCCGTAGAAGACGGTTTTATCGAGAATCAGCGAGAAGTCGCCCTCGGTGACCTGATCGACCTCCATGTCGTCGGCCAGGATGCCGATGACGCGGGCGTCGCAGGCGTCGTTTTCATAGCCGAGAAACTCGGTCTTGGCAAAATCCGAGAGAAGGCTGCGGGAAGCCTCGCTCCAGCCGCTGATGTTGGCGCGGGAGGCTCTGGCACGGGCCTTCTGCTCCGCCATCAGCGCCGAGAAGGCCGCCTCGTCGAGAACAAGGCCGCTCTCGGCCGCAATCTCGCGGGTCAGGTCGATGGGGAAGCCGTAGGTGTCGTAAAGGCGGAAGACTTCGTCGCCGGCGATGGCCTTCCTGTTCTCGGCCAGCGTCTTCTTTATCACGTCGGCCAGCATTTCGCTTCCCTGGTCGATCGTCTGGCAGAAGCGCTCCTCTTCGATGCGGATGACCTTCTGAATATAGCCGAGCTTTTCGGTGAGTTCGGGATACTCTGAGTGGTTCTCTTGGGCGACGACGGCGGCCACGTCGGCAAGGAAGGGCTCCCGGATGCCGAGCATACGGCCGTGGCGGGCCGCACGGCGGAGAAGCCGCCGCAGGACGTAGCCCCGTCCCTCATTGGAGGGGACCACGCCGTCCGACACGAGGAAGACCGAGCCGCGGATGTGGTCGGTGATGACGCGTAAGGAAATATCGCTCTTCGCGTCCTCTCCGTAGCGGACGCCGGCCCGGTCGATCACGGCCTTCATGATGTTCTGCACCGTGTCGATCTCGAAGAGGTTGTTCACGCCCTGCATGATGCAGGCCAGACGCTCCAGCCCCATGCCGGTGTCGATGTTCGGACGGTCGAGACGGGTATAGTTGCCCTTGCCGTCGTTGTCGAACTGCGTAAAGACAAGATTCCAGAATTCCATGTAGCGGTCGCAGTCACATCCTGGCTTGCAGTCGGGACTGCCGCACCCGTATGCGGGGCCGCGGTCATAATAGATCTCGGAGCAGGGGCCGCAGGGGCCGGAGCCGTGCTCCCAGAAGTTGTCCTCTTTCCCCAGACGGACGATGCGCTCGGCCGGAAGTCCCACTTCTTTGTTCCAGATGGCGAAGGCCTCGTCGTCGTCGCGGTAGATCGTGACCCAAAGCCGGTCGGCAGGCAGCTCGATGGTCTCGGTGCAGAACTCCCAGGCCCAGCGGATGGCCTCTTTCTTGAAGTAGTCCCCGAAGCTGAAGTTGCCGAGCATCTCAAAAAAGGTGCCGTGGCGGGCGGTGATGCCCACGCGGTCGATGTCGGGGGTGCGGATGCATTTCTGACAGGTGGTCATCCGGCGGCGGGGCGGTTCCTCCTCCCCCGTGAAGTATTTTTTCAGGGGGGTCATGCCGGCGTTGATGAGAAGGATAGACTTGTCGCCCATCGGGACAAGCGGAAAGCTCTTGTGGCGCAGGCAGCCCTTGGATTCAAAAAAGCGCAGAAACTGTTCGCGCAGTTCGTTGACTGAGGTGTTTTTCATTCTGTTACCGTACCTTAATTTTATTTTCCGGGAAATAGAGCAAAATGGGCAACGGCGTCAAAGCCGCCTCTCTCTATGGTTCTTCTGCCGTGTCGGTCGAAAAGGAGGGCTTCCATAACGCCGTGAGAAAATCTTTGCTCCGTGCCGCCGCCTCGCGCAGATCGCGGCCGAACTGTCCGCGATAGGAACGCAGGTCGGCCGGCCCGCCGACGGCTTCGATGCCGAAGGCGCGCGCAAGATAGAGGGCGCGGTTGAGGTGGTAGCCCTGTGTCACCACCACCGCCCGTCGGATGCCGAAGACCTCCGCGGCACGGGCGATGCTTTCGTAGGTCGAATAGCCCTTGTGATCCAGAAGGATATCCTCGGACGAAACGCCGAATTTTTCCGCCAGTTCTTTCATGGCGCCGACCTCGTTGTAATTTTCGCTGTGGTCGCCGCTCATGAGCAGCTTCGGGGCAAAGCCCGCTTCGTAGAGCGTCACGGCGGCCCGCACCCGGTCGTAGAGCATGTCGGTGGGCGTGCCGTCCTCCTTGACCCCGCAGCCCAGCACAAGAATGCAGTCGTAGGGTTCTGCGGGCGGGGAAAGGGGATCGGTTGAAAGAATTTTTCTCTCGGTCGAAAGGATGACCGCCAGATTGCTGATTAAGCCGAAGGCGGCAAACAGCGCGATCAGTGAGACAACAAGGCGCAGAAGTCGTTTTTTGACGTTTTTTGTCTTTTTGGGCGGTGAGTCGGAAGCTTCTTTTTCTATCGGTGTTTTTGCACTCGGCGTGTCCGCGCCGTCCGGAATCCGCTCCGCCTTTTTCACGCCTCCCCGGTTTTCCCCGGTTCGGCTTCGCGGCACTTTTGCCGGATCCGGTTCTCCACCGGCGGCAGAAGAGCCGGCCGCGGCTTCGAATTTATCTGTCTCGCCTTCCCGGCCGTTCGGAAAGCGCGCGTCATCGTTCGGAATGGTCATGCGGGAAAATCCTCCTTTTCTGGGGGACGGGAAGAGGGAAGGGGCAAAGCGGGAAAGCCGCCGCCCCGGTCGGTGAGAGGCTCGTTCGAGAGGGAGAGCAGCGATGTGCCGCGGCGCTTCGCGAAGGCTGCCATGGCGGGGTAATCGGGGTGGTCCTCCAGCCGGCCGAAAAAGACGGTCAGTTCCGGCGAGATCGTGAGCGAAGCGCCTCCGAGAAACCCGTAGGAATAACCGGGAAGCGCCACGAAGCCGGGGCGGATGCGGAGTACCTCCCGGCCGTCGCGTTCCAGTGCTTTTGCAAGCGAGGGGTCGGCGGTGACGATACCCCCTCCGATCAGAGCGGCCGAACAGCGGGCATAGCCCTGGCGGATCGGAACAAAGCGGAAGGCGCCGGACTTCACTTCCTCGGCCGCAAATTTTGAGCCGTA
>CALXKW010000116.1 GCA_944389045.1 uncultured Clostridia bacterium | reverse complement strand
CCCACACCGAGCGCCGTGATGGCGAATATGGCCAGAAAGCGGGACAGGCCCGAACGAATCGTTCGGAAAGCGGATTTGGTCAGTGCCGTTTTCATGAGGCCTCCGTATCTTTCCCGGCCGCCCCTCCCTTTATAAAAAGGGGGCACGGCCGGCGATTTTTCCGTGTGCGTTTTCGAAAAATCCCCAAAAGCGCGACGGGTATTTCCTTATACGCGACGGGTATTTCTTTATGTTTGTTTATTTTGGCAAAACCTGTTTTCCGACAGGCCTTCAAGGGCATTATAAACCTGCCGGACGAAAAAGTCAATCGTCTTTCGAGGCTTTCCGAAATCCGAGTTTTTCCGGAGTGCGTTTTTTTCTGAAATCGTTTTTTCTGAATCCGGCTCTTTCGCAAAATCGCCGTCCGGGCAGCGATTACGGCTTCGCGTGTTTGCAGGCTTTTTGCGGATTTTTCCGGCAAAGGATTTGACATTGCGCGGGTACTGTGCTATACTATAAGATAAACGACAAGACAAGCGATCGGGAAAAGACTGGACAATACGCGTCTTCCGGCCGCTCTCGGCTCGTTGACAATTCTGAATCGGCAATTTTCAAAGAAGGGTGAGCAAATGGCGGAAAAAATCAAAACCGATATTTTTTCGGGCTTTCTGGGCGCGGGCAAAACGACGCTCATCAAAAAACTGATCAAGGAATCCTATCGGGGCGAAAAGGTGGTGCTGATCGAGAACGAATTCGGTGAAATCGGGATCGACGGCGGCTTTCTCGCCGACGCGGGCATCACGGTCAACGAGATGAACTCGGGCTGTATCTGCTGTTCGCTGGTCGGTGATTTCGGAAAGGCGCTGCGCCAGGTGATCGAAACCTATTCTCCCGAGCGGATCCTCATCGAGCCCTCGGGGGTAGGCAAGCTTTCGGACATCATCCGCGCCGTGGAAAATCTCCACGAGGAGCGTCTGGTTCTGAACGGTTTTGCGACCGTGGCGGACGCGAAAAAATGCCGGATGTATATGCGGAATTTCGGCGAATTCTTCAACGATCAGATCGAGAATGCCGGAGCCGTGATCCTGAGCCACACGGCGGGGCTTTCGAAGGAGAAGATCGATGAGACGGCGGCGCTGATCCGCGAACATAACCCCGACGCAGTGATCGTTTCGACCGACTGGGACGAGCTGACCGGCGACGACATTCTCGCCGCCATGGAGAAGCGCACCACCATCGAGGCCGAGCTGAAGAAGCTGGCGGAGGAGGTGACCTGCCCGGTCTGCGGGCACCATCACGACGAGTGCGGCGACGGGCACGGCCATGAGCACCATCACAACGAGTGCTGCGGCGGGCATGACCACGAGCACCATCACGACGAGTGCGGCGACGGGCACGGCCATGAGCACCATCACGACGAGTGCGACGGGCACGGCCATGAGCACCATCACGGGCACCACCATGCCGACGAGGTTTTCACAAGCTGCGGCTTTGAGACGGCGCACACCTTTACGGCCGAGGGCCTTTCCGCTATGCTGGAGGCGCTCGGGGACGAGACGCTCTACGGCACGGTGCTGAGAGCCAAGGGCATTGTGGCTTCGGCCGACGGCGGCGCCTGGCTCCATTTCGATTATGTTCCCGGCGAGCCCGACATCCGGCGCGGCCCGGCCGCGGTGACCGGACGGCTCTGCATCATCGGCGCGGGGATCGACGAGGAGCGCCTGAAGGCGCTGTTTGCTCTCTGATTTTCACGAGGTGACGGTTATGGCGAAAAAGGAAATTCCGGTCTATCTTTTTACCGGCTTTTTGGAGGCGGGCAAAACCACCTTTATTCAGGAGACCCTGACCGATCCCGGCTTCAACACCGGCGAGCGCACGCTGGTGCTCCTGTTCGAGGAGGGCGTGGAGGAGCTCGACCCCACCGCCTATCCCTCGCCGAACGTCTTTCTGGAGACGATCGAGCGGGAGGAGGAGCTCAACGCCGTCAATCTCTCCTCGCTTGCAGTGAAGCACAGCGCGGAGCGGGTGATCATCGAATACAACGGGATGTGGCTCCTCGACAGGCTGTATGCCGCTCTGCCCGAGAACTGGACGGTCTATCAGGAGGTCATGTTTGCCGACGGCAGCACCTTCCTGGACTACAACAACAATATGCGCCAGCTGATGGTGGACAAGCTCACCTCGGCCGACCCGGTGATTTTCAACCGGGTGAAGCCGGATTTCGACAAGATGCTCTTTCACAAGACGGTGCGTGCGGTTTCCCGCAGCTGCGGCATACTGTACGAGTACACCGACAAGCATATCGAACAGGACGAGATCGAGGATGTGCTCGCGTTCGACCTTGACCGGCCGGTAGTCGCGATCGGGGACGACGATTTCGCGTATTTTTACCGGGATATCTCGGAGGATCCGATGAAGTACGACGGCAAGACGGTGCGCCTCTGCGGGCTGGTTCTCCGGGAGGACGGCTTTCCCAGAGGGACGATCGCCGTGGGGCGGCAGCTGATGGTCTGCTGTCAGGAGGATATCACCTATCGGGCGTTTGCCGCCGAAACGCCCTCCGCCAAGGAGTATGCCACTGGTCTTTGGGTGCGGCTCACCGCGCGGGTCTCGGTGGAGAACCACAAGCTTTATCAGGGAAAAGGCCCGGTTCTGAAGACGCTGAAAATCGAGCGCGCTTCGCGTCCCGAGCGTCCGGTCGCCACCTTCTGAACGGCGCTTTATGGGAAAGGACCCTCTCACAAACGGCCTTTTGTGGGAGGGCCCTTTTCGGGCGGATGAGGAAGTTCGGGCAGAGGGATTCTCCCCTCCCTCGTGCACGGACAGATTTCCGGCGCCGGGGACAGGCTTTTTCGCAAAGAAGGTTTTCAGTTGGCGTCATTCAATAGGCACCGTTCAATAGGCGCCATTCAATAGGCGCCATTCAATAGGCGTCTTTCGGTACCGGGGAAAAAGGAGACAAGAGGATGAAACTGATTATCGCCGAAAAGCCCAGCCTTGCGCGCAACATCGCCGCGGGCATCGGAGAATTTGTCCGGCGGGACGGCTATCTCGAATCGCGCGAGTATCTGATTACCTGGGCGTTCGGGCATCTCTTCTCTCTGGCCGATGTGGAAGCCTACGACGGCGCCCGGGCGGCCGCCGGGACAAGGAAAAGCGGCAGCGGCGAGGCCTCGGCCGCGCCCGGCTCGGGAGGCTCTGCTTTGGATGCTTCCGCCTCGGCCGCGCCCGGACCGGGCGCTTCTGCTTCGGATGCTTCGGGCGGCGCTCTGCCGGGCCGGGCGAATGCGAAAAAGCGCTGGACCCTCGACAATCTCCCCTGCTTTCCCGATAAGTTTCTCTTCGTGTTGCGGGAGGATGCGGGAAAGGGAAGGGCGGACGGCGCGGCAAGACAGTTTTCGATCATCCGCTCGCTCTGCCGGCGGCCCGACGTCGATACCATCATCAACGCCGGGGACGCCGACCGGGAGGGCGAGATCATCGTGCGCCTCTGCATCATCAAAGCGGGCTGTCCGGGAAAGGCCCTGAAGCGGCTCTGGCTTCCCGATCAGACGCCCGAGACGGTGGCCGCGGCTCTCGCCGATCTCAAGGACGAGAGCGAGTACGACAATCTGGCCAACGAGGGCTTCGCCCGCACCTACATCGACTGGCTCTACGGCATCAATCTCACCCGCTACGCCAGCATCAAGAGCGGCCGGCTTCTGAGGGTGGGCCGCGTGGTGGTGCCGATCGTCAGGGCGATCTACGAGAGGGATTCCGAGATCGAGAATTTCGTGCCGAAGGAGTATCTGGCCCTTTTGAGCCGGGAGAAAACCGCCGGCGAGGAAGTGGAGCTCGTCTCCAAAAAGCAGTTCGATATCGAGAAGCGCGACGAGGTCGAGGCGCTCTGCGCGCTCTACAACGCCGCCGACGCGGTGGTCACTGACGTGCGGCGGAAAAAGGACAAACTGGCGGCCGGAAAGCTCTATTCGCTCTCCAAATTGCAGAGCTTTCTCGGAAAGAAATACAAGATGTCGATGTCCGAATCGCTCGAGCTGGTGCAGAAGCTCTACGAACAGGGTTATCTCACCTATCCCCGCACCAACTCGGAATATCTGGCGGCGGCGGAGAAGGACAAGATCGCGAAAATTCTGAATATCTGTAAGGGTCTCGGTTATCCCGTGAAGCTCAAGACAGGAAAGACGATCTTTGACGACGCCAAAATCGAGTCCCACTCGGCCATCACCCCCACCTACAAGATTCCCGATAAGGGCAAGCTCTCCGAGCGGGAATATCAGGTCTATTCGGCGGTTTTCCGCCGCTTCATCGCGGTTTTCTGCGAGGAGGAATGCCTTGTGGAAAAGACCGAGATCAAGATCGCCCTCGGCGAATACGAGACCTTCACGCTGAAGGGCATGGTGATGCTCGCGCCGGGCTGGACGAAGTACGACGACTATTCCGGCAGGGATAAGCTTCTGCCGCCGCTTTCGGAGGGGGATCTGGTGGCCCATATCTTCAGGCCTGCCGTGAAGAAGACGTCGCCGCCCAAGCATTACACCATTGAAACGCTCAACAACTATCTGAAAAACCCTTTTCGGGACGAAAAGGCGGCCGCGGACGAGGACGACGCGGAGGAATACCGGGCCGTGTTTGAGGGGCTGGAGCTGGGTACCGAGGCCACCCGTACCGGAATCATCGACAACGCGCGGCAGTCCCAGTACATTCTGCTGAAGAACAACGTCTATACCATTCTGCCGGAGGGCCGCTATTTGATCGAAACGCTGGATAAGCTGAAAATTTCCATGGATAAGTACAAGACCAGCGAGCTGGGGCAGGCGCTGAAAAAGGTGTACCACGGGAAAATGCAGGTCAGCGAGAGCGTGACGCTGGCACAGAAGGAGATCGCCGCGGTCTTCGCCAACCGCAATCTGCCCTTTCCGAAGGAGTACCGTGCGCCCGAAAAGCTATCGTTTTCCGCGAAAGCCGAGGGGCCCTGCCCGCTCTGTTCTTCTGAGGTGAAGGGGACAGACTTCGGATGGGGCTGTACCAAAAAAGGGTGCGGCTTTGTTCTTTACAAAACCATTCTGCGGCATGCGCTGACCGAGGCGGAGCGCACAGCGCTTCTTTCCGGGCAGACCACCGATTTTGCCGACGATTTTATCTCCAAGAACGGCCGGCCCTTTACAGCCCGCCTGCGTCTTGACGGCGGGAAGCTGGTCTTTGAATTTCCCGACCGGAGCGGCCCGCGGCAGAACCGGCAGAACAAAGAGTAAAGGCGCCGGGTTCGCTGTTTTCTGAAAAGAGATGCCGGCGGTTCCGTAAAGGTGGAAGAATGTCAGAGGAATTCCGGGATAACACGTTTTCTGAAAAGAGATGCCGGCGCCGCAAAGGGGCATGAAAATTCTCCGAAAGGGCTTGAAGGGTTGGGAAAGGCTCTCCGGAAGGGTTTAATTAAGGATAGAAGGATTGCCGGAGGGCTTTGAAAGGATTTCCGGATGGATGTCCGTAAGGTCATGAAGGTTTTCCGAACAGGTTGGAAAAGTTTAGAGGGGAGGGAAAAGCGATGGCGTTCTTCCGGTCACGCGCACGGCGAGAATTGGACAGTCTGATTGAAGAAATCGAGATCAATCTTGCCAACAATTACAAGGATGTGGCGCACGACGCCCGCCGCCGTCTGGGGCGGCGCGTCGAAGAGCTTTACGCCGACGGAAAGCTGAAGGAAAAGCACTATCGGGCCTATCGGGCGCGTTTTGAGACCTATACGCAGATCATGCGGGATTATCATCATTAACGGCGCGAACGGTACGCCAGAACGGCGGCAGACGGCGCGAACGGTGCGGCAGAACGGCGGCAGACGGCGCGGACAGTACGCCAGAACGGCGGCAGACGGCGCGAACGGTACGCCAGAACGGCGGCAGACGGCGCGAACGGTGCGGCAGAACGGCGGCAGACGGCGCGGACAGTACGCCAGAACGGCGGCAGACGGCGCGAACGGTACGCCAGAACGGCGGCGAACGGCGCGAACGGCGCGGCAGGAGATGATAACAGCGCGGCAGAACGGCAGAGAGCGGCAGTACAGCGGTACGGCAGAAAGAAAATACGCATCTCCGGGGAGGGCCCGGTCACATTTATGAGGAAGGCCGGCTTTCGTTTTTGTGGAAAATCCGCCCGGCGGGCGGCGAAAGCCGGAAATTAGGCTATAGACTATGATAAAAAATATTTTACTCGATCTCGACGGAACTCTGATCGATTCGGCCGAGGGAATTCTGAATTCGGTGGCCTACGCTCTTGAAAAGATGGGGAGGGGGCTTTCTCCCCGCCGGGAGCTTCTGCGCTTCATCGGCCCGCCTCTGGAGTATTCCTTCCGCAATTTCTGCGGGATGAACGAAGAGGAGGCCGCGGCGGCCGTCGCACTCTACCGGGAAAACTACGAGCCGCGCGGGATCTACGAGTTTTCGGTCTACGAGGGCGTGCCCGCCTTTCTGAAAAAGATGGCGAAGAGCAAAAGAAGGCTCTATCTTGCGACCTCCAAGCCCGAGGTCTTTGCCAAAAGAATTCTTGAGATCGGCGGGATCGACGGTTGGTTTTCGGGCGTCGCCGGCAGCCTGATCCCCTCGGGGCGGGACTCCAAGGAAGAGGTGATCTCCTATCTGATCGGGCGGGAGGGGCTTTCTCCGGAGGAAACCGTCATGGTGGGCGACCGGAGCTACGACGTGGAGGGGGCGCACGCCTGCGGCATCGCGGTGATCGGGGTGACCTACGGCTACGGCAGCGAAAAGGAGCTTCACAGGGCGGGGGCGGATCTGCTGGCCGCCTCGCCGCGCGAGCTGGAAAGAATCATTCAGATGGTCTGACCAAGAAGAGTCTGCGAAAAGCCGGACAAAAGCCGGACAAAGGTCTGGCCAAGAAGGGTCTGCGAAGGGGCAGACAAAAGTCGGACAAAAGCCGGACAAAGGTCTGACCAAGAAGGGTCTGCGAAGGGGTGGACAAAAGCCGGACAAAGGTCTGGCCAAGAAGGGTCTGCGAAGGGGCGGACAAAAGTCGGACAAAAACCGGACAAAAGCCGGACAAAAAGGCCGGAGAACTAAAAGGGCGGACAAGGGCCGGCCGGATGGCGGAAGGATGGGAAAACGAAGGGGCGGCGCCACGGCGCCGCCCCTTATACTTTTATACTCTTAGACTCTTATACTCTTAGACTGTAGATGCTGAGGGGCTTCGGCCGGTCTGAGGAAAGTTTCGGTCAAGCCTTTTCAAAGGCTTGCGCGGGTGGAGGGCGCGAAGCCCTCCCGCCCTTTTCCGGGAGGTCGAAACTGCGAGATCCGGAC
>CALXKW010000115.1 GCA_944389045.1 uncultured Clostridia bacterium | reverse complement strand
CCACAAAGCCGAAGAAACGGGAAAATATATTCAGTTTTTTACCGCTGCCCTCTTTTTTGACGGCGTCGGTGATGTTGTCGCGCGAGACTCCCAGTTCGACCAGAGCGGCGAAAACCTTCGGAACATCGTTGCCGATGACCACCTGGTACTGACCGCCCTGCTTGATAACGCGGAGCACGCTGCCGACCGCTTCGACTTCGCTGTCCGAGGCGAGATCTTCGTCGGCCAGATTGAAGCGCAGCCGGGTCATACAGTGTGTTACGCTGATGATATTATCTTTTCCGCCGATCGCTTCGATGATTTTTTCTGCGTCGGCGCGGAAATCAATCTTCATGGATACCAATCCTTTCCTTTCTGCCGCGCTTTTTCTTCGTACAAAGATCGGAAAAAGCACAGACCATTGGAACCTTAGTATGGATGAAGACGGGATTTTCTATGCGTTTTTTGCGAAAAACGGCAAAGAGACATTCGTTTCTTTGACGTTTTTCTTCTCAAAAATTTATATTGCCTATTGCCGCCGCAGAGACAGGATAGCAGAAGTGAAGGTGCGGGTTTTAACCCATTTTTCAGGAAAAATCCAAAACTCCGGCGCATTTTTGCGCCGGAGTTTTGGAAAGCGGCATTTTCTTCAGTCTTCTACCGCCGCTTTTTGCGTGTTGATCGCGCGGATGATTTCGGGAGAAAATTTGAATTTCCGGTCATAGGTGAGCAGACCGTTCTGCTCCTGCTCCACGTCGTATAGCTGAGTATAGCAGAAGGCGCAGCAGTCGGGATTGTTCAGAAGGGTCTCGGTGAGCGCCCGGTAACGCGCGAGGAATTCTTCCTCGGTTTTGGGAGCTTCGCCGTAACCCCAGCCGCCTTCTTTGTCGCTCCACTTGATGCCGCCGTACTCCGAAACGAAGAAGGGCTGGCCTTCGTGACGCTGGCGGTCCCGGAAGGTCACATAGACGCCGGAGGCGAGCTTTTCCCGGAAGGTTTTCTCGTTCTGATCGTATTCGTGAATGTCGAAAATATCGGTGTCCACATGGAAGTTTCCGCTGGTGTCGATGACCGGCCGGGTGTCGTCTGCCGCTTTTGTCATGTCGTAGACGATTTTCAGAATACGGTCGTCCTGTCGGGCACCGCAGCAGTCCCAGGTTTCGTTGAAGGGACACCAGCCGATGATAGAGGGATGGGAGTAGTCGCGCTCTACCGATTCCATCCACTCGGGCAGGAAGTTGGCGAGCTGTTCGAACTCGTTGATGCGGATGCCCCAGTTTCCGTGCTCGCCCCAGACAAGATAGCCGAGCTTATCCGCCCAGTAAAGAAAGCGCGGTTCGAAAATCTTCTGATGAAGCCGGGCGCCGTTGAAGCCGAGCGCCATCGAGTCGAGGATATCCTGCTTCAGCGCCTCGTCGCTCGGCGCAGTGTAGATGCCGTCGGGGTAGAAGCCCTGATCGAGAACCCAGCGTCCGAAAATGCTTTTGCCGTTCAGGAGGAATTTCTTTCCGGTGAGCGCCACTTCCCGCAGGCCGAAATAGGAATCGACCTTATCGAGGACGGTTTCGTCATCCGAAAGCGTGAGGGAAAGATCGTAAAGCCGACCGTTTCCGGCCTCCCAAAGGTGTGTTTCCGAGAGGGGGAGCGAAAGAGTCGTGCTCATGCCGAGCGCGCGTGTCTTCGCGCGGCCGACTTCTTTTCCCTCATAGGTGGCGACCGCCGTGACGGTGCATCCCACCGTGTGGCGGGAGAGTTTGACGGTGACCTGGGCGGCGGGGGTCGAGATGTCGGTCCGGATCTTGACCGTGTCGATGTGGGCGGGGCTCACCGGTTCCATCCAGACGGTCTGCCAAATGCCGGTCGTCCGGGTGTAGGAACAGCCGCAGGAATGGTATTCCATGCACTGCTTGCCCACCGGCTGGTTGAAGCTCCGCACGTCGTCCTCGGCAGAGAGGGTGATGTAATTTCCGCTCTCATTCAAAAGATCGGTGATGTCGAAGGAGAAGGGCGTGTAGCCTCCCTTGTGGCGGCCTGCCCGGACCCCGTTGATATAGACGGTGGCAAGATAATCGACCGCACCGAAGTGCAAGAGGATCCTTTTCCCGGCCCAGGCGGCGGGAATTTCGATGTTTCGTCTGTACCAGACGCAGTTTTTGAAGCTCACGTCGCCGATGCCCGAAAGGCGGCTCTCCGGGCAGAAGGGTACAAGGATTTTTTGGTCGAAGGATTCCTTCTGAAAATAGAGCAGGGACTCTCCGTTCCGGGCGTCATCGACCGTGTAGTCCCATTCGCCGTTGAGGTTGAGCCAATCCCTCCGGACCAGCTGAGGACGGGGATATTCGTTTCTCGGAATATTCATTTTCATCTCCTCCGAAAACAGTTTTTGGGGATTTTCTTCATTATAGCATAGCGCTCTGAAAAAAACAAGGATTTTCCGATGAGATAAAGAAGATTTTTGAAAATCGCCAGGGGAAAAGCATGGCGGCTTGTGCCTGTTTGCGAAAATATTTCAAAGGTGTATTCCGATACGGATCGGCATCGTTATCCGGCGGGAGAGACGGCGGAGATCAAAAGGTTTTTTCCGAAAGAGCGGAGGACGATTTCAAGAAAAAGACTCGTTAAAAAGGGAGGGGCGGTTTATTTTGTTTTTATCCATTCTTTTGGTGTCTACTCTGTTTTTTTAGGACATCTCCTTTCTGTTCGCAAGGAATAAAAAATGAATGACAATATGAAAAAATTTCACTTTTCTTTGATTGCGGGGGATTGGAGGATATGGTATAATTTATGCGGATACCAATATCCATCGGCTTTTTTCGCGCCGAAATTACTTGATCCGAACTCGGTTCGGAGGATTTGGAGAAAGCTATGAGATTGAGACCGCCGAGCGTACCGCTCATTACGATTGACCCCTATTTTTCGGTCTGGTCTGCCGCCGACCGGCTGACGCAGAACGAGACAGTCCACTGGACCGGCAAACCCAACACCATGCGCGGAACCCTTAGGATAGACGGTGCCGAATACCGTTTTATGGGAACCGGAGAGGCCCCCGCCATGAAGCAGACCGGTCTGGACGTTACCGCCATGACGACCGAGTATCTGTTTGAGGCGGCCGGCATTGAGCTCTCTGCCCGCTTCACCACGCCTCTTTTCCTCGACGATCTGTATTATCTGACGCGGCCGGTCAGCTATCTCAAGCTTGCCTGGCGCTCGCTCGACAAAAAAGCCCATACCGTGACGGCCACGCTCGCGGTTTCGGAAGAAATCTGCATGGATTTTCGCGGACAGGACGCGGTGGACATCGAGATGCTCGAAAAAGACGGAATCCGTACGGCTAAGATCGGCACGGTGAGTCAGCCCGTTCTGGAAAAGCGCGGGGACGACATCCGCATCGACTGGGGTTATTTCTATCTTTCCGCCGCCGGAGACGACGCCAAGGTGGGCGCGTATCACGAAAAGGTTCCCTTCGACGAGAATCTGCGTCACGGCGAGCTGGAGGAGATGGCCTTCGTCTTCGCCGAAAACACGGTGGACGAAAAAGAGGGCGCGCTCTTTACCTTTGCTTATGACGATGTGGCGAGCATCCTTTACTTCGGCAAGCCCCTGAAGAGCTATTGGAACCGAAACGGCGCTTCGCTTCTTGACGAGATCTCCAAGGCTTTTGCCGACTATGCCTTCTGCTATCAGAAGAGCGTTGCGTTCTCGGAGCGGCTCTTTATCGATGCCACCAAGGCGGGCGGCGAAAAGTATGCCGAGCTTCTCGAACTGGCTTACCGGCAGGTTCTGGCCGCTCACAAGCTGGTTCTGGACGAGAACGGCGAGATCCTCTATGTCTCGAAGGAGTGCCACTCCAACGGCTGCGCCGTTACCGTGGACGTCTCCTATCCTTCGATCCCCATGTTCCTTCTCTACAATCCCGAAATGGTGCGCGGCATGATGCGTCCGGTCTTCCGGTATGCCCGCAGCGCCGACTGGAAATTTGACTTCGCGCCGCACGATGTGGGACAATACCCTCATGTGAACGGACAGGTCTACGCCGGCAACCGTCTGGAGGGCCAGATGCCCGTGGAGGAGTGCGGCAACATGCTGATCATGGCGGCCGCCGAGGCGGTGGCTTCGGGCGACGTTTCCTTCGCCAAGGCCAACCTCGATCTTTTGGAGGCGTGGGTGGTCTATCTGCGCGAGCACGGCCGCGATCCCGAGAACCAGCTCTGCACCGACGACTTCGCCGGACATATGGCGCATAACTGCAACCTCTCTCTCAAGGCCATCATGGGCATCGCGGGACTGGGCATCCTTTACCGCATGATGGGAGACGAGAAGAAGTTTGACGCCTGCATCGCCGAGGCGAAGGACATGGCCGCCGACTGGGCGGTTCGCGCTTCCAATGGGGACGGCAGCTATCGCCTCGCCTTTGACAGCGAAGGCTCATTCAGCATGAAGTACAACATCGTCTGGGATAAGATCTTCGGCACCGGTGTGATGGACAAAGCGGTGATCGCCTCCGAGTTTGCCAGCTACAGAAAGCGGACGAACAAATACGGTCTGCCGCTTGACAACCGCGCCGGCTATACCAAGAGCGACTGGCTGGTCTGGACCGCGACGCTGTCGGCCGACCGCGAGGGCTTTGAGGAGACCGTGGCCCCTCTTTGGGACGCTTATCATAGCAGCTACAGCCGCTGTCCGATGACCGACTGGTTCGATACCGTCACGGCGCGTCAGTGCGGCTTCCGGCACCGCAGCGTGCAGGGCGGTCTGTATATCAAGCTTCTTGAAGCTTCCGGTAAAATGAAGCTGGACTGATTTCAAATAATTCGGATAAAGGGTACCGAACCGGCTCTGCTATGTCTTCACCGGTTGTAGTCTGAAACGAACCCAACCGCTTTTTTGGCGCGGGGCAGGGGCAGGCGTTTTACCGCCTCCCGCCCCGCGTCTTAAATTTCAGAAAAGCACCGTGTGATTTTCAAAAAAGTGCTTGCATTTCTTTTTCTGTATGCTACAATAAGAAAAGACAAGGCTATGCTGAATTTTTCTGTCGCGCGGCATTTACTTGGCTGCACGAAGCCGCAGCATATAATGCCGCGAGAGAAGGCACGCAAAGGAAAGCGCGGACGGCGAAAAGGGCACTTTCAAAATGCTGGTCTTTGCCGGAAAAGGCCGGCGGCCGCCGAATAGGGCGGATGCGAACGATCCGCAATAGCAGCTTCCCGCGAGAAGAATGCCGCCGAATGCGAAAAAACAAGAAGCCGAACAGAGAAGAAGAGGGAAAAGACCGTTTATGATCGTCAACGATAAGCCAAGCACCGAACTGACCAGTCACGATTTTTATTACGATCTGCCGAAAGAGCTGATCGCTCAGGAGCCGGTCGAGCCGCGCGATTCCTCACGCCTCTTGGTGGCCCACCGGGATACCGGACGGTTGGAGCACCGTGTTTTCCGGGATATTCTTGACTACCTTACGCCAAAAGATACTCTTGTGATCAACGATTCCAAGGTGATTCCCGCACGGCTGTACGGCATAAAGGCGGATACCGGCATCGCGATGGAAATCCTGCTTCTTCGACAGAGAGGGCTGGACGAATGGGAGGTTCTCGCCCGGCCCGGACGGCGCGCCAAGGTGGGAACGATTCTGTCTTTCGGGGACGGGGAGATGACGGCCGAGGTCATAGCGGTCGGCGAGGAGGGAAACCGCATTTTACGTTTCTCCTATGACCATTCCACGGATATCTACACCATGCTGGATCGAATCGGGAAAATGCCGCTTCCCCCTTATATCACGGCGGAGCTGAAGGACAACGGGCGCTATCAGACCGTCTATGCCGACGAGCGGGGAAGCGCCGCCGCGCCGACGGCGGGGCTGCATTTTACGACCGGGCTTCTCGACGCTGTGCGTGCCAAGGGCTGCGACGTTGTGCGGGTCATGCTGCATGTAGGTCTTGGAACCTTTCGTCCGGTCAAGGCCGAGAAGATCGCCGACCATGTGATGCACAGCGAATATTTCCGGGTGACGCCCGAGGCTGCGGAGCGGATCAATGCCACACGCGGGCGGGGAGGCCGGATCGTGGCGGTGGGGACGACCTCCTGCCGCGTGCTGGAGAGCGCCGCCGACCGGGAGGGGATCGTTCATCCGATGCACGACGACACCGGTATTTTCATCTATCCCGGCTATCGCTTCAAGGCGGTGGATGCATTGATTACGAATTTTCATCTGCCCGAATCGACGCTTTTGATGCTTGTTTCCGCCTTTTCCTCACGGGAATTTATCCGGAAAGCATACGAGGAGGCGATTCGGGAGCGCTATCGCTTCTTCAGCTTCGGCGACGCGATGTTTCTTTGCTGACAATACAATGGCGACCCTTGCATGTATGCAGCAGGGGCAAGGAAGAGGAGGCTCTACGGGTTGGCGGACGAAAAAACAAGACGGATTCTGGCCGTGGCCGGCCCGACCGCCGTGGGAAAATCGGCGCTGGCCCTTTCTTTGGCCGCAAGACTGGACGGAGAGATCATCTCCTGCGATTCGATGCAGATCTACCGCGGCATGGACATCGGAACGGCAAAGCCCACGGCTGCCGAACGATCGGCGGTGCCTCATCATATGATCGATGTGGCAGATCCGGGCGAGAATTATTCCAGCATGGACTATGCTGCGGCGGCGAGTAGCTGTCTTGATGAGGTTTTATCCCGCGGGAAGACGCCGATCTTCTGCGGCGGAACCGGCCTTTATCTCGAAAGCGTTTTGTACGCCGGAGGGCAAGCGTCCGCTTCTCCTTCCTCCGACAGCCGGCTTCGCCGGGAGCTTTCCGCGAGATCGGCCGAAGAAAACTATGCGGAGCTGCGGGCGGTCGATCCGGAAAGCGCCTCGTCGATTCATCCGAACAACCGGCCGCGAGTGATTCGGGCGCTCGAGATTTACCGGCTCTCGGGAAAGCCCAAAAGCGTGTGGGATCGGGAAAACCGGCGGGAAGCGCTTCTTTTTGGCGCAGAGCTCTATGTGCTCGTGACCTCCGACCGGGAGGCCTTATACCGGGCCATTGATCTTCGTGTGGACAGAATGATGGAGGAGGGACTTCTCGAAGAGGTCGCGCGGCTATCGCTTTCTCCCGAGACCACGGCGGGACAGGCGATCGGTTACAAAGAGCTTTCCGCCTATCTGGCAGGGACCTGTTCGCTGACGGAAGCGGTGGAGCGGATCAAGCGCGCCTCGCGCCGCTACGCCAAGAGACAGCTCACCTGGTGGGCGAGAAATCGGCAGGCTGTGAAAATCGACGTGGCGAAAAATACTCCCGAGGCAATTCTGGAGGCTATCGTCCGGTCGGAGCCCGAGCGTCTGATCTCATAGGCCGCCTTCCGAATCCGCGTGTTGTCCTC
>CALXKW010000114.1 GCA_944389045.1 uncultured Clostridia bacterium | reverse complement strand
CTACCTTCCGGCCAAAGGCGGAGAGAGCTATGCCGCGGGCGAAGCCCTGATTCTGAGCGAGGGGGCGCTCACGCTGGCATCGGGCGATCTGGCCGTCTCGTATATCGCACTCGAAAGCTACGAGGCGCCGGAAAGCGGCGCGCGGGCGCTGGCGGTTTTCCGCGTGCTGCCCGGCATGGTCTTCGAGGTTCCCGCCTCGGCGACCTCCTCCTCGGTTCAGATCCCGGGGGCCTTTGTCACAATCGGAAGCGACGGCCTGACCGTGACCGCCACTGCCGCCACCAAGGGCGGCGCCGAGATTCTGTCGGCCGACGGCGACCGGCTCACGGTCTTTCTGAAATAGTGCCCGGCCGGCGGCCGCGGCGGAAAGCGGGGATCAGGCAATGAAAATTCAACAGGTCTACAACGAGGTAGCGGCCCTCTGCACCGAGGGAAAAATCGACAGCAGACGCGCTTTTTACGCCTCGCTCAATCGGGCGCTCTCCGAGATCAACCGGCTTGACCCTTTGGAGAAAGTGTGCGAGCTTCGTCATTATCCGCCTCCTTTGCTTTTCGGGTTTGATACGCCTCGCATGGTCACGCCGGGAGAGCCTCTGACCTTCACCTTCTCCCGGACGGCCGCGTTCGCTTTCGCCGTGGCGGGAACGGGGCGGGTACGCGCGGCGGTCGACGATTCGCTTGCGGAAACGGTCTCTTTTCCGGGGGAAGCGGCGGAGGGCACGGGGACCCTGTTCTGTCCGAAACCGGCGGGCGGCCTGGAACGGCCCGTCCTCTACCGGCGGCGCACGGTCTCGCTCTCCGGGAAAGCATCGGCAAGGATCACGCTGACCTTCGATACCGACGGGCTTTTGGTCCTCGAATCGGGCGCGTTTTACGGGGCGGCGCGGGAAGAGGACGGGGACGATGTTCCGCTCTATGCCCGCGAGACATGCTATGATCTGGCCAAAATCGACGGGTGTTTTCTCTCTTTTACGGGGAAGGTGCTCCGTAACGGGAAAAAATGGGAGGTCCCTCCGGAAAAGCTCTCCTCTTCCGGCCGGGTGACGCTTCCCAACGATTTCCCCGGGCTGTATACGGTCTGTTATTACCGTTCCCCCGGGGAGGCGAGTGCCGACAGGGCACAGGAGGAACTGGAGCTTCGTTATGAACTGCAGCATCTGGCGCCGATTCTTACGGCGTATTATTACTGTCTGGAAGACGATAACCCGAAGGCGGAAGCCTTTCTCGCGCGATACCGGAGCTTATCGGAGGGCTTGGAGCGAAGAAGCCGCTCCTCCGAGGGGGCGGGCGTGCGGGACTGCCGCGGCTGGTGAAGGCCCGCGCTCTGTTGCGGACGCAGCGAAAGTGTCAGCTTGCGGGAAAGCTGCGGGCGGTGCCTGTCCGCGTCTTGGCAGGGCGCGAAAGCGCCGGCGGGTCTCCCTTTCGGCAAGGCGATCCGGAGCGTGTCGCCGCGTTCGGACCGTCTTCGGCCGGAAAAAGATTGTGCGGAAAAAAAGGGGCGGCGCCCGGTATCCGCTCGGGAAAGAAAGAAGGAGGAATGCAGTTATGGCGGAAAGAGGCTATAGCGGTGAAAAAAATCTGATCCGCTCGGAAGCGGAATACAACGTGGTGGAAGAAAACGAAGGCGGGGTGGACTTCACCTCTCCCGACGGCGGCAGCCGCTTCCCCTACCTTGTGAACATGTACCGCGATTGGGAATGCGAGGACGGCGCGGCGCTCGAGACCGTTCCCGGCTATCGCTCCCTGCCCAAAGCCTTGGGAGAAAAAGAGCCGATCCTGGGGCTCTACTCCCATACCTTTACGGTAAACGGGGAGAGCGTCGCCTATATTGCGGCTCACAAAGAAAGCGGTCTTTACCTCTTCCGCCACGAGGAGCGGGACCTTGCCGAGACCCTGTCGCCGGTGGCGGCTCCCGCCTCCGCCGCCTCCTGCGCCATCTCCCGAAACGGCGCTTTCTATCTGCTCGACGGGGAGAAGATCTTCTGTTTTACCTCCCCGGAAGAAGGCGAGGTGCTGGGGGACGAGCCCTATACCGACGAGATGGAGGAGCTCGGTAGCTTTCCCGAGACCAACGCCTATATTCCCACTCTGCTGAAGGACGGGAAGGAGTACGAGGACCGCAACCTTTTGACCGATTATTTCGATATAGAAGAGACTTTGGGGGAGCTGGATGAGATCGCCGGGGATTACGGGCTGAAATACCGCCTCTCGGTCTATCAGGAGAAGGAGGTTTTGGAGGTCTACGGCCTCGAGAGCGGCCGGACAGCGGTCTATGTCCCTTCCGAGGCCTATTATCTCGGAGAGCTTCGTCCGGTGGTCAAGATCGCGGCCGGGGCCTTCACGGGGCGCAAGATCACCGAAGCGGTGCTTTCGGACTCGGTGAAGGTGATCGGAGGGGACGCGGGGGAGAACAACGGGGCTTTTTACGGCTGTACCGAGCTTACGACCGCCGTGCTGGCGGGCGTGGAGACGGTCGGGGAGGACGCCTTTGCCCTCTGCTCCTCTCTTGAGACGCTTGTGCTGCCCGAATCCCTTACCTCGGTGGCGTCAAGCGCCTTTTACGGAACCTCCGCCCTGAAACGGGTCTGCTACGGAGGGATGAACTGGAGCGGAACGCTCTACAATTTCGGCTCGGGGGTGGAGGTCTATCCGAACACGGCGATCGGAAGGTGCGCCGTGGGGAAAACGCTCTATCTTCCCTGCGATACGACGGCCTTTCCGAAGATCCGCCGGACGCACAACGCTTCGCTCGACGTGCTGACAGTGCCCGAAGCCTATGAGGGAATCTCGGTCGGGGGAGGGGAGGTGAGCACCGGATACGCGGCCAAGGCGCTTCGTCCGGCGGCGCTTGTAGGGTTATGCCTGAAATCGGTGACCGATACTATGCCCGACCGCTACGCGTTTTATACGCTGACCGACCGGGAGCTTGTCTTCACAAGGGAAGAGGAGCCTTTGGGAATTTACCGCCTTTCCCTTCCCGACACGCCGCAGGCGGTGGTTTTTGTGAAGCTTGACGGTGAAAATCTTTCCTACAGCTCGCGCACCGGCGATGCGCGGCAGCACTACGCGGTCGAGTTCGGCGAGAAGGAGGGGCGCACGGCGGCCGTGGCGCTTCGTCTCACGCTTCCCCTCGACGAAGTGAAGGGAAAGCTTCTGCGGGTCCGTCTTTACGGACAGGGCGGCTATTACGACCCTCGCTCTCTTCCCGATTTCCGCGCGGCCAACCCTTCCTACACGAAAAGCGCGGCCGAGGCCCTTGGCGGCTGCCGGGTTGCCGCCGTCTACGACGACAGGATCTTTCTGTCGGGCAACCCCGCCCTGCCCGGCACGGTCTTTTATTCGGTGGTTCCGAAGAGCAACAAAAACGCACCCGCCTATTTCGGCGCGCACGCCTTTCTCTCCTGCGGGGAGGGAAGCGCCCCGATCACGGCCCTTCTCTCGCACCCCAATTTTCTCGCCGTGATGAAGGAAGAACGCGGGGACGGGGGCGGGCTCTTCTTCTGCACGCCCTATCAGGACGGCGGCTTTGTCGACCGTCTCTACCGCATAACCGACGGGGCCGCCGCCGTGGGCTGCGCCGGGGCCGCCGCCAATTTCCGCGACGATCCGGTCTTCCTCTCCCGTATGGGGCTTTGCGGGATCTCCGGCCAGGATCTGAAGGAGGAACGCGCGGTCGAGAACCGCTCCTTTTCGGTCGACCGCCGTCTGCTGGCTCACCGCGACCTCTCGAAAGCCCGCCTGACCGAGTGGAAGGGCTATCTGGCCCTTCTGCTTGAGGGCGAGATCTTTCTTGCCGATTCGCGCGCGACCTATCGCCGAAACGGCGTTACCGAATACGAATGGTACTATCTCTCGGACATCGGCCATTACGACGGGCAGACCCGCCTTTACCGCCATATGTCCGCGCCCTGCTTCCATAACGGCGAGCCGCTGACCTCTTTCTATGCAGACGGCGAGCCGCTCACCCTTCTGGGGCGGGAGGAGCCCGTCACGGGGGAGGTTTTCAGTGCCGATGCGACCGACGGGGAGGGCACTTCGGCCGGCGTGACCGTCTATTATACCGATCTTTCGGACAACGGGGAAATCCGCCGCTGTCTTGTCGACAGCGACGGGGAGATGACCGGCGGCAGGTTTTATCCCGCCGTTTCGCTTCACTCCTACGACGACGTTCTCTATTTCGGCACATCGGACGGAAAGCTCTTCTGCTTCAACACTGACAAGCGCGGCGAGGCGGTATGGGTGGGGGAAAAGTGTTTTCCGACCGCGCGCGACGCGATTCCCAACAAGTGGTATACCTTCAACGGCCGCGCCTATCTTTCGGGATTTGTCACGCCGCGAAGCGATCTTACCATTCCGCATCTTGCCAAAAGCACGGTGCGCCGCAGCCTGATCGTCAAATGCAAGGCTATGCCGCGCTCCCGCTTTGTCCTCCGGGTGCGCACCGAAAAAGAGGGCTGGAAGACAGTCGAGGAGGTGACCGCCTCGAGTGTCTTCGACGAGAAGGATTTTTCGAACGAGAGCTTCGTCCCCGAATCCCGGCAGCTTCACACCTCCCGGGAGCACGAAAAAAAGTGGGTGGAAAAACAGCTTTCCTTCTCGTCGAACGCCTTCCGGCGGCCCTTTGGAATCTATTCGGCTTCCTATCGCTTCCGCATCGCCGGACGTCCGAAGCGCTGATAGCCTTTTTCGCCGTCTTCCCGTGCGGGCCGTCCGATAGTCATCCCGTTCCTCTTTCGCATAGGATGAAGAAAGGGCGGCCCGCCGCTTCACCAGAAAGGATACCGATTATGAACGCAACACCCGATTACCGAAAACTCTGGCACCTGTTTGCCGAATGTCTGTCCGTCAATTATCACCATGTGGAAAACGGCGGGGATTACGCCATCCGGCGTGTGAACAACAGCGTGACCATTTTCTTTGAACATTCCGACGGTCTGCTCGACTGGAGGAACAACTTTCGTTTTGCCGCCCGGCCCTACCGGGAGATGGGAGAGCCCTGGAAATGCCACCGCGGCTTTCTCTCGGTCTTCCGCGCGGTAAAACCCTATCTTTCTTCGGTCATCGCCGACGAGACGATAAAAAAATTCACCGTGGTCGGCTACTCGCACGGGGCCGCACTCGCTCTGCTCTGTCACGAATACATCTGGTTTCACCGTCCCGACCTGCGCGATTCGCTGGAGGGCTATGCCTTTGGCTGTCCCCGCGTTTTTCACGGACGCATGACCCCCACGCTTCAGGCGCGCTGGGAAGGTTTTCTGCTTATCAAGAACATCGACGATATCGTCACGCATCTGCCGCCCCGCCTGTTCGGCTATCGGCATGTCAAAGCTCCGCTTCTGATCGGGCAAAAAGGGCGGTACGGAAGGGTGGACGCGCATCGCGCCGAGAGCTATCTGCATGAATTGATGCTGACTGCCAACAGGGACAACGACGGGAAAGGAGAGCTTGTCTATGACCGGGGAGGAGATCGCGGTTTCTCTGACGAGACATGACAAGGAGATAGACAGTCTCTGCCGTAGGGTGGCGGCCTGCGAGGGCGAGAACGAAAACATTCGTGCCATCGCCCTTTCGGTGAACAAGCTGGCGGTGAACATGGAGCACATGCTGGCCGAGCAGCGGGAGCAGGGCCGGCGTCTGACCGCTCTCGAGCGCGAGCCCGGCGAAGGCTTCCGCCGGCTGAAGGCGACGATTATGCAGTGCGTCGTCTCTTCGCTCCTCGGTGCGCTTCTCGGCGCGGTGATGACCCTTCTTCTTCGCTGAAATCCGGAGAAGGAAAGGGATTTGATAAAAAAGTCTGAGATAAAGGGGAAAAGGGGCAGAGATGAGGCGATAGGCAGAGAGCAGAGAGAGCACGCGTATGTGCCAACAGAGACCCGGAAATAAGAATAAAAACCTGCGGGGAGAAAATCTTTTCCCCGCAGGTTTTTGGTATGGATATATTCGTTCGGACGGAGGGCTTCTTTGAGAGCCGCTGCGCTTTTATCCGCTGTCGGATTATTTTTTATATTCTTTTTTGATCAAAAGGGCGATGACGGCCGTGCAGACCGGGATCGCGGCCAGAAAGGGCAGAATGGTGCGGAGCTTGCCGTCTTCTTTGTCCACATAGACACAGGCCGGATCGTTCGGGCCGGGTTCCGCGATGGTGCGGAAAGCGATTTTCTTGCTCTTTTTTTCGGCTCTGGGCTCGGTTTCCCGGCATTTAGCTCCGCCGGCCGTTTTTTTCTTACCGGCCGGCTTGCTTTTTTGCCCGAGAAGCGCGCGATAGAGCGAGAGATTCCGCCGGACCCTTTCTCCAAGAGACTGGGGCGGGGAGGAGAGAGAGGACAGAGACGGAAGAGGCTTTTTTTCGCCCCGCACGGGATTCCGGCTTTTCTCGCCGGGTTCAGCCGGATTGGCAGAATCGTCTGTTTCGGCCGATACGCTCGGTTCGATATCCCCGTTTGACCGGGCAGATTCCTCTCTTTCGTCCGATCCGATGCAGCCGTCCGGCGTCTTTTCGCCGCCGGCAGACCGGTCACCCGTGCTCACCTTTTCGTTCGTTTCCTCGGGGGCAGTCGGAGCGCCGGCGGCGGGAGCGGCTGCAATTTCGTCGGAGGGCGCCGGCGAGGACGCTGTCGGCTTTGCCGGCAGAAGAAGGGCGACGGGAGCGGCAAGAAGCGAGGATAGCAAGACAAGACGCTCGGCGTCGGGCTCGGCCTCTCCCCGCTCCCATTTGCTGACCGACTGCCGGCTGACCGACAGCGCTTCGGCCAGCGCGCCCTGCGAGAGCCCGCGCTCGGCACGGAGCGCCCGCAGCCGTCCGGCAAGCGGGTCGTCGGGAGCAAAGAGAAGAGAGGTCTTTTCCGCCTCGGGGGCGGGCTGTCCGGTGAGAAGCTCATCCGGCGTGACGCCATAGAGCGCGGCGAGTGCGGCAAGACAGGTCAGCGAGGGAGCGGCCCGCCCGCTTTCCCATTTGCTGACTGCCTGCCGGCTGACCGACAGCGCTTCGGCGGCCTGATTCTGCGAGAGGGAGGCTTTTCGGCGGAAGGCCGCAAGCCGTTCGGCAAAAAGGGAGAGTTCCATAAGTCAGTTCCTTTCCGCCCGTGGGGGCATGGATTTTTGACGCCGGAAGGGCGGCGGTCTTTTGTGAAAGGTCCCTCCCACGAAAAATTTTTTTGAAAAAACGCAGGAGAGCTAAGAGGCGAAAGAACGGCGGGGCAGCGCCCGTTTTCCTTAACGGCAGCGCCCCTTTTGGGTAAAGACGTCAGGCGTTTTTCTTCTTCCCGGATTTTTCGGCAGGCGTTTTCATCGTGAGGGAAATGCGCTTCTTTTTCACGTCGACGTCGAGTACCCATACCTTCACGATGTCGCCCACCTTCA
>CALXKW010000113.1 GCA_944389045.1 uncultured Clostridia bacterium | reverse complement strand
GGGCGGCGACCTGGCCGTCCGGTCTGTTCGGATAGGTCTTTAAGGTGATGCCGTTCCAGACGATCCTGTCTCCCGGCGTGTAGAAGACGACCGTGACGCCCTCTTTCTCGGCCAGAGCTGCCAGCGTTTCGGCGCTCTCGCTTCCTTGGGGCAGAATGAGATTTTTCAGACTGTAGGCGTCGACGATTTTCTGAAAGGCCGCCGCATAGGCCGGCCGGCAGGCGGTGAGCATCAGAGTGTCGGCCTCGACCGAGGCGCTGTGGCTTCCCGCCCTGCCGAGCGATTCCTGAGCGAAGCTCGACGAGGCCGAAAAATCGACGATCAGCCCCTTTTTCTCATAGGAGAGGACGAGCGCATCGTTTTGTCCGTTTCCGAAATAAAAAAGGCTTTCGCTTTCGCGTAGGGGGAGGTCGGACAGGGCGATTCCTCCCTCGGCCAGAAGAAAGAAAAGGACGATCGGCAGAAAGGGAAGCAGGAAATGGCGGCGGCGCAGAAGAAAGAAGACAAGGAGCAGGAGGCAGAAAAGAATCAGAAGGGGCATGAAGGGATAGCGCAGGGAGAAGTTCAGCCCGGCGGCTTTTCGTCCGAGGGCGGCCATCGAGAGAAAGAGGCGGCAGAGCGAAGAGACGGCCGTCCGATAGAGGGCGAAGAGGGGCGGAAGGGGAAGGAGAAGAAAGAAGAGGGGAAGCGAGAGGAGCAAAACCGTCAGGATCGGCGTAAAGACAAGATTGGAGAGCGGGGCCAAGGGAAACATCTTGCCGGCGGCGAGATAGAGTATCAAAAGCGTGCCCGCCGTGGCGGCCAGCGTGACGGTTACTGAGGAGAGAATCGCCCGAACGGCCGACCCGAGAGGGCGGGGAAATATCTTCTTCCGGGAGAGCTTATCTATATAAGTTGCGGTCGGAGAGGCGATCAGGAGAATTCCGAGTGTGGCGGTAAAGGAGAGGAGAAGCCCGAGGTCGAGGATGGCGCGGGGAGAGACAAGGACGATGGCCGTCGTGGCCGCGAAAAGCGCCGTGACCGGCTCCCTCTTTCGTTTGACGTAGTAAGAGAGATAAAAAAGAAGCAGCATGCCTCCCGAGCGAAGCATCGAGGGAGGAAATCCGGTCAGCGCCATATAGAAGAGGGTCGCCGCCGTAAGAAGCGGGCAGGCGGCGGAAAAAGGGAGTCTTGCCCTGGCGAGAAGCTTTCCGATCAGTCCGATCAGAATCGAGAGATGCAGTCCGCTGACCGCGAAAAGATGGCTGATGCCCAAAAAGGCAAGTCCATTCTTCACGGCGCTGTCCATTCCGCTTTTGTCGCCGAGCAGAAGAGCGTTAAAGAGGCTTGCGCTTTCGTCGTCGAGGTTGTCCCGAAGAAGCTTTTGCAGAAAGAGACGAAAACGGGCCAGAAGGGCGGCGGGGGTGTTATGGCTTTCCGAAAGCGTCGTAACGCTTCCGTTCGCAAGTACGGCCGCGAGGTCGCACCCGTCGGCATAAAGACTTTTATCGAGAAGGGAATCTCCTTCGGGCAGGCTAAAAAGAAGAGAGGCGGCGATGCGGTCTCCGGGAAGAAAGCTCTCGTTTTGGAAAAGCGTGAGGCTTACGGTCAGATCGGTCTTTACTCCATCGATTGTCTCGGCCTTCGCCTGAATCTGCGTCACGCTTCCATAGGTTACGCATTCTTTAACGAGAAGCTCGGCCCTGCCTGTACGGTCGCGGTAAGCGCCGGCCGCGGCGCGGCTGCGGCCGGTCATGAAAGAGAGAAGCAGGGCCAGCGCGGTCATTAAAAGTGTCAGAAGCAGAGTCAGCGCGATTTTCCGAAGACAGAAGGGAAGAAATAGGCGTTTTCGATCGAGTCGAAAGAGAAGGAGCGCCGAGAGAAAGAACAGGAGAAAAAGGAAAAAGAGAGAAAGAAGCAGCGCACCGGACAGGGCGTGATAGAGGGCGAGAAAGAGAGTCAGAAGAAAGGCGGCGCAGGCGACAGCCAACGGACGGGTGGTCAGCGGATTCTGTTTCATAGGCGCTATTCTCCTTCTGTCTTTCCTGTTTTTTCGGGGCTTTCGGTCTGCTTTTGCGAAGATTTTTCTAAAACCGCCTTCCCATATTTCGGAAAGTGCGGCGGCAGGACAAAAGGCGAGTCCGATGGAGAATAAAGAACCGGAGAAAAACACAAAGGCATTGCGGCGTGGACGCAATGCCTTTGTCGGATAAACTTACTCCGCGACTTTGTCTCTCAGGGCCTTACCGGGCTTGAAGGTAGGAACCTTCGCCTCGGGAATGACCACGGGAGCCTTGGTCTGGGGATTGACACCGTTTCTGGCCGCACGGGTTTTTACCTTGAAGGTACCGAAGCCGGTAAGCGAAACCTCTTCGCCTTTGGTCAGGCTGGTTTCAATGGCGCCAAGAAGAGAGTCAATGGCGATCTTGGCGGCCTTTTTGGTTATCTCCGCTTCCTCGGCCACAATATCGATAAGTTCTTTTTTTGTCATGGTGTAACATCCTTTCTTTCTCGGAGCGCATCCGATATTTACAACCATATTATAACATGATGTGAACATTTTGCAATGACTTTTTCTGTATTTTTATAAAATTTATCAGATTTAACAAAAAATCAAGTCAGCGGCTCGGCCCAAAACTGATTTTTTGTATAAACTGCTGATTTTTTATAGACAAAAAGCAGGAAATTTTCGAAAAGATATTGATATCGCCCGAAATTATGATATAATAGCCTTGTTGCACCAAAGGAAGGCGGCTGCCTTTCCTCGGACGGAAATTTACGAGATTGGAGTTTGATTTTTATGAAATTGCGCAAATTCAAGGCAAAAGAGAGATCCAGAGGCGATATCACCGCGCGCGCCGACGACGCTTTTAAAAGCGCCAATTATGCCGAGTACATGGTGGATCTCAAGGTGCAGGGCAAATATAAAACCCAGAGAATCCTTCTGATCCTTCTCTATGTTGTCGTCTCGCTCGGTATCGTCGGGCTGATGGCGGCTCTGACGCTCCCCTGGCTGGTGGCGCTCGTTCCTGTGGCGGTCTGGATTCTTTGGTTCTTCACCTGGCCCTTTGTCTCCCGTTCGTATTATTATACGGTAGACGCAAGCTATTTTACGATCGTCAAGGTCTATGGCGGAAAGAAAGAAGCCGATTTTGTTAAAGTCAAGATCAGCGAGGCCGAGATGATCGCGCCGAAAAACGAAGAGTATGCCGCTTACGCCCACGCGCACGCCGATGCCGTCGTCTACGAGGCGGTCTCGAGCTTTGATGCCGGGGATATTTACTTCATGACCTTTGTCAACGAAGAGGGCAAAAACGCCGTCGTTTTCTTTGAGGCGACGCAGCAGCTTCTCAAAGCCTTGAAATATTACAACAGCAAGGCGGTCGTTATGACGAATACGCTTCGCTGAGCGCGTAATTTTCTGTCGCCAGGATTTTGCCGATAATAAAAAGCTTTTTTGATTCTCGATGACAGCAGAAAGTGTGTGAGTGTGTTGAAAAACATACTTCCTTTCTCACTCTCTGCTGTCTTTTTTTGTCCCGCTTTTCCACTCTTTTCTGCGATTATTTTGTCTTCCCGGAGTGAAAATAATACTGACTTCAAAAGATTTTGAATGTCGTGATGTCTGTCGGCTTTCAAAGCCGGTCTGAGCGCCGGCGGAAAACCGTTTGAAAAGTGGGAGTCCTTATGAACCTTATGAATATGAAATTACGAAATTTTCTGATCGGCGTTCTCTCTCTCTTCCTCGCGGCCGGATTTTTAACCGCGCCGCTGAGGGCTTCCGAGACGACGCCGTATAACTGGTACTGCAAGCACAACGACACGCACACGCCTCCGGTTCTCGATGAGGGAATGCGCTTTGTGGAAGACTATTCCGCGTATTATGTCGATCACAGAGCCAAGGAGAGCGATCCCGTCATCTACCTCACCTTTGATGTGGGATACGAAAACGGCAATGTCGAAAAAATCCTGAATGTTCTGGACGCGCATGGAGTCAAGGGCGCCTTCTTCATTCTCGAAAACGTCATCAAGCGTGCCCCGGAACTGGTCAAGCGCATGGCGGAGGAAGGTCACGCCGTCTGCAATCACACCCGCAACCATCCGGACATGAGTGCCATCACCGACAAATCGCTCTTCGCCGCGCAGCTTTCCTCGCTTGAAAAGGCATATACCGAGCTGACCGGACGGGAGATGGTGAAGGCCTACCGTCCGCCTCAGTGCCCTTTTTCCGAGCAGAATCTTTCCTATGCCGAGGATCTTGGCTACAAGACGATTTTCTGGTCCTTCGCTTACGCCGATTGGGACAACAACAAACAGCCCGCCCCAGAAAAGGCGCTGGAAAAGATTCTCGCGCATCTTCACAATGGAGAGATCATGCTGCTTCACCCCACCTCGGCGACCAATGCCGCTATTATGGATAAGCTTCTCTGCGAGATCGAGAGGCAGGGGTACCGCATCGCCTCTCTTGAGGAACTCTGGCAATGAGAAAATTTTTCTGCATGCTGCTTATGACCGCCCTTCTCATGACGGCGGTCTTTCCTCTTTCCGCCTTTGCCGGGCCGTCTTCTTCCTCCCGCCCCAAAAAGGTGGCGCTGACCTTTGACGACGGGCCGCATCCTTATAACACCGACAAGGTTTTGGATCTTTTGGCCGCGTACTCGATCCCCGCCACCTTTTTTGTCATCGGCGTCAACGCCGAGCACTATCCCGCGCCGCTTCGGCGCGCGGTGGCCGAAGGGCACGAGATCGGCAATCACACCTATTCCCATCCGCGCCTGACCGGACAGAACGCGGCCTCCTTTGCCGAGGAGCTTGAAAAGACCGAGGAGATTATCCGGTCGATCGCGGGCGTCCGCCCCGTCTTCTTCCGGCCTCCCATGGGGATCCGGGACGACGTGGTGCGCGCGGTGGCCGAAGAAAAAGGGTATGAATTGGTGCTTTGGACGATCGATACCCGCGACTGGGCCGGAGCCAGCGCTTCGAGTATTGAAAAAAACATTTTCGACCATGTCACCGACGGGAGCATCATTCTTTGTCACGACTACGTCTCGGGCGAATGTCATACGCTCGAAGCGCTCGAACATGTGATACCGGTCCTTCTCGAGCAGGGATATGAATTTGTCACGGTGAGCGGTCTTATCCGAATGCGCTAATGCGGGTTTCTTCTTAGGCGTCTTAGGTGTCTTAGGCGTCCGGTAAACGGACGGCCAAAAAATAGAAAATGGTATCGAAGTCTGATGAAAAGCAAAGAAGCAGGAGGGGAGCGAAGGCTTTGCCCTGCGGTCTGTTTCAGAGAACCATGCCGACAGATCCCCCGGCGGGAATTCCCGCCGGGGGATCTGTCTTTCGTGCCTGTCAAGGCCTCGATCGTTTTATTGAAATTTCGTGCAAGGCGGATCGGGGAGAACTCATTAAAGCTTTCGGGCTTTATTCTGGCTTGCGGTTTTCGCGCTGGGGAGAGGGGGCGGCTCAAACCGTCTCTTCCAAACGCTCTTGGGTGACCACGCCGCCCGCCTCGATGACGCGGCGGTACCAGTCAAAGGATTTTTTGCGGATGCGTTTACCGCTACCCGCGCCGCGGTCGTCCAGATCGACGTAGATGAAGCCGTAGCGCTTTGACATCTCGCCGCCCGAGGCGGAGATCAGATCGATCGGCCCCCAGACTGTATAGCCGAAGACCTCTACGCCGTCGGCCACGGCCCTTTCCATCTCGCGGATATGGGCGGAGAGGTATGCGATGCGGTAGTCATCTTCGATCTTTCCGTCCCGAAGCTCGTCGCGGGCGCCCAGTCCGTTTTCGGCCACGAAAAGGGGAAGGCCGTAGCGCTCGTAGAGCGTATTCAGCGTATAGCGGAATCCGGCGGGATCGATCTGCCAGCCCCATTCGCTGGCCTTGAGGGTGGGATTGGGAAGACCGGCGATGATGTTCCCCGTACCTTCCTTGGGCGTGCCGGCCGAGATGCAGCTCGACATATAATAGGAGAAGGAGACGAAATCGACCCTGCCGTGGCGCAGAATGTCGGCGTCGTTGCGGCTGATTTCCAGATGTGCGCCCCGCTTTTCAAGAAGCGCCTTGGCGTAAAAGGGATAGGCGCCCTTCACCTGCACGTCTCCCGCCAGAAAGTTGAAAAAGCGGTTTTCCTCAAGGGCGGCAAGCTGATCCTCGGGCGAACTGGTCAGCGGGTAAAAGGGCGTGTGGATCAGCATGCACCCGACGCGCAGGGTCGGTTCGATGGCATGGGCGGCCGCCACCGCCTCAGCGCTGGCGATCAGCATATTGTGGAGGGCGGCCAGGCGGACGGTAAGGCTGTTCTCCTCCTCGGAGAGCAGCATGGCGCCGTTGATATAGGCGCCGAAGGGGACAAGAACCGAATTGATCTCGTTGAAGGTGAGATAATACTTGACCTTGCCCCGATAGCGTTCAAAAATCGTCTTGGCATAGCGGAGGAAGAAACCGACGAGCGCGCGATTCCGCCAGCCGCCGTATTTTACGGCCAGATTCATCGGTGTCTCGTAATGCGAGAGCGTGACGACGGGTGTGATGCCGTGAGAGGCCAGGCAGTCGAAAATCCTGTCGTAAAAGCGAAGTCCTTCCTCGTTGGGTGATTCGTCGTCGCCGTTGGGATAGATCCGGCTCCAGGCGATCGAGAGCCGGAGGGTGCGAAAGCCCATTTCGGCAAAGAGCGCGATGTCCTCTTCATAATTGTGATAAAAATCGATGCCGTAACGGTTGGGAAAATAGAGGGAGGGATCGGCTTCGGGCGAGACGATCCGCCGGCCGTTTTGCACGGCGGAATAGAAATCCATGATCGAAGGGCCTTTTCCGCCCTTGTCCCAGGCGCCTTCGACCTGATTGGCGGCGATGGCGCCCCCCCAAAGAAAGTTTTTCTGAATTGCCATTTGGATACCAAACCTTTCCTTTGATCTGAAAAAAGTGATGCCAGCTAACCCAGCTTTGTCGGATTCTCTTTGAGCTTCAAAAGTGCGTCGCCCGCCGTTACGTTTCCCTCGGCAGCGATTTCGACCGAGGTATAGCGGGAAATATTGGTGACGACGATCGGCGTGGTCAGATCGTAGCCCTCCTTGTCGAGCGCGTCGAGATCGAAGGAGAGAATCAGATCGCCTGTCCGCAGTTCATCCCCGCTCTTGCGGTAGGCGGTAAAATACCGGCCGCCCAAGGAGACGGTATCGCGTCCCACATGAATCAGAAGCTCGGTTCCGTCATCGCCGAGAATCGTGAGGGCATGGTGCGTATCGAAGAGGTTGACTATCTTTCCGTTGACAGGGGAATAGAGGTGACCGTCGTTGGGAACGACTGCGCAGCCCTTGCCCAGAATCTCCTGAGCGAAGGTCTCGTCCGCTACCTCCGACAGGGGCAGGACGCTGCCGGAAAGGGGACTGGAAAGAGTCAGCTCCTTTTCCAGAAGCGC
>CALXKW010000112.1 GCA_944389045.1 uncultured Clostridia bacterium | reverse complement strand
TCAGGAAACCTCTATTTTATCCGTAAGCCCTACAAAGCGGCGGAGAACCGCAACCTCGGCGTCGGCAGCTGTCTTCTCGATATTCTGCTCTTTCCCTTCCGCCTGATCCGCGCGCTTCTCGGCTTTCTCAATTTTTTCTCGGTCGCCTATTCGGGGAAGACCATCCGCAAGAGCGGCACATCCTCTGCCAAAACTCGCAAGAATTCCGAAATTTACATCGACGGTAACCTGATCCGCGCCGACAAAGAGCAAAAGGCCAACGAAAAAAAGAAAGACCCTTATCCCGGAATCATCCCCCGCTCCTTTGAGCTCTGCCGGAGGGGACAGGACGGCGAAATCACAGTTCTGAAAAAGGGCGTCATCGCCTACCGCGTGACCGACGAAGGTATTCTCGTTTCCAACGGCTCGGGCATTCTTCTGCTCGGCCCCGACGGAAAAGAGAAAAAGCTCTGCGATGCCCCGCGCGTCACCTATCTCTACGAAGAAAAGAGTGTCTGATTCATGTTTTCCTCTACCATCGCCGCCATCTCCACCCCCTTTGGCCGCGGCGGGATCGCCGTGATCCGCATCAGCGGGGACGAGGCCATTCCGATTGCCGAAAAGATTTTTCGCCCGCGCGGGAAAAAATCCCTCTCCGCCCTGCCCGGCGGACAGGCGGTGTACGGCGATTTTCTCTGGGAAGGGCGTGTTCTGGACGACGGGATCGCCACGCTTTTCCGCGCGCCGCGCTCGTTTACGGGGGAGGACACGGTCGAGCTCTCCTGCCACGGCGGCCGTCTTCTCACCGCGACCCGGCTCACCGCCGCGCTGACGGCGGGGGCAACTCAGGCCGAGGCGGGAGAATTCACCAAGCGCGCCCTGCTCCACGGCAAGCTCTCGCTTTCCGAGGCGGAGGGGATCATCGATCTGATCGATGCCGAAACCCCCGACCAGCTCCGTCTTGCCCGCGCTCACACGTCAGGGGTCTTCTCCCGCCGGATCACGGAGCTCTACGACAGGCTTGCCGCGCTTGTCGCCGAAACCTATGTCGTCGCCGACTATCCCGACGAGGATCTCACCTCGCTCACCCCGGAAGCGCTCAAAGGCGAGATCCGGACGCTGTCCGACCGAATCTCGGAACTTCTCGACAGCTTCCGGACAGGACACGCCATCGCGGAGGGGATCTACACCGTAACGGCAGGCAAGCCCAACACCGGAAAATCCTCTCTGATGAACGCCCTTCTGGGAAGAGACCGCGCCATCGTCAGCCCCCGCGCCGGCACGACGCGCGATTATCTCGAAGAAAAGGCGGCCGTCGGAAAGATTCTTCTCCGTCTGGTCGACACCGCCGGCATACGCGACACCGAGGATGAGGTGGAGAAGATCGGCGTCACCCGTTCCCTCTCGGCCTTACACCGCGCAGAGCTGATTCTGGCTCTCTTCGACGCCTCCGCCCCGCCGGACGGGGAGGACTTTGCCCTGCTCGACGCACTGAAAGACCTTTCGGTTCCCAAGCTGGCACTTCTCAACAAAAACGATCTTCTTCCGCAAGTGACCGCTCCCTCCCCTGCGCTCCTCTCTGCTCTCGAAGGGCGCTTCGACGATATTCTCTTCCTCTCTGCCAAAACCGGCGAGGGCCTTGCGGCTCTGAAGGAAAAAATCGAATCGCTTTTCGCCGCCGGCGACATCGACTACGACAGCCGTGCGATTGTGGCCAATGCCCGGCAGAACGCCGCTCTCTTGCGTGCCAAAGAAGCTCTCGGGCGAGCCGAGGAAGCCCTCGTCGCGGGCTTCTCGCCTGACGTGGCCGGCATGGATCTCGAAGAGGCGCTCGCCGCGCTCGGCGAAACCGACGGCCGCTCCGTCTCCGCCGACGTGGTAGACCGCATTTTCCGCCGCTTCTGCGTGGGGAAATGACCTCGCTCCGCCGGACAAAAATGTTACTCCGCACCCGAAACGCCTTCTCCGCTTTCTCCGCCTTCACGCCAAAACCATGCGAAAGGATATAGTATGCTCGATCTTCTGGAAACGCACAAGCATTTTATTATGCCGCATCTTTGCCGCGGCTGCACCGCCGTGGACTTCACGATGGGCAACGGGCACGATACCCTCTTTCTCTCCCGCTCGGTCGGCCCCGAGGGGAAGGTCCTCGCCTTCGACATCCAGAAAGCGGCCCTTCTCTCGACCGCCGCGCTTCTCGAGAAGGAGAACGCGCCGAAAAATTACACCCTGATCTGCGACTCCCATCACAGGCTCCGGGACTATCTTTCCGGAAGCTTCCGTGTGGGCATGTTCAATCTCGGCTTTCTGCCCGGGGGCGACAAAAGCATCACCACACTGCACGAAACCACGCTTCCCGCCATCGAGGCGGCCATCTCTCTTCTCGAGCGGAACGGCTGTCTGATCGTCGCCGTCTATCCCGGCCACGCGGAGGGAGCCGTCGAGGGACGAATGGTAGAGGAGCTTCTTTCGGGCTACGACCGCAGCCGCATTCTGACCGCCAAATTCATGCTGGTCAACTCCCCTTCCTCCCCCTTCTTTTTTCTCGTCGAAAAGGGATAGGCGCCCCGGATTTTCTTTGTGCCTTCTCTTATTCGCCTCCATGGCATCCCGAAATCGGAAATTTCCTTTTTCCTTGAATACACGCGAAAGAAAATCAGAAATAAAAAAACAGCGCCGCCCGGAAAGCAGTCCGGACGGCGTATTCTCTGATGATTTTTCTTTCAAAGGCTTATAGCCCCTGCAAACTTACCGATTCTTCAAAAGATCGCGGATCTCGACGAGCAGCTTTTCCTGATTGAGGGTAGCTTCCTCGAGCGCTGCCTGTTTCTCAGCCAGCCGCGCAGCGGTCTCGGCTTCCAGCGCCGCTTTTTCGGCGGCCGCTTTTTCGGCAGCTTTCTTCTCGGCAGCCTCCTTGGCTTCCTGCTCCTCGCTTTTTGCCTCCTCAAGCGCTGTCTTCGCCTTCATGATGATGCGAAGAACCACAAAGAGACAGATCGCCGTGATCAGAAAATCCAGAATGGTCTGAAGCCAGGTTCCCCAAAGAATCGCCACCTCGGGGGTCGTCACCACGCCCTCCGCATCGACGACCTCCGGCGTAATTACCGTCTTGAGGGAATCCAAATCGCCGCTCCGCATGAAATAACCGATAAAAGGGGTGATGATGTAGTTGACAAGACCGGTGACGATCTTGCCGAAGGAACCGCCGATCACAACGCCGACCGCCATGTCGATCACATTTCCCCGCGTAATGAAGGCCTTAAAATCCTTCCAAAAAGATCCTTTCTTTTTTTCTTCTGCCATTTCTCAAAATCCTTTCTTTTTTATATCATGCTTATTTCTTTTATCGGTTTTATCTATTCCCGCTTCTCATCCGCCGGACGAAAATCCACCTCTCTCAGCCTCTCAACGGGCGAAGGAGATTCCTCGCCCGATCTCGGTTCGGCCTCTTCTCCCCCAAGTCCGCGATAGGGCGAAACGCCGAGAAAGGCGGCCGCCTCCCGATAGCGCGTGCGGGCAAGGCGGCAGCGCACGGGATCGGCGCGGCGCAGACGATGCGCGCGGAGCATGACGTTTTTTGGGGTTTCCTCCGCGTCGATCAGCTCGAGCACGTCTACCGCGTAGCCCGCCGCTTCAAGCTTCAGCGTGCGGAGGGCGTCGGTTGCCGCGTCGCAAAGCTTCTGCTTCAGCATCGAATGGGAGGTGATGAACGAAAGGGGCGCGCAGTGAATCTGCCCCATCATCTCGTGGTGACAGCAGGGCGTGGAGAGGATCACCCCGGCCCGCCGGCCAATCGCAAAATCGAGAACGATATCGGTGGCGATGTCGCAGGCGTGAAGCGATACCACCATGTCGACCCGCTCCTCGGGCTGAAAGTCGTCGATATCCTGACAGAAAAAGGTCAGACCCTCGCAGCCCAGGCGTTCGGCAAGAGCGGCGCAGGAATCGATCACATCGCGTTTGCGGTCGACGCCGTACATACGGATGTCTCGCTTTCGAATGGCGGTCAGATAATAATACACCGCGAAGGTGAGATAGCTTTTTCCGCAGCAGAGGTCGCAGACGACCAGCGTCCCTTCGGCCGGAAGCTCGGAATAGACGTCGTCCAGCAGTTCAAGAAAACGGTTGATCTGCCTGAATTTCGAGCGTTTTTTGTCGAACACCCGTCCCTTCTCGTCACAAACGCCGAGCGGAGCAAGAAAACCCGCGTGGCGAACCGGATCGAGCAGATATTTCTTTTCGCGGTTATGCTCTACCGCCTCGGCCCGCTTCGGCTCGCGCTCTTTTCTCCGCTTATCGGTGATATGCACCTGCCCCTTGCGGGAGACCAGGATGCCGCAGAAGCCCTCGGTGGTGTCGAGGTCGGTCTGTGCGAACGCCGTCCGGGCCAGCTCGGCAAGCCGCGCCGGAGCTGCGGCAAGCGGCAGATTTTCGTGGAAGGCCTTGTTGTCGGCGGTAAAACGCTCGATCTGACAGAAAAGCGTCTCTTCCCGGCGATAAAGTCTCGCAACAGCCTTTTTCGTCTCCCGGTCGCGCGGGCGGGAAAAGACCGCCTTGTTCAAAGTTTCTCTCGACAGGATCTCCGCAAAGAGCGCGGTCAGCTCTTCCCCGCTCCTCATAAAAGCCGGTACTCGTCTTTCTTCAGGATTTCGACAAGCTCCTCCATGCTCCCGACCTCCCGTTCGGTCAGGATACCGCCGATTCCTACGTCCTCGATCTGGTGGCAGTCCGAGCCGCCGATGCGGTGCAGATGGGGATACCGGTCGGCCCAGGCGGACGCGATATCGTTGCGGGAATCGTGCCGGGGGTTGCCGTTTCGCACCTCGATGCCGAACAGATAGTCGGGACGGACCACCGTCATCCGGTTGCGGAAGGGATGTGCCTGATAGAAAAGGATCCCCCGTTCCTTTGCATAAGACGAAAAGCTCGACGGCGTCATCGGAAAAATCTCGTCACAGCGGGCGGCCGTCTCGTCGTCCATCCCGTAGACCAGATAGTCGTTCTCGTTTTCGTCAAAACGGATTTCATAGCCGCAGAAAATTTTCAGACCGTATTTTTCTCCTGCCGCCGCCGCGAGCGCAAAGCCCTTTCGGTATTCGGTAAAGAAATCCAAGCCGGCCGCCTCGAAGCGGCGTTTGTTGTAGGAGGCGTAATGGTTGGTAATCACAAGAGCGTCGTATCCCGCCTCCTTATACAGGCGAACCGTTTCCTCCGCCGAAAGAATTCCGCAGGCGCTGACCTCCGCGGTATGAACATGCAGATCGATTTTCATAGACCGTTGCCCTTTCTCCGATTTGTTTAAGAAACGCCGTCAATAAAAATGACATCATATTTTACAACGAAAGCGATTCGATTGCAAGAGTTTTCTTAAAATACTTGTAAAAAAAAGAGTTTTTTATTATAATAAAAAGGAGTGTAGCGGCTCTGAAGTGGCTGCTTCGAATCGACCGAACGGAAAGAATGCTATGGAAAGAAAAAAAGGTAAAATCCTGAAAGGACTGGGCGGACTGTACGAAGTCCTCACGGACGACGGATTGGTGGAGTGCCGGGGCAAGGGGGCTTTTCGCCACGAAAAAACCACCCTTGCCGTAGGAGACTGCGTGACGCTCGAATTCGACGACGCCGGAAATCCGGTCATTGCCGCCATCGACGATCGAAAAAATCTCTTCCTTCGTCCCCCGCTCTCCAATCTAGACACGCTTTTCTGTGTGATTCCCGCCAAAAATCCCGAACCCGACCTCTTCCTGCTCGACAAGCTCATCGCCATCGCCGAGTCGCTCTCGGTGGAGCCGGTCATCGTCATCGCCAAGCGCGATCTCGACCCGGCGCGCGCCGATAAGATCGCCTCTCTTTACCGGGGAGCCTTCCGCGTCATACCGACCTCGTTTCTGGACAGGGAAAGCGTCTCTCCGCTTCGGGCCTATCTCGAAAAGGAAGCGGGTGACGGTACCTCGGCCTTCGCCGGCGTTTCGGGGGCGGGCAAAAGCACGCTGGTCAATCTTCTCTTCCCCGCCCTCTCGCTTCAGACCGGCGAGGTCTCCCGCAAGACCGAGCGGGGGCGGCATACTACCCGCCATGTTGAGCTCTTTCCGCTCTCTTCTCTCTTCCATTCCGCCTGCCGCGGCTTCATTGCCGACACACCCGGTTTTTCGATGCTCGATTTCGCGCGCTTCGATTTTTTTGACAAACAAACACTTCCCTATACCTTCCGGGAATTTTCCGACTATATCGGACAATGCCGCTATACCCGCTGCACCCACCTTTCCGAAGAGGGATGCGCGATTGTGGAGGCAGTAAGGGAGGGGAAAATCCCCCAATCGCGTCACGACAGCTATGTCGCCCTCTATCAAATTTTGAAAAACAAAAATCCCTGGGACAAAAAGAGGGGCTCCTGACTGTCAGCACACCTCCTTGCCGCATATACTTGTATCGGACGAGAATCTTCCCGACCAAATTCAGAAAGGCATGAAACCGATATGAAAATCGTCACCGTCAAAGCGCCGCGTTTTTTGAAGCCTCTCCTGCGGCGCATTTTCAAAATTAAGAAAACAAGCACGTCCCAGACATAAGACAAAAGACCGCCAGGCAAAAAAAGCGCTTGCCGCAAGAAGCGGGCTCCTCCCGGTGAAAAGATTAGAAAGCATGCGTAAATAGCCGCGCTCTTTCGGGAAACTGCCTGTGCGGACTCTGTCACAGAGCGGCGCCTTCTACCAACGCCGTTTTACCCAAACCGGAAAAACCGCCGTTTCGATTTCGAAACGGCGGTTTTTCGATTCTACGGAGAAGGCGCGGAAAAAATCCTTTCATACGGGCTTTTTGTTCCCGCTCCCCTCGCAGAGAGAGAGAGGGGTCAGGCAGGCTCCCATGCGGAAACCAGCCGGATTTTACTCTCTTCGTCCTCACGATAGGAAAGCTTCACCCGATCGCCCGCCTTCAGAAGGACGATCGCCTCGTTTTTCTCGTTGAAGTCGAGACGGTAGACCGCCCCGTCTTCCGCGGTAAGATAGACGTAGGTGACGCCCGCCATATTGAGATAACGAATATCGGTAAGTGCAACGGTCACCTCGGTCTCGTACCCGCTGCCGGAGGTGTCCACGCCGCTTTGGGCAAGCAGACGGGTATAGGCGCCGATGGCCTCGGCCTGCGTTTCTCCCGTCGCCACAATGCTGTACTGCTTCACGTTGACAAGAGCGTAAAGCTTCACAAGGCCGTTGGCGTCCTTCAGAACCATGATATAGGTAGGTTCCCCCGCGATGTTGACAAGCGACGGGAAGGAGGCCACATAGCCCTTTTCCTGCACCTCTCCCTGCGCGGCGCCCATAGCCGAATACTCCTCGGCTCCGATGACGGGATAGAACTTGTACTCGCCGGTCCGGGCGCAGGAAAGGATAAAGCCGATATTCGAGGCATCGTTGGTCACTGAGGTCACACCGGTAAAGTACCAGACGTCGTCGTCGAGCATCACATAGCCGAAGTCGGCCGTAGTCTGCTTGCAGCCCTTGTTGCCGATGATGCTGTTGAAAAAGCCGCCGGAATACAGTCCCTGCCAGTCGTATTTCTCACAGGCCAGTTCGCCGTCAAACACGATATCGACCCAGGTCGGAACATCCTTCAGCGCATAGAGCGTGCTGCTGCCGTCCACCGGATCGAAAAGAATCACCTCGTCGATGTCCATGGCCCCAAAAAGTCCCACCCGGGCGGTAGCGCAGGAAACCACATAATAGACCTTTCCGGTCTCATCCGCTTCAAAGCTGATGTTTCCGAAAATTTTGGTGGGATAGGAAAAGCGCAGGGCCCGTTCGAGATCCTCCGAGAAATACGCGCTTTCGGTATAGGTCATTCCCTCTTTCAGCTCGTAATACTC
>CALXKW010000111.1 GCA_944389045.1 uncultured Clostridia bacterium | reverse complement strand
TGACCAGTCCCAGCTCTTCGGCACGCTCGTTCATCCGCTCGACAAACGAGTCGATATCGCCCGCAACCGCTACCGCCAGCGTGGCGGCGCCGTCGTTGGCACTGGCCAGAAGCGTGGCGTAGAGCAGATCGAGAAGCCTGACGCGCTCCCCCGCCTTCAGATAAACCGAGGAGCCCTCGATCCCCGCGGTGGCGGCGGGAACCACGATTTCGGTCTCCAGCCCCTTCTCCTCAATGTATTCGGCGGCCAGAAGCGCCGTCATGATCTTGGTCGTGCTGGCCATTCCCGCCCTCTCGTTTTCGTTTTTCCCATAGAGAAGACGCCCGTCGTCGGTTAAGAGCGCCGCATGCCCCGCGCTGGTCGAAAACGCGCTCAGCGCTTCGTCGTCGGGCCGGAAGAGCGGTTCTTCGAACGAAGGATTTTCGAGAATGCCGCCCTCTCCGAACACCTCCTCGGCCTCACCCTCCGCTCCCTGAAGGCCCATGGAGGCCAGCGCGTCGGCGATCAGAGCCCCGGTTCCGAAACGGGTGTCCCCCTCGCCGAAAAGCACGAAAAGAGGGAGAAGCAGACAAGAGAGAAGAAGAAAAAGAACCGGAATTGTTTTTTTCAATAAAACCCACCTCATTTCCCTGTCGAAGAACGCCCGATGAAAGCCGCGAAGGCCGCGGGCGGCTGTCGGAAGATCTTTGAAGGCGGCCCGCAAAACAGGCCTTCCAAAACAGTGTATGAGAGGGTTCTTCCGGTTATGACCGGCAGAATGTGCACAGACAGAGACAAAAGGAGCGAATCTGCGGAAAGCGTATCGCTTTCACCGAAAAAGAATGAAAAGGCGCGGCGACGCGGGAAGAAAACCGATTTTTATCCCGCCTTTTGCCCGTCTACAGCCAATATCAGCCGGAAACAGACAAAAAGGGCGGGATTATCCGGCGGACAGGCCCGGCCGCACCCGGCGGAACCGGACACCCGGGTAGGCGCCCTTCACGGCCCCGTTTTTTGTCACTTTGCCTTTTTGCCGTCCGTTTTGGCGTCCTTTTCCTCTTTCCCCTCTTTTCCGTCGTCATCGGCCTCCTCCTTGTCCGAGTCCTTTGCGCCTTTTTTGGAGAACATTCTTTTGAACTTCTCCACGATGTCGGGGGATTTTTCGATCAGATCGACGACGCTTCCCACGGCGCCGCTCTGACTCTTCAGCTCGGCCGCGAGAAATTCCACGCTTCCGTCGGCCTTGATGACAAGGAAGCCGAGCGGCTGAATCGTCACGCCGCTTCCGCCTCCCCCCGCGTAGTTGCCCGGTGCCTCCGACCCGCCGGCATGCTTACCGGCAAAATCGGTTCCGCCCGAGACAAAGCCCAACGAAACCTTAGAAATCGGAATCACCGTCACCCCGCTTTCCGATTTGATCGGCTCGCCCACCACGGTGTTGACGTCGACAATTTTTTTCAGATTCTCCAGGGAGGTGCGAATGGTACCGTCCAGTCTGCTCTCGTTCATAACCCAGATTCCTTTCTGCTTGATTTCTTTTTCATCCTCTTAGAATTTTATACAGCCGTAAAATCAATAAATCCAAGCCGTTTATCGTCCTGCATCATCCAGAAAAGGCGCGGCTTCTTCCAAAGAAGCGTTCCCCGCTTTTTGCCCCCGCCGTCAGCGGCGATTTTCCAAAATCGCTCGTTTATGCGCTCGTTTATGTATGCGCTCGTGCTCTCGCGTTTCTCGTAAAACCCGGCGGCGCATGGATCCCCGCCAAGCAAATCACAGAGAGGGTTTCGCCGCCTCTTTCTTTTTTCCGCGCTCTCCGGAGTCCATCCCGGCGCCGTCCGATGCGTCCCGTTTTCCCGCTTTCGCAAAGCCTTCCTTCACAAAAAGCCAGACGGCCGAGAAGCCGAGCGACAAGAGCGAGCCGACGCGAATCGAAAAGAGGACGTCGATCTCGGCTTTCGGCGTCTCGGACAGAAAATCGGCGGAAACCGACACCGCCCCGCGGCGGCAGGTCAGACGGGAAAAGGAATCGAGCACCGCCAGAAGATAGGCCGCCGCCTGCGCCATGCCTCCGTAAAGGAGCGCGGTCTTGGCCGCATCCCCGGAGGCCGCCGTCAGCGAAAGCGTCCTCAGCCGGACCTTGAGCCGCCGCCCGAACTTGGCAAGAAGGATCTTCACCGCCCGGGCCAGAAAGCGAATGTCCCGGAAAAGGCTCTTTTTTCTTTTCGGAGCTTTTTTTTCGTCTTTTTCTTTCGGCTTCTTTTTGCGGTCGCTCTCTTTTCGCCCTTTCGTTTTTTTTGCCTCCGCAAGCGCCTTTTTGGCTGCTTTCCGCTCGGCGCGGGCCTCTTTTTTCAGAATTTTTTTCCGGATCCTCCGTTTTTTTTCTAAAGACAGAGTCGGATCGTTGAGAAGGGTCTCCCAGGATGGCAGGATACGAAAGCGGATTCCGGCCGCCCCCGCCCTGAGGGTGAATTTTCCGTCATACCGGACATGGACTTCGATCGGACAGAGAAGAACAAGAAGCACCAGAAGACAAAAAAGCGCCAGTATCCAGAACACCGTCACGACGCTGCCTCCCTTCTCTTTCTTTCCCGGGCCGAAGAAGGCCCGCGTTTTTTCCTTCGCGTCTCCAATTCACGCCCGGGAAGGTCCCCGAAGCCTTACGGCCAAACCTGTCCCGTCACATGCGCGAAATTTTTATTTGATTCGCATTTGCATCTATGAGCCCTTCCCGCCTGCGGAAGCGCCTTCCGCAAAAGATTCTTCGGGCAGGACCTCATCCTCCGGTATTCCGTCTGCGGACGTCTCGTCCGCGAGCCGAATGCTGTCGAGGAAAGCCGAAGCGTCGGGAAGCTCGTCGAGAGAGGAAAGCCCGAAGCAGCGCAGAAAATCCGAGGTCGTGCCGAAAAGCACCGGCCGGCCGGGCACATCCAGCCGCCCCTTTTCCTCGATCAGTTTTTTCGTCACAAGCGACGAGACGGCATAGGAGGAGTCCACGCCGCGGATATGTTCGATCTGCGAGCGGGTCACCGGCTGATGATAGGCCACGATGGCCAGCACCTCGAGCGAGGAATTCGAAAGCCGCCCGCCCTGCCGGATGCCGAGCGCCTCCCGGACATAGCTCTCATAGTCCTCTTTGGTACACATCTGGCACTCCTCGGCGTACTCGACGATCTGGATGCCGAAACGGTCCTCCCGATAGTTCTCCGCCAAAGCGGCGACCGCCCTCCGGATTTTTTCGGGCGTCGTGTCGGTGAGCTGCGCCAGCTTCTCATAGGGAACCGGATAGCCCGCCGCGAAGAGCACGGCCTCGATGACCGGAAAAAGCGCGCCGGCGTCTTCCGGCGTCGTATTTTCCGCCGGCATCTCTTTTGTAAAGCGATTCTCGGCCATGTCATCGGCCGCATTCTCGACCATATTCTCGGCCGTATTTTCCGTCGCCGTATTTTCGGCCGCCGTTTTTTCCGTTGCCGTATTCTCGGCCGCCCTATCCGCAGCCGGTCCCTTCCCGTAGCTTTCTTCCTCCGGCGCTTCAAGGACCGGGGGCGTTGTTCTCTTATCTGCCATGTTTTTCCTCTTGTTTCTTTTGCTCAATCCGCCGGTGTCGTGCAGTCGGAAGCCTTATTCGATGGCGGCATTTTCGGCGGCTTTACCGCTCTTCTATGCCGTCCTCTTCCCCGGCGTCCTCCCGAAGAGCGTCCCGGCCGGACGCACCGTCCTCTCCGCGAAGCGAAATCTTCGGATTGCCCGTATCGTCCTCCGCGTAGAGCGCCACCACCTTCTGGGCGGAGATCAGCGAAAGGATGGCCATAAAGGAAGCGATGATCTCACTGCGCGAGCGGCATTCGAGCATGATATCGAGAAAGCGCATACTCGGCTTTTTCTCGAGCATGCGGAGGATCACGCCAGTCCGCTCGCTCACCGAGGAGGGTCTTGCGTTCAGAATATGGGAGAGCGTCTTTGCCGCTTCGTCGTTTTTCATGCTCTCGTCGAGCCGAAGCCGGGCAAGAAGCCGCTGGAGCGCATCGAGCAGAAAAGAACTCTCCTGATCGCCGACAAAGGTCTTGTCCACGCCCAGCTCGTCGGTTTCCTTGACGAAGCGGCCGGAAAAGCGGCCGTAACGGTCGGCGAGATAGGCCGCCTCTTCCTTGGCCAGCTGGTATTCCATCAGCGTCCGCACCAGATCTTCCCGCGGATCGACCTCCACCCCGTCCACCACCGCCTTGGGGAGCAGCATCCGGCTCTTGATCAGCATCAGCTCGCTGGCCATGACGATGAAATCCGAGGCGACGTCCATATCGAGCGTCTGCATCATGTGAATATAATCCATATACTGCTCAAAGATCAGCGCGATGGGAATGTCGTAAATATCGATTTCGTTTTTTGCAATCAGCGAAAGCAGAAGGTCGAGAGGCCCCTCGAAAACCTCGAGCTTATAGCTGGGCTTGACGTCTTGCATGAAAACCGCCTTTTACCCCGGGGCAGACCGCGGAGGATGGCGGATAAGCCCGGCAGAGGGATAGAATGAAAATCATAGGAAAAGCGAAATGAAGGAGAGCATGCCGTCCATAATCAGCGTGGAAAGCTTGGCCACGGGAGTCCAGAAAAGGCCGGTGGCAAAGCCGATCAGCACAACGATCATAAGGATACGCTCGTACTTCATCACGCCATAGTAGTATTTATCGGGCAGAAACACAAACGCCACGCGGGAGCCGTCGAAGGGAGGGATCGGGATCAGGTTGAAGACGGCGTAGACGATGTTGAGCTGCGCGAAATAGCTGAAGAAGAGCATGGCCGCGTAAAGAAAAAGGTTCCCGGCGTGGCCGACATAAAGACGGTAGAAAACGGCGTAAAAAAGCGCGCCGAGAAAGCCGAGAATCAGATTCATCACCGGACCGGCCAGGGCGGTGAGCGCCATGCCGCGCTTCGGTTTTTTGAAATAGCGGGAATTCACCGGCACCGGCTTGGCCCACCCGTAGCCGCAGAGCAGCATACAGAGCGTGCCGATCGGTTCGAGATGCTTAAAGGGGTTGAGAGTCAGCCGTCCGAGGTTTCTGGCCGTGGGATCTCCGCACTTGTAGGCGATAAAGCCGTGGGCCGCCTCATGGAGGCTGAGCGAAATCAGAATCGTAGGGATTGTGAGAAGCGCCACAAGCAGTGCCGTCTGAAAATCCCCGGTGCTAAGGATACTGAAGAGCATGGGCAATCCTTTCTTACGCGCCGGCCGCCTGAAAAACGACCCGACTCTCTTCGTCATCCGCGCGGCAGCCCCGATGAGGGCGCCCATCCGAACGAGGGTCTTTTCCCTTGCGCTTTTGCGTTGTCTTTGCACGTCATTTTTAAGAGATTCTTCCAGAGAGTCTTTTAAAAAAATCAAAATTCTTCAAGAGAGTCTCAAAAAGGGCCTCTTTCTCCGGGACGAAAACCGGCGTCCGCAGAAAATCAGCCCGCCGCGTCGAGGATCATTTTGAGAACCGCGTCCTTTCCCTCCCCGGTCAGGGAGGAAAAGAGCACGACGCCCGAGGATTTCTGGACAAAGGGACTGGAGAGAAGCGCCTCGAGGGCCGCCGCGCGTTCGGTTTTGTTGGGCTTATCCGCCTTGGTGGCCACGATAAAGTGGGGCACCCCGCGTTCCGCGAGGTAGGTGAGCATGGTCTCGTCGTCGCGCGTCAGCCCCACCTTCAGATCGACCAGCTGCGCCACCGCCGTCACCGAAGCGCCTTCGCGCGTGAAGTAGCTGTCGGTCAGAGCCGACCAGCGCCGCTTCTCCTCGGGGGAGCGCCGGGCAAAGCCGTAGCCGGGCAGATCTACCAGATAAAACTGCCCGTCCACGTCGTAAAAATTGATCGTCACGGTCTTGCCGGGACTCTGTGAGACCCGCGCGTAATGCTTGCGGCCGATGACGGTGTTGATCAGCGAGCTCTTTCCCACGTTCGAGCGGCCGGAGAGGGCGACCTGGGGCCGCCCGTCGGCCGGAAACTGGGAGGCAAGCCCCGCCGTCACCTTAAGTGTTGTCCGCGCGATATTCGGTTTCATTCCCGCTCCTTTTCCCCGCGCGCTCGATCGGAAGCGGGAAGACTCCCTTCTCCGCCTCTTTTCCCGCGCCCGCGCTCCGGCAAAGAGCCTGTTCCAGAACGTCGTCCACCGTGCGGCAGGGAATAAATTCCATGTCTTTTTTGATGTATTCCTCCATGCGCTCAAGATCCTGGAGATTGTCGGCCGGAATCAGCACGCGGCGGATGCCGTTTTTGTAGGCCGCCATCGTCTTTTCGCGAAGGCCGCCGATGGCGAGCACGCGGCCCGAGAGGGTCACCTCGCCGGTCATGGCGATGTCGTGCTTTACCGGAATCTCCGCAAGGCGGCTGACCAGCGCCGTCACGAGCGTGACGCCCGCGCTCGGTCCGTCCTTGGGCACTGCGCCTTCGGGAAAATGCACATGGATGTCCTTGGTCTTGTAGAAATCGGCGGGAAGGCCGTATTTGGCCGCCCGCACCCGCACGATCGAGCGGGCGATCCGGGCCGACTCCTTCATCACGTCGCCCAGAGAGCCGGTGAGCTCGAGCTTGCCGGTGCCCTCCATGGCCACCGCCTCCACCCGGAGAAGCTCCCCGCCCACCTCGGTATAGGCAAGGCCGTTGACCACGCCGATCTCGTCCTCGGTGAGCACCGGGTCGTCGATGACCTTCGGCGCGCCGAGATAGCTCCTGATCTGTCCGGCGGTCAGCGTGAGCACATGAGGCAGGGCCTCGGGATCCTTTTCCGCCGCCTCCACCTGAGCGGCGGCGATTTTCCGGCAGACTGCGGAAAGCTCCCGCTCCAGGTTGCGGACGCCGGCCTCGCGCGTATAATGGTCGATCACTTCATAGACCGCGTCGTCCCGGAAACGCACATAGCGCTTTTTCAGCCCGTTTTTCCGAAGGACCTTCGGGATCAGATGGCCCTTGGCGATCGCAAGCTTTTCCGAACGGGTATAGCTCTTCAGCTCGATGACCTCCATGCGGTCGAGCAGAGGGCGGGAGACCGTGTCGAGCGTGTTCGCCGTAGCGATGAAGAGACAGTCGGAGAGATCGAAGGGAAGCTCGACGAAGTGATCGCGGAAGGCCTTGTTCTGATCGGGATCGAGCACCTCGAGAAGGGCGGAAGAGGGGTCGCCGTGCGCATCGCGCGTAAGCTTATCGATCTCGTCAAGAAGGATGACCGGATTGGAGGTACCCGCCTCGATCAGAGCGTTCATGATCCGGCCGGGCATCGAGCCGATGTAGGTCTTGCGGTGTCCGCGGATATCCGATTCGTCCCGCACGCCGCCGAGCGCCACGCGGACAAACTTGCGGTTCATGGCGTGGGCGATCGAGGAAGCGACCGAGGTCTTGCCGACGCCGGGAGCCCCGTACAGGCAGAGGATCTGGCTCTTCTGGCGGTCGGTGAGCTTCTGGACCGCAAGAAATTCAAGGATCCGTTCCTTGACGTCGTTCAGTCCCCAGTGCTCCCGGTCAAGGATGCGGCGGGCGGTGGAGAGCTCGAGGCGGTCTTTTGTCTTTTTCCCCCAGGGGAGCTCAAGACAGGTGTCGATATAGCCTCTCAGCACGGTGCTTTCGGCGGAGGCATAGGGCATTTTGGCCAGCTTGTTGGTCTCCTTGACGAGCTTTTCGGTCACCTCTTCGGGGAGTTTGGCCGCGAGGATCTTCGTCATGTATTCGACGATCTCCTCGTCCTGTCCTTCCTCCTCGCCGAGCTCCTCCTGTAGCACCTTCAGCTGTTCCCGCAGATAGTACTGCCGCTGGTTCTCATCGATGCGCTCTTTGACCTTGCGGTGTACCGCCAGCTCGCCGTGAAGGATCCGAAGGTCGCGCTGAAGCTTGAAGATCAGAAGCTCGGCGCGCCGCCGGGACTCGGTCTCTTCCAGAATGTCGATCTTGTCGCCGAAGCGCGAGAGAAGCGTGCCCGCCGCGAGGTCGGCCACGTCGCCGAGATTGCGGCAGCGGTTCAGGCGCTGCGCGATCTCCTCCTGTCCGGCAGGCAGAAATTTCAGGCTTTCCGAAAAGAGGGCGAGAAGCTCCCGGCGCACATATTC
>CALXKW010000110.1 GCA_944389045.1 uncultured Clostridia bacterium | reverse complement strand
CCGATCGAACTGACCGCAGCTCTGCGCGGCATTGGCAAGCTCGCCCCCGAAGAGCGTCCCGCCGTCGGCGAGCGGCATCCTTTGGCCAAGGTGGAGGAGGAGCTCTGCTCTATTTTCACCAGCATGGGCTTCGACATTGTCGAAGGACCCGAGGTCGAGTACGACCGCTACAACTTCGAGATGCTCAACATCCCGAAAAATCATCCCGCCCGCGACACGCAGGATACCTTTTACATCACCGAGAATATTCTGCTTCGCTCCCAGACCTCGCCGGTGCAGGTGCGCGTCATGGAAAAAACGGCGCCGCCGATCCGCATCATCAGCCCCGGCCGCGTCTACCGCTCGGATGCGGTGGACGCCACCCACTCTCCGGTTTTCCATCAGCTCGAGGGTCTTGTGGTAGACAAGGGGATCACGATGGGCGATCTGAAGGGGATGCTTGAATATTTTGCCAAACAGCTCTTCGGAGAAGAGACAAGGCTTCGCCTGCGGCCCCACCACTTTCCCTTCACCGAGCCCTCGGCGGAGGTAGACGTCTCCTGCTTCGTCTGCGGCGGCAAGGGCTGCCGGGTCTGCAAGGGCGAGGGATGGATCGAGATTCTCGGTGCGGGGATGGTGCATCCCAATGTGCTCCGGGGCTGCGGCATCGACCCCGAGGTCTATTCGGGCTTTGCCTTCGGCATGGGAATCGAACGCATCGTCATGCGCAAATACAACATCGACGACATGCGTCTGCTCTACGAAAACGATCTGAGATTTCTGCGTCAGTTCTGAGCGGGGAATGAAAATGGTTAAAAATACCGTTTATCAAACCAAGAGCCGCTGGAAAACGGTTCTTGTCGAATATCTGATGCTCTCGCTCGGCATGACGCTTGTTACCGTGGGTCTTTATGTCTTCACCATGCCGAACAAGTTCCTTATGGGCGGGGTGAACGGCATTTCGATTGTGCTGGTCGAGCTTCTGCCTGCCGATTTTCCCATTACGGCGGGAGGCTTTGTCGCCATTCTGAATATGCTGCTTTTACTGGTCGGCTTTGCCTTTCTCGGCCGTGAATTCGGCTTCAAGACGGTCTATACCAGCATCTATCTCTCGGCGATCGGCATGCTCATCGAGTGGATGGGCAATCACCTCGGGGAAAACGGGCCGCTCTTTCCCCTGACCGACAACCTCCTGCTCGAGCTGGCGCTCGCCGTCATTTTTCAGGCCGTCGGCACGGCGATCGTCTTTTATTACAACGCCAGCGGCGGGGGAACCGATATCGTGGCCATGGTGCTCAAAAAATACACCCGGGTGGAGGGCGGAAAGGCACTTCTCTGCGTCGATTTCGTGATCATGCTCGTCTCCTTCACCTATGGAATCGAGCTCGGTCTGCTCTCGGCTCTCGGGCTTTTTGCCAAGGCGATGATCGTGGACAAGGTCAACCGCAACCTGAACCTCTCCAAATACTGCATCATCGTCACCACCTTCCCCGAGGAGATCGGGGAATACATCAACCGACGCCTGCACCGCGGCGCCACGATGTGGAAGGGCGTGGGGGTCTATACGCATGAGGACAAATATATCCTGCTCGTGGTCATGAACGCAAGACAGGCCACCGTGGTGCGCGACGAGATCAAGCGGATCGACGAGCATGCCTTCATTGTGGTGGACGATACCAGCGACATTGTGGGCAACGGCTTCCGCGCGCTGATCTGACGGCGGCCGATTCTGAACTTTCGAAAGGAACTGTCAAGCTATGAAATTATCGATCAATTGGGCGAACGATTTCGTGAAGCTCTCGGATATACCGATCAAGGAATACTGCGACAAACTCACCGATACCGGCTCCAAGGTGGAAGGCTTTGAACGCCTCGGAGACGAGATCGAAAACGTGGTGGTCGGAAAGATCCTCTCGATCACCAAGCACCCCGACTCGGATCATCTGCAGATCTGCCGGGTCGACTGCGGCGAGGGGGAGCCCCGGCAGATCGTCACCGGCGCGCAGAATATTTTCGAAGGGGCGGTCATTCCCGTGGCCAAGGCGCCGGCCAAGCTTCCCGGCGGCGTTGTCATCAAAGCCGGAAGGCTGCGGGGCGAGGAGTCGAACGGGATGCTCTGCTCGATTGCGGAGCTGGGTCTCACGCTGCACGAGATTCCCTACGCGGAGGAGGACGGCATCTTCATCATGAAAGAGGACTGCGCGGTCGGCGACGACATCCGCGACGTCCTTCTGCTGCGCGACGACGTGGTGGATTTCGAAATCACCTCCAACCGTCCCGACTGCCTTTCGGTGATCGGCCTTGCCAGGGAGAGCGCGGCCACCTTCGGCCGTCCGCTGAAGCTTCCGGCCCCCGTTGTCACCGAGGCGGGAGGCGATATCGGGGAATACCTCTCGGTGGAGGTGGCCGACGACGGAAGCCTCTGCCGGCGCTATGCGGCCCGCGTGGTGCGGAATGTCCGTATCGCGCCCTCCCCGCTCTGGATGCGGATGCGGCTTCGCGCCGCCGGCGTCCGTCCGATCAACAACATCGTCGATATCACGAATTATGTGATGCTCGAATACGGACAGCCGATGCACGCCTTTGACTACGCGATGCTCGACGGAAAGAAAATCCTCGTCCGCACCGCCGGCGAAGGCGAGTGCTTCCGGGCGCTCGACGACAGCGAGCACACGCTGAAGAGCGATAATCTCGTCATCGCCGACGAAAAGAAGGCGGTGGCGCTGGCGGGCGTCATGGGGGGCGCCAACAGCGAGATCAAGGATTCGACGCGGACGGTGGTCTTCGAATCGGCCAATTTCAACGGCGCCTCGGTGCGTGTGACCGCCAAGGAGCAGGGGATGCGCACCGAGTCCTCGGCCCGCTTCGAAAAGGGGCTGGATCCCGAGAACGTCATGCCGGCGCTCGACCGCGCCTGCGAGCTTGTGACCCTTCTCGGGGCTGGCGAGGTGGTCTCGGGCTGCCTTGACGTCTACAAGGGCCGCTCCGCCGAAACCGAGCTTTTGCTCGACTGCGGCAGGATCAATTCCTTTCTCGGCGTCGATCTTTCGGAAGACTACATGGTCGGCGTTCTCACCGGGCTCGGCTTTGCGGTCGAGAACGGGATGGTGAAGGTTCCGAGCTTCCGCGCGGACGTCGCCTGCATGAACGATATCGCCGAAGAGATCATCCGGATGTACGGATACAACAACATTCCGTCCACGCCCTTCCGCTGCAGCGTGAAGGCGGGGCTCCTCACCCCGATGCAGAGCTTTGAAAGAGGGCTTCACCGCCTGCTCTGCGGCATGGGTCTCAACGAATCCATGACCTTCTCCTTCGTCTCTCCCAAGGGGATGGACAAGATCGGCCTTCCCGCCGACGCGCCCGAGCGAAAGACCGTGGTGATCTCCAATCCGCTCGGGGAAGACACCGGCGTGATGCGCACCACTCTGATCCCCTCGCTTCTTGACGTGCTTGCCCGCAACAACAACTATCATTCGGAGAACGCCGCGCTCTATGAGCTGGCGCGGGTTTATCTGCCGTCGGACGATCCGGACACGCTTCCCGAGGAGAGAAAGATGCTGGTCTTCGGTTTTTACGGCGAAGGGGATTTTTACACGCTGAAGGGCATGACCGAAAATATTCTTTCCTTTGCGGGGGTCAAGAACACGCGCTTTGCCGCTGAGAGCGCGAACCCCACCTTCCATCCCGGCCGCACGGCCCTTGTGACCTGCCGCGGCGGCGCGGAGCGCCTCGGCGTGATCGGTGAGCTTCATCCCGCCGTGGCCGCCGCTTACGGTTTTTCTCAGCCGGTCCTTCTGGCCTATCTTGACGTCGAACGGCTCTTCGCCCTCTCCGACCGGAAAAAGCAGTATAAGCCCCTTCCCAAGTATCCCGCCATCGCCCGCGATTTCTCCTTTGTCTGCGATAAGGATCTGGAGGCCGCCGGCGTGGAGGATGTGATGAAGAAGGCGGCCGGCCGTCTTCTCGAAAAGGTGGAGCTTTTCGACGTCTATATGGGCGAAAAGCTCGGTGCCGGCCGAAAGAGCGTGGCCTTCCGGGTCACCATGCGGGCCTCCGACCACACCCTGACCGACGAGGAGGCCGACAAGGTCTCGGCCCGTATGCTCGGCGCCTTGGAGAAGAATCTCGGCATCGCCCTGCGAAAATAAAACAACCCGACGCTTCGGCAGAGACCCGGCAGAGCCGGCGGAATCGGTGTAAGCGGTCAATGCCGTCGGCGCGCCGTTTCGGCCGCCGACCGTGTGAAAACGATCGCCTGAGCCATCTTGCGCCGGCTCGGAGCGAAGCACCGGAGGCGGCCGGCCGCTGACCGATCGGACGGGGCCGTCCGTTTCCCTGAATCGCTTTTGAGGCCGAATCCGCTTCCGGGATCGGGAGAAAGGCCGTTCCCTCCGGAATATTCCGCATAGACCGAAGGATAAAATATCGCAGTAGAGAAGGAAGAAAAAATGAGTCGTTGGAAACAGGGCGTAAAAAAAGTCCTCAACCGTATCTTTATCGACGGCATGTCGGGCATGGCGCTCGGACTGTTCGCCACGCTGATCGTGGGCACCATCCTGGGGCAGATCGCCTCGATCGGGTTTCTCGCCGACAGTTTTGCCGGCCGGCTGATCGCCTATTCCGCCAATCTTACCAAAACTCTCATGGGCGTGGGGATCGGCGTCGGCATCGCCTATAAATTCAAGGAGTCCCCGCTCGTTACCGTCTCGGCGGGTGCGGCAGGCTTTATCGGCGCGTTTGCCGCTGATCTTGTGAATCTGGGAAAGGGCGGCATCGACGCGCTGGCCCCGATCTCGGCGGGGAAACCCGGAGATCCGCTCTGCGCCTTTCTCGCCGCCATGGTCGGTCTGGAGATTGGCCGGCTGGTCTCGGGGCGCACGAAGATCGACATTCTTGTCACCCCCATTGTCACCGTGGCGGCGGGCGGCGGCATCGGCCTTCTCACCGGCCGGGGCGTCGCGTATGTGACGACGGCGGTCGGAAACTTTGTGGGATGGGGCACCGAGCGGCAGCCCTTTCTGATGGGAATTATCGTGGCGGTGGTGATGGGGCTTGCCCTCACCCTGCCGATCTCCTCGGCGGCCATTGGCGTCGTGGTCTTTGCGGGCGCGGATTCGAATTACGGACTGGCACTTGCCGCGGCGGCCGCGGCGGCCGGCTGTTCGGCTCAGATGGTGGGATTCGCCGTCGCCTCCTTCCGGGAAAACCGCTTCGGCGGGCTCTTATCGCAGGGAATCGGCACTTCGATGCTTCAGATGCCGAACATCGTGAAGAATCCCCGCATCTGGATTCCCCCTACGGTGGCCTCCGCCGTGGTCGGCCCGATCTCCTCGGTTCTCTTCAAGATGACCAACAACAGCGTCGGCGCCGGTATGGGGACCGCCGGACTGGTCGGACAGATCAACGGGTTTTCGGTGATGACCGCCGGTATCGAGGGCTTTTCGGAGCCGGTGAGCTGGTACGTGGCGCTTTTTGAAATTCTTCTGGTTCATGTGATCCTGCCCGCCGTGATCGCACTCGGCGTATCCGAGCTTTTGCGCCGGGTCGGCTGGATCAAAAAGGGCGATATGAAGCTCGAGGTCTAATTTTTCTTTTTTCTGATGGGTCCTTTCCGTCCGACCTTTCGGCGAATTTTCGCCGGAAGGTCGGACGTGTGGGCAAAAGTCGTTTGCCTTGAAAAGACAAAACGCCTCCCGAAAACGGCTTCGGGAGGCGTTTTTCGCCCTCCGCAGGGAGGACGGGGAGGGCTTCGCGCCCTCCACCCGCGCAAGCCTTTGAAAAGGCTTGATCGAAACTTTCCTCAAACCGACCAAAGCCCATGGCTTGGGTCTTCCTTGAAGAGGTACCAGACCTGGAGAGGTACCAGACCTGGAGAGGTACCGGCCGTCGCTTTGCCTTAGAGGGCAGATTTATTCCACGGCTTTCAGCGACTCGGCCATGGGGATCCGCCGCAGCTTGATGCGCATGAAGAGATTCGAGATGAGGGCGAAGAGCATCGTGCAGGCAAAGGAGAGAAGAAAGCTCCACCAGGCGATCTGCCGGTCGAAGACGATCTTATCGACCTGGATCTGGCCGATGATATAGAGTTGAAGCAGCTTTCCGAGCAGAAGGCCCAGACCGCCGCCAACGGCGGCAAGAATCAGATTTTCCCGCATCACATAGGAGGCGGTCTCCTGGGAGGTGAAGCCGAGCACCTTGACGGTAGCCACTTCGCGCACGCGTTCCATGATGTGGATGTTGGTCAGATTGTGAAGCACGATAAAGGCAAGCGCGCCGGCCGCCGCCAGAATCAGAAGCACGATGTAGTTCATGTTGGCAAGGCTCTGGTCGAGAATTTCCCACTCCTCTTCGATCGTCGAGACCGAGAAGACGCCGTCGAGGGCGCGCAGGGACACGGCCAGCGAGGCCGCGTCGGTTCCGCCGTTTTCCGCATCGCTTTCTCCGGCCCCGTTTTTCTCCTCGGAACTGCGGAAATAGACGCTGTTCGAAGAGAGCGAAAGGGCGTCCTTCGACAGATAGATATAGTGATCGATGTAGTTGTCGCAGACGCCGCTCACAACAAAGGTGCGGTCGATTCCGTCGAGATTCAGCGTAATGCCGTCGCCGACCGCAAGGCCGAGCTTTTCGGCAAGCTGACGGCTGACAAGCGCTTCGTCAGCGGAGGGGTAGGAGAGCGTCTTCCCCTCTTGGGTAAAATTCAGAAATTCTGCCGCCTCGTCCGGGTCAAGCGCCACAGCGTAGGCTTTCCGGAGACTATTGTCCTGATCGGACGGAAGCAGGACCTCTTCGCGGTAAGCAAAAGAGAAGGAAGCGCCCCTCTCGGTCAGCAGGGAGGCGATCGTATCTTCGGTCTCTTCTTCGCCGTCGTAGGAGAGAACGCCGTCGTAGAGCAGGATATCCTCGTACTGGTTGTGCAGGATGCTGCGTACCGAGTCTTTCAGACCGAAGCCCGCCACTAAGAGCGCGGTGCAGCCCGCCGTGCCGATCAGCATCATGACCATTCGTTTTTTCGAGCGGAAGGCGTTGCGCAGCGTGACCTTGTTGAGAAAGGAGAGGCGCTTCCAGAAAAAAGATAGCTTTTCGAGAAAAATCCTCTTTCCCTTAGCGGGCGGCTTCGGACGGATCAGCTCGGCCGGACAGGCCGCCAGCTCCCGCCGGCAGGTGAGAAGCGTGACTCCGACCGAGCCTGCCGCTGTGATCAGAAGACAGGAGACGTAGAGCAGCGGGCTGAAATAGAAGGCGAGATCCGAAAAGGGGTAAGTGGTGGAATAGACCGACCAGACCGCCTCGGGAATCACGCCGGTGCCGATGAAAAAGCCCGCCGCGCAGCCGATCAGGGCAGCGCTTCCGGCATAAAGCGTATATTTCATCGAGATCGCAAAATTGCTCCGGCCGAGCGCCTTCATCGTGCCGATCACGGTGCGTTCCTCGTTGACCATGCGGGCCATGGTGGTGAGGCAGACCAGTGCCGCCACGAGAACGAAGAAGATCGGAAAGGCGTTGGCGATGCCGCTGACAATGCCGATGTCGTTCCGAAAGCTTACAAAGCCGGTGTTGCTGTTCAGGTCGAGCAGATAGACGGTCGGATTTTCTAACCGGGCGATTTCTTTTTCGGCCTCGCCGAGCGCGGCCTTGGTTTTGTCAAGCGCCTCTTTCATCGCGCCGAGTGCCTCGTCGGAGAGGCTGCCGTCGGCAAGCGCCTTTTCATAGAGCGCTTCGTTTTGGGAATAGGTCTCTTGGGCGGCCGCAAGGCTTTCGCGAGCCGAAGCGGACAGAAGAGCGGCGCGGTCTGCGGCGCGCTCGTTCAGAGCTTTCTCGACGGCGGGGCGCAGCGCTTCTACCTTTTCGCTGTATTCATCCGAAAAATAGCTGTCGGACGTATCTCCCCGCAGCAGGATCTCATGATAGGTTTCGCCGGCGAAAGCCTTATCGGAAAGATAGATAAAGCCGGCCACGCTGCCGCTTCCGAGCGAGGTGCTTCCCCGGTCGGGACTCAGAAAACGAGGAGAGGAGGCAAGGCCGACAATGGTGAATTCTTTTTCGGTCAGCAGGGAATTCTCTTAGATCGGAAGAGCGTC
>CALXKW010000109.1 GCA_944389045.1 uncultured Clostridia bacterium | reverse complement strand
CGCCTCGGGCGTACCGTACACCGCGGCCGCTTCTTCGGCGCGCTCGGCGATCAAGTCGCAGAACGCCGTCATCTGACAATTCTCCACCTTTTGCAGCGAGGGCATATGTTTGCCGTTGGCGATGCCGCCGCAGCCGATAATCCCGACATTGACCATTGTTTTTTCCATAATGAGTTCCTCCGTTGTGTATACGATTCGATTTCTTTATATCTGAATTTGGGTTTCTTTTACTATACCATTTTTCAGAAAAAAATTCAATGATTTTTTGTCGCCCGGACAAGCCGCCCGGAAAAAACATATGACGGCTTTCAGAGCAACCCGTCTGTACTCAGATTCCGTCCGAAAGAGCCGCCTCTTTCCCGGGGCATATTTTTCCCCGGGATGAGGCATACTGCAAAGGAAAGACCGTACGGAAAAGTTCCATTAAGAACAAGAATAACGCGATATGCGGTCCAATCTCACCAAACCCAAAGGAAAGGCAGGCATTCCCATGGCCAAGCAAGGCATGAAACGACCCTCCGTCACCCACACCGAACCCAAAAACGAGCTTTCCCCGGTACCCGAAATCCAAGGGAAGGCCAAACACGGAAAAAAATCGGCTGACCGGCCGGCCGGCCCTTCTGCCGCATCGGGCAAGAGCGAAAAAGGAGATTTGCGCTGAAGTGGATAGCAAAAAAGAAATTCACGGCCAAAACACCCCCGGAGCTTACGACAAGAATCCCCGTGAATCTTCCGATGAAAAAGCTTCGTTCGGCACGCCTCTCTCTCTTTGGAGAAAAACCACGGTGCTTCCCTCCTTCCCCGCCCTTGAGGGGGAGGCGAAAACCGACGTTCTCGTCATCGGGGGCGGCATGGCGGGCATTCTGACCGCCTATTATCTCACCAAAGCGGGAATCGACTGCATCCTTGTCGAAAAAGGGAGCCTTTGCAGCGGCACGACACAGAATACCACCGCCAAACTCACCTATCAGCACGGCCTTTGCTATCACAGGCTGGAAAAAACCTTCGGCCTTGCGGCCGCCGCGCTCTATCTGGAGGCCAACCGCGCCGCGCTCTCGGAATACGAAGCCCTCTGTCAAAAGATCCCCTGCCATTACGAGAAAAAAGACAATTATGTCTATTCGCTCGACGACCGAAAGAAGCTGGAAAAAGAGAGCCAAACGCTTGAAAAGCTCGGCTGTCCCGTGCTTTTTTCGGAAAGACCGCCCCTTCCGTTCGCGACGGCGGGTGCTGTCGGTGTCCGCGATCAGGCGTGCTTTCATCCGCTCGAATTTCTCGCCGCGCTGATCGACGGCCTGCGGATTTATGAAAACACCTTTGTCCGCAAGATGGCGGACGGCGCCGCGGTCACCGACCGGGGTAAAATTTCCTTTCGCCGGGCCGTGGTCGCCACACATTTTCCCTTCCTCAACAAGCATGGCGGTTTCTATCTCAAGCTCTACCAGCATCGCTCCTATGTGATCGCCTTAGAGGGGGCACCCGCTCTCAACGGCATGTATCTGGACGAGGACAAAAAGGGCCTCTCCTTCCGGAATTACGAGAATCTGTTTCTTCTCGGGGGAGGAAGCCACCGCACCGGCAAAAAGGGCGGGAACTGGGAGGAGCTGCGGCGCTTCGCCCAAACGTACTATCCCGCTTCGCGGGAGGTCGCTTTCTGGGCGACACAGGACTGCATGAGCCTGGACGGCATGCCCTATGTCGGACAATACAGCTCCTCCACGCCGAATCTGTATGTGGCGAGCGGCTTCAACAAATGGGGAATGACCGGAAGCATGATGGCGGCCGGTTTGCTCAGCGACCTTCTGAGCGGCAGAAAAAACCGCTTCGCTTCTCTCTTCGATCCGTCAAGATGCATTCTGCGGCCGCAGCTGGCGGTCAACGGATTCGAAGCGGTTATCAATCTTCTGACGCCGACGACCCGGCGCTGTCCCCATCTGGGATGTGCCCTCAAATACAACGCCGCCGAACGAAGCTGGGACTGTCCCTGTCACGGCTCGCGCTTTACCGAAGGCGGAGAGCTTCTCGACAATCCCGCCAACGGCGACCGGAAGAAGAGCTGAGGCCTGCCCCGCCGCAGAGCGCGCACATTCTTTATATTAATGGGGAACCCAAAGCTCTTACGCCGGCTCGTTGATCCTGTATTGTGAAAAACTTCTTTCGCACCGAAGAAAAAACCGAGGAAAATACGTCAACCGCCGCAGAGGCAAAAGTCTCCGACAACCCCTCACGCCTTTTCGATTTTCAGATAATCCAATCCGTAAAAATACCCGCGGGAGGCTTCGTTTTTCCCCACGATCCGCGCGGTAAGCTCATGCAGTCCGGGCGAAAGCGCGACAGGGCCCGCCCGATATTCTTCGGCGCGGGAGACGACAGGAGCGAACAGATCGATCGCCCCGCCCAACCCCTCGCCGTCGAGAGCGTGCTGAACAATACCGTAATCGGGGGCTGCGGTCAGCCGGAAAAGGAAGGCATACTTCCCTGCGGCGGGAATAGAGATCCAGAACTTTACATAATCTCCGGCCCTTTCGCTCATCAGGAAAAGCTGTGCGCCGCCGCTCCAGCAATCGGACGAAAACGCCTCCATCGTCTGAACCTCGGCACGCAGCATTCCGGACGCCTCGATTATCGGAAGCTCCTCTCCTTCAAGGAAAGAGGCAGATTGGGGATAAGGAATCCGATAATAAGAGCTGCGCTCCCAAAGACTCACCGGCCGATAGGGATCCACGCCTTCCCTGTCAAGATACCAGAAATTTGTGAATGCCCAGTTGGCGTAGCCGTCCCGATGATATTTCTCCAAAAAACCACGGAAAGACGACGAAAAGGGTACGCTGTCCACGATATGGAAGCGGTTGTTCAGGCGGTTTCCCACGCCGAACATCCCCCCGTTTGTAAAAGGCTGACTGTGATAGGGACGCGAAAAGGGCTTCCAGCATCCCCAGGCGTAGCCGAAATAGTCCTCCGATCCGGTCCCGAACCAGGAGGGAAATCTCTCGCCGTCCACAAAGAACTTCTCGTCCCCCTCTCCCCACCACCAGTCCGGGCCGTAGGCGGGATCCCCGCGTCCGATCGCCTTATACACATGAAGCGATGTCCCAACGAAGCGCCCCTTCCCCAAGGTTGAGAGAAACAGGGCGTCGGGCCAGCGGTCGTTTTTCACAGGGTCGGCCGCCCGGTTCCATTTGGCGTGAAAGCGCAGACGGTCCGCCGCCTCTTCGCGGGAAAGCGGAATCGACGATATCTCATAGGAAATCTCGTAATCGCGCGCGCCGTTATTCTCAAGAAGGATTTCGGCCCCGTTCTCAAAGGGCATGAACCAATAGCTGTAGAGCGTCTTATCCTCTCTCACGCCGACCGGAAGAGAGAGCGAGGGAGAAAGCCCGGTCACCGAGCAAAAAAAGCCTCCCAGCGTGCTGAAAACAGACGGACTCGCTTCCCCGTCCCAGTAGGCAGAGAGCGCCAGGGAGGAAAGGGCCTGCCAGTCCTCTCCGCGCTCCGTCAGCCCGCCGAGCGTCATGCGGATTCCCGTCACCGCTCCGGGACCCTCGGAGAAAAGCAGCGTAACGCGCCCTCCGGCCGGTATGCGGACGCATTTTTGGAAGGTCTCTTCGTCTGCGAAGGAATAGGGAGAGCATCCGAGAGAATGCGTCAAAAAGCGGTCGGCCTTTTCAAGGGCCGCGAGGTCCTCGGGATCAAGCGGCAGAGAGAAGGAATTGACACGGGTCTGCGGCGGAAAAGAGAGATAGCCGAAGTGGTAGTAGAGTCCCCAGTCATCGTACAGAACCACCCGGCAGGACTTTTGATAGGGAATCGGGATGTAGCAGTTCTTCCCCCGGCTGGCCTCATAGCAGAGAGAGGGTAAGTGAAAGGGCGGCCCGCCCGTCCCGAAAAGATCGGCGAAGGGCATATCCACCGCCGGACGGTCGGAGCCGTCGAGATAGATCTTCACATGCCCCCGGCGGGGATCGGCCGACCAGATCCGCACAAGGGCGCCCGAGCCTTTGAGGTCGGCCGCCAGATATCCTCCGTCCTCGGTGCGGAGCGTGTCGCTGCCGTTGTCGTTGTTGGCGGCCCAGTCAAGATAGCCGAAAGTCTCGTCATAACGCGAAATCTTTTCGTAAGAGGTCGCCTCACCCGAGCGCTCTTCGGGTAAGGGCATGTTAGAAAGACGGGCAAGATCGGTCAGATAGCCGACCAGAGCGGGATAACTCAGAAAGGAATCGGAAGCTTTCATACCGCCCTCCTAAGTCGTATGCCAGACCGAGGAAAGAGAGGCAAGAGAGGCCCGAAGCGATTCGACCGCGCCGCACCGGACGTCGAGCGTAAGCGAGGATAGACTTTCGTCGGCCAAGAAGCCCAGACTGGAGAAGGCCTCTCCCTGTCCGGCAAAGATCTCAAAACCGGTAGCATCCGCCAGAAGAAGGAAATGCATCTTCCCCGCCATGCCGCCGAGCGGAAGGACCGTTCCCAGACAGCTCAGCGTGTTTTCGGCGGCGTTCACCTCCACACGCTCGCCGAAGAGCGAGAGGGAGAAGAGCGCATCGGACGTGGTTTCGACCTCGAACTCCATCCACTGCGGTTTTGCGGCGCGGCGGCTGAGCGTTCTCTTTCCCACGCCGATATTTTGCAGTGCCAGCTTCTCTTCCGCAAGAAAGAGGCTTCGCATCTCGCGGATCGGCCACGCAGTCAGAACCGGCCTTTCGCCGATCTTTTTCAGCCGCATTTCGCAGGGCGTGCAGAGCGAACAGCAAAACCGGGTACCCGGCGTCTGCATGGTGTTCCAGGAAAGCCGGATCCGGCGGCCGTCCGATGCGGGGATATCCGAAAAGGTCTGCGCCGCATAGCTGTTCCGTCCGTAGTGAAGGCGCCCGGTCTCAAAGAGAGGCCTGAAAACGCCTTCCGAAAAAGAGCCGATCACATAGCGGTCGGACGCGCCCGAGAAAACCCAATAGCGCGCCGAGGGATCCCCGTCCCAAGAGAGGGGATAGAGGTCGGGGCATTCGGCGTCGTCGGGAAGCGTGAGCTCCTGAAGAAAGGTCCAGTCGAGGAAGTTCTCGGAACGAAGGAGCGCATAACGGTTTCCGTCCAGATAAATCGCCATAACATAAGCGGAGATCTCAGGGACATAGATCACCTTGGGATCCCGGTTTTCCGCCTCGCGGTGCGATACCACCGGGTTGCCCGGATATTTCTTGAAGGTCTTTCCGCCGTCGGTGCTGTAGGCCAGGCACTGCGTAAAACGCGCCCCCTTCGAGCGCCGTGAGGTACCGCCCGCCGCCGTATAGAAAAGAAGCATGGCCGCTTTCCCGTCCTTACCGAGTCCCGAACGGTTCTCCCGGTCCATAACGGCCGAACCGGAATAGATCGTGCCGAGTGCGTCGGGCGAAAGAGCGGGCTCTTTTTCCTCCCAGTGAAGAAGGTCGTCGCTGACCGCGTGCCCCCAGTGCATGTTCGACCACCTGTGGGAGAAGGGATTGTGCTGGAAGAACAGATGGTAGCGCTCTCCGTCGTAAACCAGCCCGTTCGGATCGTTCATCCAGCCCTTCTGAGGAGAAAAACGGGTCTGCGGCCGGTATTTTTCGTCAAAAGAAACGCCGCCCGGCTTTCCGACGACCGACCCCTCCGGCGCCTCATCGGCAAAACGGGGGACAAAATCGATCTCGGGCTCGATTTCAAGGCAGAGCTCCTCTCCGAGCCGGGCCGAAAGATCCCAATAGAGCTCGTAATCCGGACAGACCGTGTCGAGCGGAAGATCGGCCTCCGCGACGAGCTCCCCGCCCCGGTAAAGGCATAGCTTTTTCCCTCTGGCTTCATAGCCGATGGGAAGAATCAGGTAGCGCTTTTCTACTTTCATTTGTCGTTCTCTCTTTCTTTTTTTCGGACAGAAAATTGTCTCGGCCCGCGTTGTCCGATGCGAGGCCGTCGGGAAATCTTATGGGATATTTTATCATATCCTCTAAAACCCGTCAAGCACTTTCCCATAAAAGTCATCAAAATGCACATGAATCCGTCTTTTCTTTATCTTTTCCCTTCTTTGATTTCCAAACGCCTGTCCATTGCTCCCGATTGCCGTTCCAAGCGATTTCTATTCCTTCTCTTTCTCTCGCAAAATACATCGTCCTGCAAAAACCGGACCCCTATTGCGAAAAAACGCAATAGGGGTCATATTTTTCAGCAAATCTTTGTTTCCATCGCTGACCGCCGTCAGCCTTTGGAAATTTGATGCCTAAATCAGGACGTGCCGTGCAGTTTTTTATTCTACAAACTCAATATTGATATTGCCGTTGTTGCAGTCAGCAGAAAAATATTTTTCGCCGCCCTCTTTCTTTGCAGGCAGATTGCATTCTCCTTTTTTTATTTCACAAGCGATAGAAAAGTCATCCCAGCCACCTATCACCGAACCCGTTATATCGCCGTTTTTGGCGGTCAAAGTGATGCCCTTGCCCACATCGATCGACTCACAAACGATATCTCCGCCGTTCGTTGTCAGATTTACGTTTTCCATAAACGATAACGACGATATTGTAATTGCTTCATTCGTCGTATTCGCCGTTAATCCGGCAAGCAGATGATTCGGTATTTTAATTTTTATTTTTCGGTATTCTGCCGCCGGCTTTGTACCGATCCAATCGGTCCACTCTTTATCGGTAACCAACCGGACTGTCAATTCGTTGCTTGAGGACACGGAAATATCGAGATACTCTTTTTCACTGTCAAAATAATCAATGTGGATCTGATCATCTTCCGATGCGCTGATTTCCAGTTCTCGATCGGTCACTTGAATTACGATATTTTCTATTTCGCTCTCACCCGATTGGTATCCTTTCTCCGTAAACGTTTCGCCCTTGGAACAGCCCGAAAGCACAAAAACCATTATGCTGACAATCGCCAATAATACAGTTAATTTTTTCATTACAAAATCCTCCTAAATCTAACCTTGACATGGTTTGTCGGCGGTGCTATAACGATTATAAACCTTTGTGTAACACAAAAGTCAAGAGGGAAATTGCAGAAATGAAAGAATTTTTTTCTATAAGCGAAACGGCAAAAATAGTTGATATGACAGCGGAAAAGATATTCTCCCTCTCCGTGTGTGCGGGCGGGTGCGGATTTGTTCTTATTCATAAGTGCCTGCACCCGATAGAACAAATCATCATCCAAAATTCGTGGCATTCCGCCCGGTGTCTCCTGACCTTTGTAAAGATAAACACCGATATACCGCTTATTACATACACCACAACTTTCTGCCACAATAGTGCGTGATAACTTCTGTTCAACTTGAACAGAAGTCTTACCCTGATGTTTGAGAGCTTCTAATTTCATTTTATAAGCAAACGCTTTTTCACTCGGCAGGATATTTTCCCGCTGTAAATTACTGTCTACAAGAAAAATGACCGCTTCATTGCGGTCAAGGTCTTTTACGATTGTCGGTACAGTTTCTATACGCCTTGCCGTTTCCAATCCAATTTGGTGCGCTTCGGCGAGAGTGACTTCGCCGGATACAAAACTCCGATACCCGTGATAGGCGACATACCCGCCGAGCTTGCCGTACCGCCGTTTGGTTGCCATCATACATTGGTAGGCTCTCTGCTTCGGACAGTTGATACCCGAAACATACATCGTTTGATCCGTCTTTTTATCATTCTCAACATAACGGAGTGCCGCATATAAATCCTCATCTAAGAACTTTTTATCGGTGGTCTTATCAGGATTACGGGCATAGTCGATTACTTCTTTTAACCTGTTTTTGACAGGCCAGAATCCGGTGGTAGCCACGTCACATCACACTCCGTTTATCGCTTTCGTCATAAATGCCGAAAGACTCATCACTTCGTGGATGCTCCTTTTCCCCACAAAGCAGGCTTTGCGGGGACCCCGACGATTTACCCTCAATCCCGTTCTTAATTTGTTTTACGGTTTCTTTTTCGGGCAGTAAAAGCTCCGAATGAATTTCATCAATCAGCGCAAGAAGTTTGTTTTCTGTTTCAGGTGTGATTTCTGAGGAATTACACAGCTCGCACAATTTGTTATAGAAATCAAAAAAGACATCAGGCCGCACCGTTCTCGGTGCGTAACCCAATGCCCTTTGCACAA
>CALXKW010000108.1 GCA_944389045.1 uncultured Clostridia bacterium | reverse complement strand
GGACGATGATCATCGGATGAGGGAGGATCCGCTTCGAATAGGGCCTGGACGGCGACTCCGACGCGGACGTTCTGACTAACGCGGCGATCAGCCCCCAGCTCGGAGCCGCTTCGCTCGGCGAGACCGGATGCCTCTATCCCGATACCGACGACGCTTTTCTCAATATCGACAGCCTTCTTCTCTTGCAGGATACGCAAAAGCGCCTCGCAGAAAGGGGATACCGCGTCGGCAACATCGACGCCACGGTCATCGCTCAGAAGCCGAAGCTTTTCCCTCACCTTTCCGCCATGCGGGACAACCTCGCGCGCGTGCTGAAGATCCCACCCGAAGACGTCAGTGTCAAGGCCACCACCGAGGAGAGGCTGGGCTTCACCGGAAGGGGCGAGGGCATCGCCGCCCATGCGGTCTGTCTTCTGGAAAGACCCTGAAAGAGCGCCGAACAGAAAAAGCGCCGTAACGCTCACTTCCTTCGCCGGAAAACCGGCCGCAGAGACGGTATCCGTTTGCAACGGTAACCTCCCGCTCCCGCAAGGTGACGAAAAAAAAGCGGGGCTGTTCGAAAACAGCCCCTATTGAAAGGCAAGACATATCCAACTTTTTCTTTTGCATACAGTCCTTTTCCTTGCCGGGGCCCAAGGCTCCGGCGCTCCCCAATTGGATTGTTCAGCCGTATTTTTCCCTGCCCTTAGTATAATATGGGAGGGTAAAAAACTTGTGTCACCGCGCCGCCCAAAAGGAGAAGCGCAAAAATCTGTTCCGCGCGCCCTTTCCCGGCAAATCAGGCCCGGGAAGAAATCCGTAAGCCCCGGAATCGAAGAAAAAAAGATTTTTGTTTTTTCTAAAAGAAAGGATGTCGCCGTACTATGGTCAAAATCTCCCCTTCGCTTCTTTCCGCTGATTTTTCGCGTCTGGGGGAAGAGGTCAAAAAAATCAATGCTGCCGGCGCGGATATGCTTCACCTCGACGTGATGGACGGCCGCTTTGTTCCCAACATCACCTTCGGCGCGCCGGTGATCCGGGCTCTCCGTCCGGCTGCCCCGCTCTTCTTCGACGTTCATCTGATGATCGACGAACCGATGCGCTATCTCGACGACTTTGCCGAAGCGGGCGCCGATCTCATCACGATCCATCTCGAGGCCGCGCGTAAGGTATCCCAAACGCTCGACGCCATCCGGAAAAGAAACTGCCTTGCCGGCCTCTCAATCAAGCCCGCCACCCCGGTAACGGTGCTCTGCCCTTATCTCGCGCAGTGCGACACGGTGCTGATCATGTCGGTGGAGCCGGGCTTCGGCGGACAGAAATTTATCCCCGAGGCCACAGATAAAATCCGTCGGTTGTTTTCTCTGCGCGAGCAGCTCGGGCTTGCCTTCTCGATCGAAGTGGACGGCGGCATCAATGCCGAAACTGCGCCTCTCTGCATCGCAGCCGGGGCGGATATCCTAGTGGCGGGTTCGGCGGTCTTCACTCAATCCGATTATAAAAGCGCCGTCGAAGCTCTGCGGAACCCCATGTCCCCGACCCCTTCTCCGAAGTCGTAGGCACAGTAAGCCATAAAATCCCCAAAAAACAGCGGCGGAAGTTTAGCGCAGTTTCCATAGGGAATTTTGATAAAGCTGTCGCTGTAAAATAAGTTTAAGGCATGGCGTAAAAGCCATGCCTTTTCTCATGTCCTTTGCTATGCCCGGTAGAGGGATACGCCGTACAAAGTACGGCAAAAGAATACAGGCAACTTTCGCTTTGATTATAATATTTTGCAAATACCAATTATTTGCAAAGCTCAATAGCCTGTTTTCCTGACAAATGCTCTATGGTAAATTCGAGCATACATAGTGCGGGATATTCATATTCGATTTCTTTCAGTCTTGCCTCAGCATTTTCATCAGGGCAATATTTTATCGTCAGACTGTTTATTGCATCAAGTTTTTCACTTTCGTCTGAAATAATTCGAACCTTACCGAACGCTATGACACTGCGAAAGTAGGTAGTAAACTTTTCAGGAACAATATCGTCTTGTGCAATAACACAGAAGCTCGCTTTTTCGCACTTTTTTATGGCGTCAATCTTATGCCCGCTCTTAGCACAATGAAAATAGATTTTTCCATTTTTATAACAGTAGTTGAGCGGCACGGCATAGGGGTAATCGTGGTCGCCGAGCAAAGCAAGTACGCCCGTTTTTCCATTTTTGAGTATAGTTTCGCAGAGCTCTTTGGAAAGTATCTGCCTTTTTCTTCTCATTTCCCTGAACATAAGCGCCTCCCTAAATGCGTTTGAAGTGTTTTGTAAGTGGCGGTTGCCTCATAATGTCGGGGTCAGCTTTTGTTTTTTACAGATTAAAATATGGGTCTGCGAAAGGCACTATATTTTACCGCTTAACAATTCATATTAAGTTTTAATTTTTATTTGCTATAGGATCTGGGCTTTTTCCCCATTGCCGTTTTTAAATCGGGTTTTTCCTCTCTTTTTACCGCGCCGCCGCCAGAGCTAAAAAAGGCCGCAAAATTCACGAAAGACGAAAAGCGCGAAAATCGGTCAGAACGACCGGCGCTCTTTGCTCTTCGATTTCGACCCAGAGGCGGTCGGTCAAAATCGGCGGGAAATGCAGAATCGCCTTGTGCCCGATTCGGTCGCCCCGCAGAAGGCAGACCGGAAAGGAGGAACCGGAGGCCCGGGCAAAAAGCCGGTAGGAGACCGAACCCTCGCCGCCCGAAAGATCTTCGCCGAGAATCACGGTGTCCACAAGACAACCCTTCCTCTCGCAGGTCGCCGGACCGGAATAGACAAGAGCCTTCTCCTTCCGGACGAAGGGGAGCGGCGTTTCGTAGCGTTTCTTCAGCGCCTCGCCGAACTCCCGCAGGCGGGCGGCATCGGAAGGATTGAGAAGTCCGCTACGGTTCGGTCCCACGTTCAGAAGAAGATTCGATCCCCTTCCCACCGAATACTCGTACATACCGATAAGCTCGTCGAGACTTTTCAGGGTGTTTTCGTTGTCGGCGCAGTCAAACCAGGTGCTTCTGAGCTTGCAGTCACACTCGGCCGGAAGAAAGCGCGGAAGAAAGCGTTCCTGATCGGTTTCCTCCGCGATAATCGAGTTGGGGGTTGTAGCGATGCCGTCCTCGTTGCCCACCCAGCGCACGTCGGGATCCCACATATTGAAAAGAAGGATGTCGGGCTGAAGCGAACGGATGACCGATACGATCCTTTCCCGGTCATAACGGTGATTGCCGGAGCCGCAGGCGTCAAACCAAAGATAGTCTATCCGGCCGTAGCCGGTGAGAAGCTCGGTAATCTGTCCGACAAAATAATCGTCGTAGCGCGCGTCCCTTTCCGAAGGCTCCCTGCCGCTCCAGCAGGCCGTCTCGCCGCCCCATTGGGCGGGGGAGTAATAAAGGCCCACCTTCAGGCCGCCCCGGCGGCAGGCATCCGTAAACTCCCGCACGACATCCCCCTTTCCCGCACGAAACGGTGAGGAGGCAACCGAATAGTCGGAAAAGCGCGTGGGCCAGTTGGCGAACCCATCGTGATGCTTGCAGGTAAGAATCGCATAGCGCGCGCCGGCTTCCTTCGCGGTCCGGATCCAGCTGTCGCAGTCGAGCGCGTCGGGGCAGAAGGACGAGGCGGGCATCGGCTTTTCGTCCCAGTCCTCACTTCCTTGAAAAAAACTGCGGATCCCAAAATGAAAGAAAATTCCGAGCTCCCAGTCCAAAAAAGCAAGCTGACTCTTTTTCGGCAGCATGTCAATCTCCCATCCTTTTGTCGTTCTTTTTCCCCGAGGAATTGTCTTTTGTCAGCGTAAAGGTAAAGGCGCAGTATTCGCCCTGCCGGCTCTCCAGTTCGATCGTTTCGCCGTGAGCATCGAGTATCGTCTTGACGATATACATTCCCAGCCCGGTCCCACTCTTGTCAAGGCCCCGACTTTTGTCGCCTTTGTAAAATCGCTCAAAAATATGCTTTTTGTCTTCATCTGCGATTCCCTCGCCCTCGTTGAAGACCCGCACAAACACCTTTCCCTTTTTCTCGCGGATCGACACCGTAAACCTCTTTCCGTCGGCAGCAAACTTTGTGGCGTTGTCACAGAGATTGTAAAGCACCTGATAAATGGCCTCCAGATCGGCCGTCACATAGATGCGGTCCTCCTCCGCGTCAAACATCACATCGAGATTTTTCTCCTCGATGCGATTTTCAAAGGAAATGATGATCTGGCGGGCCATCTCACAGATGTCGAAGGAGGCCATATGAAACTTCCGCTCCCCGGCCTGAATACGCGATATGTCGAGAAGCGCGGCCACAAGACGGGAAAGCCGCTTGGTTTCGTTCAGAACGATGCGGAGATAATGGTCATGTTTTTCGGGCGGAATCACACCGGTAAGCATCCCGTCGACAAACCCTGAGATGGAGGTCATGGGCGAGCGAAGATCGTGCGAGACGTTGGCGATAAAATCGTTGCGCGTCTGGTCCATATTCTCAAGGCTTTCTGCCATATCGTTAAAGACGGAGGCAAACTCTGCAATTTCACTGCCGCCCCGCACGGGGACACGCACCGTAAAATCGCCCGCGGCAAAGGCTTTTGCCGCACGGCTCATCTCGGCCAGAGGATGCGTGATCCTCCCGCTGACAAAATAGGAAAGAATTACCGCGGCCAACAATACCCCAAGACACACCACAATAAAAATCCGCATAATGACCGAGACCGGCGCCTTCACCAGCGTGGCGGGAATGCAGGCGTAGACCGTGGCGATATATTGATTCTGCCGATTCCGAACCTCCATGCCGTAATAATAATGTTCTTCGTAAAAGACCCCGCAGTCGGATATTCCTTCGACATCCCGGTTTTGCGAAAGACTGCCGCTGATCGCGGGATCTACCAGTACGTCGCGAAGCTCCGAAGCCGAGTTGTCAAAGCTTTCGACATTTCCTTCCCGATCGGTCACAAAGATAAACATATCGGTTCCGTTGGACAATGCGGAAATCCGTTCCCTCAGATCGATGTTGTCGATATCGATCAACCCCTCGGAAGTTCCGTTTTTCTCTATGTATAACTTGTAATCGATCTTAATCAGCTCGGCGCCGGAGGAGGCCAGCCGTGCCAGCTCTTTTTGGCGGATATCCACATAATAAGCGCCGATCACAAAATTCACCACGGCGATCAAAACCACAAAGGAGAGAAGAATCACCACCACCAGCGAGAGCGAGTAGCGAAAAAAAACACTTTTCAAAACAGCCTTTTTTTTGTTCATACCCGTTCCTCTCCCTTTCTGCTTTTTTCGAATCCATTTTCGTTTGCACGGTCCGCACACTCATGAAGCGTTACAGGTCGTCTTCTCGGCGTTTTAAAAGGAGAGCGTCAAAAGCTCGCTTTATACCGCATATATTTGTTGAAGACTCGTTTCTTTCAGCGCGATTTTACCGCCGCGCTTTCTGCCTCAGACATTAAAGCGGAACAGAACGATGTCGCCGTCGGCAATGACATAGTCCTTGCCCTCGCTGCGGACAAGTCCCTTCTCGCGCGCCGCATTCATCGAACCGAGAGCGGCAAGATCGTCAAAAGCCACCACCTCCGCACGGATAAACCCACGCTCAAAATCGCTGTGAATCTTGCCCGCGGCCTGCGGCGCCTTGGTTCCCTTGCGGATCGTCCAGGCACGCACCTCTTTCGGACCCGCGGTGAGATAGCTGATCAGGCCGAGAAGCGAATAGCTGGCGCGGATCAGGCGGTCAAGTCCGCCTTCCGCGATCCCGAGGTCGGCCAGAAATTCCTTCTTCTCTTCGGGCGCAAGCTCGGCAATCTCCGCCTCGATCTCCGCACAGACCGGAAGCACGCCTGCGTGCTCGGCGTCGGCAAAAGCCTTGAGACGGCGGTAGGGCTCGCTCTTTTCGGGATCGCTCACCATATCCTCGCCGATGTTGGCGGCATACAAAACCGGTTTGCTCGTCAAAAGCTCCAATGAGGAAAGGAAAGCCTCCTCCTCGGGGGTCTCGGGACGAACCATCCGCGCGGGCTTTCCCTCGGTCAGCGCTGCCTGAACCTTCTCCAACAGCGCCAATTCCGATGCCAGCGTCTTATCTCCCTTCATCAGCTTTTTCGTCCGGTCGATTCTGCGCTCGAGGACCTCCAGATCGGCAAAGATCAGCTCGAGATTGATGGTCTCGATGTCGCGCAGAGGATTCACGTCGCCGTCGACATGCACAATGTTTTCATCTTCAAAACAGCGCACCACATGAACGATCGCATCCACCGCCCGGATATGTCCGAGAAATTTGTTTCCCAGCCCCTCCCCTTTGGAGGCGCCCTTGACAAGACCCGCGATATCCACGAACTCGATGACGGCGGGAGTATATTTTTCGGGCTTGTACAGCTCCGCAAGAAAGTCCAGCCGCGCGTCGGGAACGGTCACCACGCCTACATTGGGCTCGATGGTGCAAAAGGGATAGTTTTCCGAGGGAGCACCGGCGTTTGTCAAAGCGTTAAAGAGCGTGCTCTTGCCCACGTTCGGCAGGCCCACAATACCAAGTTTCATTCCAAAAAAGCCTTTCTACATCGAAAATAGGAATTATCGTTTTATTATATACCATTTTCTCGATCTTTTCAAGGCATTTTGAAAAGAAACCAGGCTTTTGTTTGTAGGATTACCATAGACGTGTCGCCACAGTTGCCCGCAGATCAACAGCCCTCTTTTCTCTGGAAACCGCTCCGGTGGCCTCGCCCATGCCTCCGACGCAGGGCACGATCACATCGACCAGATCCCCGGCAAGGCCCACCCAGGCCCACGGATCGTCCGGATTGTTAATCACGTCGATCACGCTGAACGTCAGCGATACCAGATCAAAGACCGTATCCCAGAACTCCCCTCCGGTATCCTTCCGCATCACCGGGTTGTTGGAGCAGTAGGCGTACAGGTTGTACCCGATCAAGTGTCGCAGGGAACAATCCGTTTTTTCTCGCTTCTCGAAGGCTTTTCCCCGGGGAATTGCAGTCTGTCGATAAACCCATCTTTGCTCTTACTAAATAGGTGTTTATCGACAGACTGAATTCCGTTTAGATTTGTTCTTTTACTAATTGTTAAAAGACGTTATTCCATCTTACTTGTGCTTTCCAATTATTTTCTCGTACTTTACAAATTAACGAAATATTGAGAAATATGTGCAAAATTTTATAGAGTATTTTTATTCACTTATTCCTTTGAATTTTACTTCTTTGATCTTGCTTTTTCTCAACTGATGTTTTCGCCATTTTATCTCCTATGCGCCGACTACAGATGGCCAAAATCAACTCAATTGGATGTAAAAACACTAAAGGAATATTACGGTATACTCTTTTATACCATGATGCTTTTGTCCCTGTTCTTTCATCGATTACTTCTAAATGCATGATACGCTTTCCGATTCCAAAAACATCCTTAAAAGTTAGCAATATTGATTGTATTAAGAAGATAATAAGTGTTGTCTCCGTTTCTCCAAGAGAAAGGAAAAATTTTAGGCGAATTATTAATATTGAAACAATTGTAATACCGATAATAATATAGCCATCAATTAAAAACGCCAATATTCTCCAAGCAAGTAAATCTTGTTGCGTTTTTTGTATCATAATCTGAATAACCATTCCTCTCAATTGATCTAATCTACCTAATCACTTTCCTCGCTCATTCGTTCAATAAATTCTATTAAATCAAACGATAATCCATAATGTGCTCCAAAGCCAAATGAGATTGCTGCGGAAGCAATATTAAGCGACGATGAAAAAAATACCAACCAGAATCCTGATTACTTTCTTCATTTGTGTATGATTCAAAGCCATCATACATAACACCTATTGTAATTATAAAAATGCTAATAGATACTTCAGTTCTCATTAAAGTTCCTACTTCTACTTTGCCATCGCTTAATATAATTGATGGGCCAAAATACGACCCAAAATTAATACCAATTAGACCAGTTGTAACTCCTCCAAAGAATCCTGAATTTATTCCTATATTACCATCCAGACTTTTCCATGCATTTACAACAACTTTTTTTCCATAATTCCAAACTTCTTTTGCCCCTTCCTTTATTGAACTCCAAATTCCTTCCCCGGTCGGATCGACAAACATCACCGGATTGTTGGAGCAGTAGGCGTACA
>CALXKW010000107.1 GCA_944389045.1 uncultured Clostridia bacterium | reverse complement strand
AACTGTCATCAACAGGGTGAGAACCGCTAAAAACACAGATAAAAATTTTGTAAAATAAGACCGTTTCATCGTTTTTCTCTCCTGTATATGAAAATTTTAACATATTATTCATCCTATGTCAATACATTTTGTTTTAAAATCCAATTAAAATACACAATACATTTGTGAAATTTGACAAAAAAACAATCCTGACGGATTATAGACTTTTCCGCCATCGCAATGGCAAAAATAAAAGTCCGCTCATATGCGAAAAAACGATAAAAACGATATTCGTGCTAAAAATGTGTTTTATCATAAAAAAAGAGCCCTGTTTCTAACAGGACTCTTCCTTGGGTAAAACACAGTTTGACATTTCTTCAGGCTTTTTGCAAAATAGAACATGCAATATAGAAACTATATTCTTCGCACCTGGCAGGTTGAACAGGGGCATTTAGTCTGTCACAAGCACAGAAAGGCCTCAAATTTCGAAAAACCGCTTGCATCACATATCGCGAAACCGATGTCAATTCCCGCTTCTTCGCTTAGCAACTTGGCAGAAAGAAAGAGAAGGACTATGCGTTTTGCTCTTATCCTCTCTCTCGTGTCAAAAAAGCCCCGACAATAGCTCCAATCAAGGCAACCGGTGCGATTCTGACAAACACCCACTCAAGCGCGTGAAAAGCCACTCCGACAACGGCGGTTTCAGGATCACTGTAATCCCACCCCAGATAAGGACTATTTAATACTGCCAAGACTCCAAAAACAAACACTATAGCCGCGCACGATGCGATAAAAATCCAATGAACTATTTTCCGTCTCGTTTTTTTTCTTTGTGCGAGCTGCAGATTTATGATCTCAAGCTTTTCGGAAATCACTTTTAAGTCGTCCATCTTTGCCTCGACAACTGTTGCTCCAAGCAAAGTGCTTACGGGTGTTTCCAATGCATCCGATAGGGAAATCAGCATATCCGAATCGGGGACGGACAAGCCTTTTTCCCATTTAGAAATTGTTTGCCGTACCACATTCAGCTTGACAGCAAGTTCTTCTTGCGAAAGACCTTTTGATTTTCTGATCAATTTAATATTTTCATTTAGCATTAGGGATAACCACCTTTCTTTCAGTCGTTACCATGATTATATATGAGACAAGCCGTTGCTGCAAGCAACGCATATTAACATTCAGGTCGTTAGCATAAGTTTGCAGTTAAAAAGGAGAATATTTTTTTCTTTTAATCGAAAAGGGCGATGTCTTTCTATTCAGACACCGCCCTCATTTCTTGTACCACTTGTAAAAATGCACTTTCTGCACACTTTCCCTCGCCAACTGTAAATTTAATGGAAAGATGTACCTTCGGTTTTTTCCGGCTATAAACCCCATCCGTTATCAGTGCAAAACGCTACCCCTTAATAAAGTTTTGCGCCCGCCGGAATGTGGTCGTCTACCATCAGAAGATGGAGCTTTTCTTCGCCTTCCTCGTGATGTACGGCGGAAATCAGCATACCGCAGGAGTCGATACCCATCATCGGTCTTGGCGGCAGGTTTACGATTGCAATGCAGGTCTTGCCCACCAGCTCCTCCGGCTCATAATACTCGTGAATCCCGCTTAAAATCGTCCGGTTTTCGCCACTACCATCGTCCAGTGTGAATTTGAGAAGCTTCTTTGACTTCGGCACTGCTTCGCAGGCAAGCACCTTGACTGCCCGAAAATCAGACTTGGAAAATGTCTCAAAGTCCACAAAATCCTTGAATAACGGCTCGATTTCCACCTTAGAGAAATCTATCCTTTCCGCTTCAGCTTTACCATCATTTGAGACGGTTTCAGGAGTATTTTTTACTACATCATTTCCCGCATTTACATCTTTCAAGGGTTTCATTGTCGGGAAAAGCAGAACATCGCGGATCGAGGCGTTATTGGTCAGAAGCATAACAAGACGGTCGACGCCGACGCCCAGCCCTCCGGTGGGCGGCATACCGTATTCCATGGCGGTGAGATAGTCCTCATCCACGCCGCAGGCCTCGTCATCCCCCTGTGCCTTCATCACTGCCTGATGCTCGAAGCGCTCGCGCTGGTCGATCGGATCGTTCAGCTCGGAGAAAGCGTTTCCGTGTTCGCGCCCCAGAATGAAGATCTCAAACCGCTCGGTATAACGGGGATCCTTGGGGTTCTTTTTGGCGAGGGGCGAGATCTCCACCGGATGCCCGGTGATGAAGGTCGGCTGAATCAGCTTGTCCTCGCAGAACTCCTCGAAGAAAAGATTGAGAATATCTCCCACGCCGTGACGCTTCTCATACGCGACATGATGCTCGTCGGCCGCCTTCCGTGCCTCCTCGATTGTGTAGATCTTGGTAAAGTCCACCCCGGCGTACTTCTCAACCGCCTCCGCCATGGTCATGCGGGCAAAGGGAGACTCGAGATCGATCGTATACTCGCCGTAAGGAATCACCGCCGTGCCGAGAACCTTTTTTGCAAGATGACGGAACATGTCCTCGGTCAGATCCATCATTCCCTCGTAGTCGGTATAGGCTTGGTAAAGCTCAAGCAGGGTAAATTCGGGATTGTGCCGCGTGTCCATGCCCTCGTTGCGGAAAACGCGCCCGATCTCATAGACCCGGTCGAAGCCTCCCACGATCAGACGCTTCAGATGCAGCTCAAGCGCGATCCGCAGATAGAGGTCGATGTCGAGCGTATTGTGATGCGTAATAAAAGGCCGTGCGGCCGCGCCCCCCGCCTGACTGTGCAGGTAGGGAGTCTCCACCTCCAAAAAGCCGCGTGCCTCGAGAAAGCTCCGGATTTCGGAGATGATCCTCGAACGCTTGACAAACGTGTCTTTGACCTCGGGATTGACGATCAGATCGAGATAGCGCTGCCGATAGCGAAGATCGGTGTTGGTAAGCCCGTGAAACTTCTCGGGAAGCGGAATCAGATTTTTCGAAAGCAGAAGAATTTTTCTTGCGTGAACCGAAATTTCTCCGGTCTGGGTTTTGAAGACAAAGCCGGAAACGCCGATAATATCCCCGATATCCCATTTTTTGAATGCGGCATAATCCTCCTCGCCTACGTCGTCCCGCTTGATATAAAGCTGAATCTGTCCGGCGGAGTCAAAAAAGCCCACAAAAGAAGCCTTTCCCATGATCCGGCGGCTCATGATCCGTCCGGCCAGAGAGACTTCCTTTCCCTCCAAGGCTTCAAAATTGTTCTTAATCGAAGCGCTGTCGGCCGTCACGTCGTAACGGGTGATGACAAACGGATCCTTTCCCGCCTCGCGCAGAGCGGCCAGCTTGTCCCGGCGCACCCGGAGCAGCTCGGAAAAATCCTGTTCGCCGCCCTTATTCTGTATCGTATTGTTTTCCATTGACTTCTCCTACGGCTTTTTACTTCCGAATGTTCAGAATTTTGAAATTGACCACGCCCGCGGGGGTCTCCACCTCGACGAGATCGCCGGTGCGGCGGTTCAAAAGGGCCTTGCCGATGGGCGAGCGGTCGGAAATACGCCCCTTCAGAGGATTGGCCTCGGTCGCGCCCACGATGGTGTATTCGAGTTCTTTTCCGAGATTTTCGTTGCGCACCTGTACGATGGCGCCGATGTTGACGGTGTCGGTCTTGATCTCATGATCCTCGATAACCACCACGTTTTTCAGAAGCTCCTCCAGCTCCTGAATCCGGCTTTCCACCTTGGCCTGCTCGGTCTTTGCCTCGTCGTATTCGCTGTTCTCGGAGAGGTCTCCGTAGGAGAGCGCCAGACGGATGGCCTCCACCACTTCGTTCCGTTTCACATCCTTGAGGTAGTTCAGTTCGTCTTTCAGTTTTTGAAGACCTTCATTGGTTACTTTGATTTCGTTGGACATTTTGCCATGCTCCTTCATGCTGTATAGAATAAAAAATTGAATGATCGGTCATATAATACGGGAAAAGGCCGGTCGTAGGGTACAAACAAAGACCCGCGCGGGGTGTTTCTCTTCCGCAGGATGCCCTTTCCTCTCTCAGAAATGATTTTATGAAAAATTCTTGCGAAGCTTTCTTGCATAGTTTTCTTGCGCAGTTTTCTTGTGCAGCTTTCTCGTGAATGCTTTTTGGGGAAAACGAGAAGCTTTTCTGAAGGGACCGGACGAAAGCTATCCGCCCGTCTTCGCTTCAAGCTTTTCCCCTGTTGTCAGGGCGTTGAAGGCAGCCACAAACTGGCGGTCCTCCCGATGATCGAGCGTATAGAGATTCCGACGGCTCTCCTCTTCGGTAAAAATCACCTCGACTGCGGGGGCGATGCCGACCGGACCGTCGGTCATTTTGTCGTAATTCACTCCGCAGGGCGGCGTGTAGTACGCTACGGTCACTTTCAGCGCCGTACCGTCGGAAAAAGGATAGGTGATCTGCATACAGCCCTTGCCGTAACTGTTCTCTCCAACCGGAATGGCCACCTCGTAGTCGCGCAGAGCGGCGGTAAAAAGCTCGGCCGCGCTGGCGCTGCCGCCGTTGATGAGAACGGCCATGGGCCGGTCGATCACATGCTCGGCATAGGCGGAATTGTAGGAGATCACGCCGTTGTCGGTGACAAGAAGCTGGGGCGTCTCGTTGGAATAGCCGTTGTTCTCAAAATAAGCATCGCGGACATAGCCGCCGGTATAAACAGCGCTCGTAGAATCCCGGTACTCGGTGGTGGCCAGAAGCGTATCGTCGGGCAGGATGTAGGTGAGAACCGTGGCCACGCTCGAAAGCAGGCCGCCGGGATTGTTGCGGACATCGAAAATGAAGAAATCGGCTCCCTTTTGCTCCGCATCGTCCACCGCCTCCTTAAATTGAACCGGCGTGGCGAGATCAAATCCGGTAATCATGAGATAGGCGGCCTTCTGGCCGTTGTATTCGCAAAGAGTGTAGCGGACCGACCTCTTTTCGACCGCGCGGCGCTCAGCGGTCAGCGTCAGGGTCTTGCCGCCGCGAAGCACGCCGACCGTAACCTTCGTTCCCTCTTCTCCGCGGATCAAGGCGGACGCCCGGTCGAGAAGAGAGGAATCCCCCGCCTCTTCCAGCGAAATTCCGTCGACAGCCGTCAGAATGTCGCCCACAAGAAAGCCCGCATCCTCCGCCGGAGAATCGGGAGTTACATCGAGAACCTCAACGGCGCCGGCGGCGTTTAAGGTGACCGTGATGCCGATGCCCACATAGCCGGCCACATAGGACTGATTGTGGGCGGCATATTCCTCGGCGGTCATGTAAGAAGCGTAATCGTCGTTTGTTTCGAGAATAAATCCTTTCAGAAGCGCGTCGGTGATCCCGTTCCGGTCAAACTCCCCTACCGAAGCCGCAAGAAACCTCTCGATGACCTCCCGCAGCTTCTCCTCGTCAAAAAGCGCATCGGAAGGCGGCGCGGCGTCTTCCGTCGTATCGGCGGGCTGTGTAAAATCGTCGGCAGGATCCTTTTGTATGCAGCCCGCGGCCAGAGTGAGAGAAAAGGTGATAAGCACAGCGGCCAGTACAAGAAGAAGCGCCGCGCGAAGGGAAATCTCTTTTTTCAATGCGGAACAGACCTTTCTTGGTAAAATACAGAAAACGCCCCGACAGGGGAACGCTCTCTGAAGAAAAACTTATATGCGGAAGAGAGCGGTCAAATGCCGCTCTCTCGGGGCTTTACGAAAACAGTTCTATGCCTAAGAACATCGAGATATGAGAAAAACGGACCTGCGGTTAGGAGAAAAAGCTGAAACGGGACAACAAACATCAACAGCCTGCACAGAGAGGTGCGGGCTGCTGATGAAAAGCCCGACGAAGCTTCCCCGGCCTCTTCCGTCGGAGATTACTTGATCGATTTGGAGGAGAGGTATTTTTTGACCATCAGAGCGACCTTAAAGGTGATGGCGTGTTCAAATTCGCGCAGATCCAGTCCGGTAAGCTTGCGGATCTTCTCCAGACGATAGACCAGTGTGTTGCGGTGAACAAAAAGCTTCCGGGAGGTCTCGGAGACGTTCAGATTGTTCTCGAAAAAGGCCTGAATGGTCATCAGCGTCTCCTTGTCGAGGGATTCCAGCGGCCCTTTTTTGAAGACCTCCTGGAGGAACATCTCGCACAGCGTGGTGGGAAGCTGATAGATCAGGCGGCCGATGCCGAGATTGTCGTAGCTGATGATATCCTTTTCGGTATCGAATACCTTTCCTACCTCGAGCGCCACCTGCGCCTCTTTATAGGAACGGGCCAGATCCTTGATGTTGGTCACCACCGTGCCGATGCCGACCGAAACCTTGGTATAGAACTCGGTCGAAATCGTATCCGAAATGCTTTTGGCAATCTCCTCGATCTCCCGCATTTCGTAATTCGGGCGCACCTCCTTGACCAGAACGCTGTCATGCTCCCCCACGTTGATCACATAATCCTTGTTTTTTCCGGGGAACATGTTCTGCATCACGTCGTAGGGAATGATGTCGTTGCGGCCGTTGAACTTGATGAGAAAGACCACGCGGGAAACGTCGTTGGCAAAGTGAAGCTCCTTCGACTTGGCGTAGATATCGCTGGGCAGAATATTGTCCAGAATGATGTTCTTGATAAAGGAGCTCTTGTCGTGCTTGTCATCGTACAGATTTTTGATATTCAGAAGAGAGATCGACAGGATCAGTGAAAGCCGCTCGGCCGTCTGATCCTCACCTTCGACGAAAACGATATACTCGCTCTTGGTCGCTGTATTGAGCGCGCGGTAGGTATAGCCGCCCATGGCGACTACATCGGAAGTATAGGTCAGTTCCTCCCGCACTCCCTGCCTCGCCTCGCCGATGCGTCCGAGCTCGCTGCAGGAAATGACAATCCCTGTATCGTCTATAACGCCGATCACGCGGTCCACCGCATCCTTCATTTGATAGATGATTCCCTGAAACAACCTGTTAGACATACAAAACTCCTCCATCCTTTCCCTTGGCATCGGTCATCCAAAAGAAACCGAACACCTGTCGACCGTTTTTTCGGCTTTTATGACAGTATTATACAACTTTTTTTGGGCAATATCAATAGTGTTTTTATGTAATTTCACAAATTATTTACTTTTTTTTGTGCATTTTCAGTTCAAGTTATCAATATTGCCCAAAAGATTGTCTTCCGAATCGGTCAAAGTTCGTAATGACCGGCCAAAACGGCCAGAACAAAGCCCGAAGCCGTTTCGGTGCGAAGGATTCTTTTGCCGAGCGAGACCGAGGGAATGCCTTCTTGGCGGGCCATCAAAACCTCCTCGTCGGAAAGCCCGCCTTCTGGGCCGATCAGAAAAGATATTCGGCCCGGCATTTTTTCTTTTTCAGGCAAAAAGGCGGAAAGAGTCGTCTCTTCCTCGCTCTCGTAGCAGAGAAAGGACAGATCCCCGTCGGCCATTTCCCGGAGGGCCTGCGCGTAAGAGAGCGGCGGGAGGATCGGAACCAATTTTCCCCGGCCGGTCTGCTTGGCCGCCTCGCGGGCTATTTTCTCCCAGCGAAGAAGCTTTTTTTCGCGTGATTCGGCTTTCAGCTGCGCCACACAGCGAGAGGAAAGAACCGGAACGATCGAGGCGGCCCCGCACTCCACTGCCTTCTGGATCACCGTTTCCATCTTCTCCCCTTTGGGAAGACACTGATAGAGCGTTGCTTCATAGGGCGGCTCGGAACGGGATGGCCGGCTGGCGCGAAGCGAAAGGGTCACGGCGTCCGGCCTGACTGCGGCGATGACCGCGTCGTAATCTCTTCCCTCTCCGTCTGAAAGAACGAGCGTTTCTCCGACCGCCATCCGCAGGGAAAGGGCGATATGCGCCGCGTCCTCTCCCCGAATGACAACGCTGTTCTCATCACAGCCTTTTTTTTCGGCGAAAGCCTCTCGATCTACAAAAAATCGCGGCATACGGCACTCCTTTTGGGTTAATTTACGCTATTATACCATCCGCCCACGACAAAGTCAATCCCGCCCCCAAAAACTTTTTTCGCTAATAACAAAGGGGAAAAAGAGACCTCCGCCGACAGAAAGAGAGGCTTATATTCACTTTTTTCATTTTTCTGAAACGAAACCCCGTAAAAGCGCTTGACCAACACAAAACCGAAAGAACGCCAGAAGATCTCTTTATTCCGAGAAAGAGAACCTTCTGGCGCGCCCCGCCGTTTAGGGCATGATTTTCAGCATATTGTCGATGAAAATGCCGTACCCG
>CALXKW010000106.1 GCA_944389045.1 uncultured Clostridia bacterium | reverse complement strand
GCGCCCGATAGCCGGCGGAAAAATCGCGGACGGCCAGCCTGTCAAACGCGGCGGGTGCGGCGGGCGCGATCGAGATATGCTTCTCCGCCCCGTTGGAATTCAAAAACTCCCGGGAGAGATCGACGATGATCTTTCCGTTCCAGCACATGCGCAGACGGCGGTCGTCAGTCACATGCGCCACCACGGTGGCCTCCAGATTTTCGGAGAGCGCCAGCTCCATGAAACGCCCGACATCCGCCTCTTCGACCACGACGGCCATTCTCTCCTGCGATTCGCTGATGGCGAGCTCGGTTCCGTCAAGACCTTCGTACTTTTTCGGAACGGCGTTCAGGTCGATGAAAAGGCCGTCGGCCAATTCGCCGATGGCGACCGAAACGCCGCCGGCGCCGAAGTCGTTGCAGCGCTTGATCATGCGGCAGGCCTCTCGATTCCGGAAGAGACGCTGCAGCTTCCGCTCCTCGGGCGCGTTGCCCTTCTGCACCTCGGCCCCGCAGGTTTCGAGCGAGGAAAGGGTATGCTTCTTCGAGGAGCCGGTAGCCCCTCCGCAGCCATCGCGGCCGGTGCGGCCTCCCAGGAGAATCACCGCGTCGCCCGCAGCCGGCCGCTCGCGCCGCACGTTGGCGGCCGGTGCGGCCGCGATCATGGCCCCGATCTCCATGCGCTTGGCGGCATAGCCTTCGTGATAGATCTCGTTCACGATACCGGTGGCAAGACCGATCTGGTTGCCGTAGGAGGAATAACCGGCCGCCGCCGTCTGCACGATCTTGCGCTGGGGCAGCTTGCCCCGGATCGTCTCGGAAACCGGACGGGTCGGATCGGCAGCACCCGTGACACGCATGGCTGCATAGACATAGGAGCGCCCCGAAAGAGGGTCACGGATGGCGCCTCCGATGCAGGTGGCGGCGCCTCCGAAGGGCTCGATTTCGGTGGGATGGTTATGGGTCTCGTTCTTGAAAAGAAGAAGCCAGGGCTCCCGCACGCCGTCCACCTCGATCTCCATTTTGACGGTGCAGGCGTTGATCTCCTCCGACTCGTCGAGCTTGTCGAGCAGACCCTCTTTTTTCAGATATTTCGCCGCCAGCGTGGCGATGTCCATGAGATTCTGCGGCTTGGTCCGCCCGAGCTTCTCGCGCACGGCAAGATATTCCCGATAGGCGTCCTCCAGAAGCGCATCTTCAAAACGCACCTTGTCGATGGTGGTGAGAAAGGTGGTGTGCCGGCAGTGATCCGACCAGTAGGTGTCGATCATCCGGATCTCGGTGATGGTGGGATCGCGCTTTTCCGAGGCAAAATAATCGCGGCAGAAGCGGACGTCGTCGAGATCCATCGCCAGACTGTACTCATTGACAAAAGCGGCAAGCCCCGCCTCGTCCAGCCCGCGGAAGCCCTCGAGCGTGGCCACCGACTCGGGGATCTCGTAGCGGGCAAGCAGCGTCTTCGGCAGCTCCATCGACGCTTCCCGCGCCTCCACCGGATTGATTACATACTTCTTGATCTCGGCCAGCTCTTTTTCGCTCAGACGTCCGGTGAGGAAATAGACCTTGGCCGTGCGGATTGCGGGGCGCTCGCCCTGCGATAGGATCTGAATGCACTGCGCGGCGGAATCGGCCCGCTGGTCAAACTGCCCGGGCAGATACTCCACGGCGAAGACCGCATCCCCGCCCGCCGGCAGCTCCCGGGTCACAAGGTCGAGCTGCGGTTCGGAAAAAACGGTGCGGACCGCCTCTTCAAAAAGCGGCTCGGTGATGTTCTCCACATCGTAACGGTTGAAAAGACGGACCGAAGAAAGTCCCGTCATCCCGAGAAGATTGCGAAGCTCCGAGAGAAGCGCCCTCGCCTCGTTAGCGAGCTCCTCCCTCTTTTCCACATAAATTCTGTATACCATGTCTCTTGACAAAATCCTTTCCCTGATCGTTCCCCGATCGTTTTCAGCGATCGCTCACCGGCGCGCTGCCGGAAAAATTGTCTGCGGATTGTATGATCGTTGATGGCGAAAAAACAGGCTTCCGCACCGGTGCGCGGCCAAAAGAACTGTCCGGCGCACGGTGCGGTCAAAAGCCGCCGCCCCGGTTTTCAGGGCTGTGCGTTTTTCTTTTCAGCCGCTTCTTGATCCGGCCGTCTCGTCACAGCCCCGGGCGGCCGCAAGAGCCCTTTTCCCGATGTCCTGCCGCCAGAAGGCATTCTCAAATGAAATGGCGTTTACATAGGAATAGGCGTCACGCACCGCTTCTTCCAGCGTGTCGGCCACCGCTGTCACACCGAGCACGCGGCCGCCGGCCGTCACCAGCTTCCCGTCCTTCTCTGCGGCGCCCGCCACATAGACCTTATCGGTCAGTTCCTTCGGGATCGTGATGACAAAGCCCTTTTCATACTTCTCCGGATAGCCTGCGGAGGTCATGATGACACAGCAGGCGCTTTTGCCGGAAAACTTCACCGGACAGGAAGAGAGCCTGCCCTCGGTCACCGCCTGCATGACGGTGAGAAGGTCGCTTTCAAGAAGCGGCAGAACCACCTGCGTCTCGGGATCGCCGAAGCGGCAGTTGTATTCGATCACCTTGGGGCCGTCCGGCGTCAGCATCAGACCAAAATAGAGACATCCCTTGAAGGGGCGCCCCTCGGCATTCATCGCCCGCACGGTGGGAAGAAAGATCGTCTCCATGCAGCGGGCGGCCACCTCGTCGGTGTAATAAGGATTGGGAGCCACCGTTCCCATACCGCCGGTGTTGAGGCCGGTGTCGTTGTCGCCGGCTCTCTTGTGGTCCATTGAAGAGACCATGGGAACCAGCGTTCTGCCGTCGGTAAAGGCGAGGACCGAGACCTCCGGGCCGGTCAGGAACTCCTCGATCACGATCTTCTCGCCGCTCTTGCCGAACGCCTTATCCTGCATGATCGTCTTGACCGCATCGCGCGCCGCCTCTTTTGTCGGAGCGATGAGCACGCCCTTGCCCAAGGCCAGCCCGTCCGCCTTGATGACCGCGGGAAGCGGCGCGCTTTCCAGATAGACGAGCGCCGCTTCGGGATCGTCAAAGACCTCGTAGGCCGCCGTAGGGATGCCGTATTTCTTCATCAGGTTCTTGGCAAAAACCTTGCTTCCTTCGATGATCGCCGCCTCGGCGCGCGGGCCGAAGCAGGGGATGCCCTCCGCCTCCAGAGCGTTCACCGCCCCGAGGACAAGCGGATCGTCGGGCGCCACGACGGCATAGTCGATCTTATTTTCCCGGGCAAAGCCCACGATGGAAGGAATCTCCTTCGCCCCGATCGGAACACAGACCGCGTCGGCGGCGATCCCCCCGTTTCCCGGCAGGGCGTAGATCTCGGTGACCGCGGGATTCTCTCTGAGTTTTTTTATAATGGCGTGTTCTCTCCCGCCGCCCCCCACAACCATAATTTTCATAACGTCGTTTCCTTTCGCGTGCCGATTTTGATACGGCGCCAATCGCCGATTTTTTTCTCAGTGATGGAAGAGGCGCATGCCGGTGAAGGCCATCACCATGCCGTAGCGGTCGCAGGCCTCGATCACCAGATCGTCGCGGATCGAGCCGCCCGGCTCGGCGATATACCGGACGCCGCTTCGCTTGGCGCGCTCGATGTTGTCGCCGAAGGGGAAGAAGGCGTCGGAGCCCAGCGATACGCCGTCGAGCGTATCGAGGTAGGCGCGGATCTCCTCGCGGGTGAGGGGCTCGGGACGGCGGGTAAAGTACTTCTGCCAGTTTCCGTCGGCGCAGACGTCCTCCTCGTTCTGGTTGATATAGCCGTCGATCACGTTGTCCCGGTCGGGGCGGCCGAGCGTGTCAAGAAAGGGCAGAGCCAGCACCTTCTCGTGCTGGCGGAGGAACCAGGTGTCGGCCTTGGTTCCGGCAAGACGGGTGCAGTGTATGCGCGACTGCTGGCCGGCGCCGACGCCGATGGCCTGTCCGTCCACCGCGTAGCAGACCGAGTTGGACTGGGTATATTTCAGCGTGATCAGCGCGACGATCAGATCGCGCACCGCGCTTTCGGGAAGCTCCTTGCTTGCGGTCACCCGGTTGGAGAGCAGAGCGCGGTCGATCCTGAAATTGTTCCGGCCCTGCTCGAAGGTGATGCCGAAGACGTCCTTGTGTTCGACCGGAGCGGGGCTGTAGGAGGGATCGATCCGGACGATGTTGTAGTTTCCTTTTCTCTTGCTCTTCAGAATTTCGAGCGCCTCGGGCTCATAGCCGGGGGCGATGATGCCGTCCGAAACCTCGCGCTTGAGCATTTTGGCGGTCGTCACGTCGCATACGTCCGAAAGCGCCACCCAGTCTCCGAACGAGCACATCCGGTCGGTGCCCCGCGCGCGGGCATAGGCGCAGGCCAGCGGCGAGTCGTCAAGCCCTTCGATGTCGTCGACAAAGCAGGATTTTTTCAGAGTATCCGAAAGCGGGATGCCGACGGCGGCGGAGGTCGGGCTGACATGCTTGAAAGAGGTCACGGCGGGAAGGCCGAGCGCCTCCTTGAGTTCCTTCACCAGCTGCCAGGAATTGAAGGCGTCAAGGAAATTGATATAACCGGGCCGGCCCGAAAGAATTTCGATGGGCAGATCGGAGCCGTCCTTCATGAAAATCTTCGCGGGCTTCTGATTGGGGTTGCAGCCATACTTCAGTTCAAATTCTTTCATCACAGCATACCTCTTCCTTATCGGTTTTTGTTGATCATGCGGGTTTCGTATTTCCCCGTCTCAAGGTCGGTATAGCGCACATAGAGCGAGATCCGGTTGTCCGCGTCGAGCGCGTCCCAGAGCTCACCGGCAAAGCGGTCGATGTCGTCGTAAATCGCGACGCGCTCCGGCTCACCCTGGAAGGTGGGAATCGGATTGCCGTCGGTCACATAGGTGTGAAGAAAATGGCCGAGTCCCGGAAGCGACGGATAGGAGAAGGTGAAGCGGCAGCAGGCGCTTCCCTTCTCGTCGGCGCTCTTCAGGATGCTCATTTCGTAAGTAAAGTCCCGGTCGGCAAAGGAGAGAATGCCGCTGATGCGGGGGGTAAAGTTCGGGGCGTCCGGCTCAAAAGAGCGCGCCGTGAGCGCCTCGCCGAAGCTCTTGCCGGCGGCCAGCCCCTCGACAATCGTATCGGTCTGGTCGCCGTTTGTCAAAATCAGCTTGTTTTCAAAGGAACGCACCGCGGCATAAATGATCAGACTCGGATCTTCGACCTTCGAAGCGTCAAAAGGCTCGGTAAAAACCGCCCCCTCCCTCTCGGCAAAAATCCGGTTGCGGCTGTTGGCGCTCCTTCCCATGATGAAATAGGCCGAGCAGGCTTTTCTGCCGTCGGCGCTTTTGCCGATGACAAGGCCGCGGCCCACATAAGAGTTGCCGCGCACGCGCTCGGCAATCGTCGGAATATCGTAAATCTTCATATTCTTCACCTGTCTTTCTCTTCCGCATTTGTATGAACCAGCCCCGCCGCGGCCTCCTCGACCGCCTCGGGAAGAATCTTCCATTCGCAAAGGCGCATCACGCGCTTCTGCAGCGATTCGGGCGTATCGTCCTCGCGGACGGCCACCGCCTTCTGCTTTAAAATCCGCCCGCCGTCCGGGATCTCGTTGACATAATGCACCGTGGCGCCGGTGACCTTTACTCCGTAGGCGAGCGCCGCCTCGTGGACGTGAAGACCGTAATAGCCCTTGCCGCAGAAGGACGGAATCAGAGAGGGATGTACGTTGATGATTCTCTCAGGGTACTCCCGGGTAAAATCGGCGCTGAGAATGGCCATGAAGCCGGCAAGGACGATCAGATCGATCTTATTCTCGCGAAGAAGCGCCTTGATTCTCTCTTCAAAGGCTTCGCTGCTGCCGCACTCCTTTTTCAGAACCACCGCCGTGGGAATCGAGGCCTTTTTGGCCCGCTCAAGGGCGTAAGCCCCTTCCCGGTTCGCGATCACGAGCGAGAGCTTCCCGTGGGAAAGCGCCCCTCTCTTCTCGGCCCGGATCAGCGCCTGCAGATTGGTGCCGCCTCCCGAGACCAATACGGCAATCCGCGCTTTTCTCATAACAGCACCTTTTCTTCGGAACAGACGATCTCGCCGATGACATAGGCGTCCTCGCCGTTCTCCTTCAGGATAGAGAGCGCCCGCTCGGCGTCCTCGGCGGCCACCACAACGCTCATGCCCACCCCCATGTTGAAGGTGTTGAACATGTCGCGCTCGTCGATTTTGCCCCTCTCGGCGATCAGCCGGAAGATCGGCAGAACCCGGACGTCTTTCTTTGCGATCCGCACGCCCAGTCCCTCGGGAATCGAGCGCGGCATATTCTCATAGAAGCCGCCGCCGGTGATGTGAGAGACCCCCTTGACCCGCACCCTGTCAAAGAGTGCAAGCATCGGTTTCACATAGATTTTGGTGGGGGTCAGAAGAGCCTCGCCCAGAGAAGCGCCGCCCAACGCCTCCACCGGCGCCGTCAGGTCGCAGTGCTCCACGTCGAACACCTTACGGACCAGAGAAAAGCCGTTCGAGTGAACGCCCGAGGAAGGAAGCGCGATCATCAGGTCGCCCGGCTTCATGGCGCTCTTGTCGATCACCTTGTCCCGGTCGACGATTCCCACCGAAAAACCGGCCAGATCGTATTCATTCTCGGGATAAAAGCCGGGCATCTCGGCAGTCTCTCCGCCGATCAGCTCACAGCCGGCCTGCACGCAGCCCTCCGCCACGCCGCTCACGATGGCGGCGATCTTTTCGGGATAATTCTTGCCGCAGGCGATGTAATCGAGGAAAAAGAGGGGCTTTGCCCCGCAGCAGATCACGTCGTTGACGCACATGGCCACGCAGTCGATTCCCACGGTGTCGTGTCTGTCGGTCAGAAACGCCAGCTTCAGCTTGGTTCCCACCCCGTCGGTTCCCGACACGAGAACGGGGTGCGAATAGCCGGCAAGATCGAGGGCGAACAGCCCGCCGAACCCGCCGATGTCGGAAGCGCTTCCGTTTACCATGGTGCGGGCGATATGCTTCTTCATCAGCTCGACCGCCTTATATCCGGCGGTGATGTCCACGCCGGCCGCGGCGTAGCTGTCGGACTTCGATTGATTATGCATCATAACTCAACCTTTCTTTTGGCTTTTCCAAGCTCCCGAATCAGACTACGGGTTCCCGAAAAGCCGTATTCTTGTCGTATGGATTTCTTGTTGTCCCCGCGCCGAGCGCCTTTGACGGAAGGTTCAGCCCTTTCCGTTCCAGCAGTAGGTGCAGAGCTTGCAGGCCGGGAGACCGATCGCCTTGACAATGCCCTCAAGAGACTGAAACTCAAGGGAGGCGAAATGAAATTTCTCGCAGATCGCGCGGCGCATGGCCTGTCCGCGCTCGGTCGAGGAGTCGCTGTATTCCTCGAGATGAGCCATGCCCTCCTCCCCCTCCAGCTCCATAATCACCCGGCGGGCGATCAGTTCCATGTCGCCGGTGGCGCGGGAGAAGTTCAGATATTTGCAGCCGTACATGATGGGCGGACAGGCCGAACGCATATGCACCGATTTGGCGCCGTTGTCGTAAAGGAAATCGACCGTCTCCTTCAGCTGCGTCCCCCGCACGATCGAATCGTCGACAAAGAGCAGATTTTTATCCACGATCAGCTCGTGAACCGGAATCTGCTTCATCTTCGCCACCTTGTTCCGGTCTGCCTGCCGGGCAGGCATGAAGCTGCGAGGCCAGGTGGGGGTATACTTGATGAAGGGCCGCGCAAAGGGAATCTCGCTCTCGTTGGCATAGCCGATGGCGTGCGGCGTTCCCGAATCGGGCACGCCTCCCACATAATCGACGCCCTCGGCGTTGTGCGTCTTTTTATCATAGTCGGCCATAATCGCCCCGTTTCGGTAACGCATCGCCTCGACGTTGACCCCTTCGTAGGTCGAAGTGGGATACCCATAGTAGGACCAGAGGAAGGCGCAGATCTTCATCTCCTCTCCCGGAGGGGAGAGCTGGCGTACACCCTCGGCCGTGATCTCGACGATCTCCCCGGGGCCAAGCTCCCGCTCGTCCTCAAAGCCCAGCTTTTTGTAGGCGAAGGACTCGAAGGTCACCGCATAGCCGTCCTCTCCGCGTCCCACAAGAACCGGAAGCCGGCCGAGACGGTCGCGTGCGGCGATGATCTTCCCGTCGTCGGTCAGAATCAGAAGCGAGGCCGAACCCTC
>CALXKW010000105.1 GCA_944389045.1 uncultured Clostridia bacterium | reverse complement strand
CCCTTTAGGGGCTCTGCCTGTAGTTGCCCCTTTTAGGGGCTGTGCAAGCCACCGGTTTACCGGTGGTCCTGACTTTGTATAGCTCTGTTGTGTTTTTGCAAAAGAAGGGTGGAAAAGTCATTGGACCGATTTTCTTTTTAGGGAGAAGCGAGGAGCGCGAAGGACAGAGAGAAGAGTCGTACCAAAAGCGAAAGAGTGCCGGGCCAGACGGGCCAAAAAGCGATTCGGCCGAAACAGAAAACCGGGTGAAGAAAGCGGGGAGAAGCGGGAAAAACAGGGAAACGCGGAGAGAAGCGACAAAGCACGGCCGCAGAGAGGCGAGGAGAAAAAAGGAGGACAGCCGGAATTTGGCAGCAGGCATCTCCGGCACCGTCGGTCTACATTTGGGAATTCTGTTTGAATACGATCCCTTCCTCCGTGTCGGCGAAGAGAATCGAGGCGAGAGAACAGAGGCGGATGCCGCGCTCTCGGAGTTTATCTCCTCCGCCCAGATATTTTCGTTCGATGGCCACGCCTACGCCGACAAGGTCGGCCCCGGCCTGACGCACGATGTCCACCAGCGCGTTGGTGGCGCTTCCCGTGCCGAGAAAATCGTCGATAATGAGCACATGATCGGAGCGTTTGAGATATTTTTTCGGTACCGAAAGAGAGAGATCGCTCTTTCCCGCCACCGGGGCAATCCAGGCGTCTTTCTCAACGCGGTTCTTGTTTTTCTGCGCGTAAAGGGCTGAGGTCGAGAGGCGATAGGCCGTCATGGTGGCAAGTCCGATTCCGGCGGATTCCACGGTCAGTACCCGGGTGATCTGTTCCTCTCCGAAGGCATTGTAGAATTCGGTCGCCATTTCGTAGAGAAAAGCGGGGTCGAGCATCCGGTTGAGAAAATCGCCGACCTCCAAAACCTCGCTTCCTTTGACGATGGCGTTTTGCGCGATCCTTTCTTCTAACGTTTTCATAGTGTGCTCCTTTCAAGGGAAAATGGAATCTAATGCAATCCGGAAGGCTCGGCGATGAAGAGAGGCCCGACCGAGAAGCGCTGATGATAATACGCGTCCGCGCGGACGCGCGGCGGGGAAAAACGGAAAAACTCCTTCTGTCTGCAGCAGTCAGCAAAGAGCAAAAGGAAACGAGCCGGGAGGGGTCAGACAACAAGGGGTGAATTTGGGAAGAAGGGGGTAAAAAGGCGGTATAGAGACGGCTGCCGAGAGTTTTTACCGAGGGGAGGAAGAAGGCTCGGCCCCCTTCTGATAGGCGAGCAGCGTAAATTCCGCCCGGACCGTGAGCGTTTTCAGCGCCTCGGCGCGGGCGTGCCCCTTTTTGTCGGTGCGATAGTAATAGGGCGTCATCTGCAAAAGCGAAGCGATGTCTTCGCGACAGGGAAGCGTTACGGTATAGGAGAGATTACGGCCCGTGAGAAGCGAGAAGCCTTCGACCGCGCTGTCTGCCGGCGGCTTCTCGTAGGGCGAGTCGTAGAGAATCTCCTTCAGCTCAAAGAGATGCCGGGGTCCGGGGACGACGTTGATCAGTCGTCCCTTCTTTTTGAGTACACGGTAAAACTCCTCCCGGCAGAAGGGAGAAAAGAGATTGGTCACAACATCGCAGCTTTCCGTAGCTGCCGGCAGGTCGTAGGCGCTGGCGACTGCCACGCCGCAAACTCCCTTTCTGCGGGCCGCGCGGGCGGCCGCCCGCGCCGAAATATCGACGCCATAGACGCGAAGTGCGGAATTTTCCGCCAGCGCACCGGTGTAATAGCCTTCGCCGCATCCCGAGTCGAGCAGAATTGCCGGACGATTGCCGCTCGGCCGGCCCGCCGTCTGATCGTCCGGTCCGTCGGGCATTTGCCGGAGCATTTGCTCGACAAGTTCGGTCAGCGCCTTTTGCAGCGGGACATAATAGCCCTTCTCGAGAAAGGCGCTTCGCGCCGCGACCATCTCTTTTCCGTCGCCGTGGCGACCCGCGGAATCCCGCAGCAGGTTGACGTAGCCGCTCTTCGCAATGTCGTAGGCATGACGGTTGGGGCAGACCAGAGAGCCGCCCGAGCGGCCGAGCGGCGCGCGGCAGATCGGACAGACAAAAATCCCGTCCGCGGGGTATAGAGACATAACCGACTACTCCATTCTATGTGGGATCGAAAAAAGAGTGAGATTTTCGTCTTCTCTTCGGCCTGATTCCTTTTTTTCTCATTTTATTTTCCGCTTAGCGGCGGTTTTCCGCCGCTTCGGTCGGATTGCTGCGGCCCCGCTGTCGCGGCCGGCGCGCGCCTTGTTAACTTTCGCTCTGCTGTTTGAGCATCGCCTGCTTTAAGTCCCAGAGCCTCTGCGAAAGGTCAACGTAGTAGCGGTGGGGATTGTCGAGCCGCTTGACCTCGTCCCAGAGCGAATCGATCTGCGACGCGCAGTAGGCGCGGATCGTCTCCACCTCGTAGCGGGGATAGACGCACTTGCCCTTCAGAAAGACCGGCTCGAGAAGGGGCTTGGCAATGTAATTTGTCAGCGTCTTGCGTTTCCAGGTGAAATTCGGGTCGAATATGGTGATCGGCTCCCGATCGTCGATCTCCTCGTCGTGCAGCGTGATCAGATCGGCGATGGCCTTGCCGCTCTCGCGGTCGATCAGGCGGTAGAGCTTTTTGAAATGGGGGTTGGTGATCTTTTCGATGTTCTCGCTGATTTTGATTTTGGGGATAATCTCGCCCTTTTCGTTCTCCACCGCCGCAAGCTTATAGACCCCGCCGAAGACCGGCGAGGAACGGGAGGTGATGAGTCTCTCGCCGACGCCGAAGGAATCGATCTCGGCGCCCTGCTGGATCAGGTCGCGGATGATGTATTCGTCCAAAGAGTTGGAAATCACGATCTTGCAGTCGGGAAGTCCCGCCTCATTCAGCATGCGGCGCACCCTGCGCGAGAGATAGGCGACGTCTCCCGAGTCGATGCGGACGGCACAGCGCGTGATCCCGTGTTTTTTGAAAGCCTTGATCGCGTTGGGCACGCCGCTTTTGAGCACGTTGTAGGTGTCGACCAGCAGGGTGGCGTTGTCGGGATAGATCGAGCAGTAGGTGTCGAACGCCTCAAATTCGCTGTCGAACATCTGCACCCAGGAGTGGGCCATGGTGCCGCCGGCGGGGGAGCCGTAGCGCTCCTCCGCGATGGTGCAGGCCGAGCCGGCGCAGCCCGCAATATAAGCGGCCCGTGCTCCCAGAATGGCGCCGGCCGTACCCTGCGCGCGGCGGGAGCCGAACTCCGAAACCGGGCGGCCTGCCGCGGCGCCCACGATGCGGGCGGTTTTGGTGGCGATCAGCGACTGGTGGTTCAGCGAAAGCAGGACAAAGGTCTCGATGAACTGGGCCTCGATGGCAGGCGCCCGCACGGTGAGAATCGGTTCGCCGGGAAAGATGGGCGTGCCCTCCGGGACCGCCCAGATGTCCCCCGTGAAGCGGAAGGAACGGAGGTAGGTAAGGAATTCCTCGCTGAAAACGCCCTTGCGGCGGAGGCATTCGATGTCCTGCTCCGAGAAGGAGAGGTCGTTGATGTAGTCGATCAGCTGATCGAGTCCCGCCGCGACGGCAAATCCGCCGCCGTCGGGAATATCCCGGAAAAAGACGTCGAAATAGGCGATGACGCCGCTTTTGCCGGAGGCGAGATAGCCGTTGCCCATGGTCAGTTCATAAAAGTCGCAGAGCATGGTGTAATTTTCGCGGATTCTTTCCGTGTCGCAGGTGTTCATGATGGTGCTTCCTTTCGGTTTACTCCAAAGGCCAGAGTGTAAAGAGTATACTTGTTCCAGGTGAACAAAGAGAGGCGCTCAGGAGAATTTTTTCGGGAAAAACAGCATGTCCCATGAAAGCAGGGACTGAAGATCTTAGTCCGGATGGCAGCAGGCGATGCTCCGGCAATCTTTACGGCAAAGGAAAAGCTACGGCCGCCTTTTCTTCAAAAGGCGGCGGAGGGCGGCACGGGCAAGCGCGGCGGCGCGCCGCCAGGGGCGGGAACGCATCCGCCGTCTGGCATAACGGCGGATTTCCTTATCCTCTACCGAATAAAAATGTTCACCGCGATAAAATCCCGCCATTTTGGCGAAGATCATGGCGTCGGTGACTCCCTTTTCGAGAACCGTCTGGTTGTCCCCGCAGCAGTCGTAGCTGTCCTTGCGCACGCGCAGGATGCGGTGCAGGACATATTGCCCGTCGGATCGCTTATAAAAAGGGACGTCCCCGCGGCGAAGCCGTCCGGTCACCGGCACCAGAACCACAGGGTTCTCATGGTGGCGAAGAAGCGGCTGCATCGAGCTGCCTCCGGGGGTGAAAACCAGGACGCCGTTTTTTTTCAGAACCTCCTCGTAGGGTTCAGAGGCCTTCGTCATCGAGAAGCTCCGCACGGGTCAGCTTTTTGAGAAAGAGATCGACGTCGTTTTCCACGACCTCACGCTCCACGTCGTATTTCTCCAGCATGGCGCGGACGAGGTCGGCCCGCTCACAGCCCTTTTCCAGCATATCCCAGAGCATACGGGCCGAACCCGAAAGGGTGATCATCATGTTCTTGTACTTCTCCACGTTGGCGCCCACGGGGACTACAATCTCCGCCTCGCCGCATTTTCTCAGAATAAAGCCGGGTTTCAGTTTCATGGGGTTCCTTCCTTTCGATTCGTTCGGAGTTGGTAGGGTGATCTATCGTTTTCGTTCGGTCAATCGGGTTGAACGAGCGCCTGAAAAGCGGTTCGCGCGGCGTTCGGGGTCGGGGTGCAGAAAAGCCGGTAGACCGGGCAGCTCTCGAGCATTTCGCCGACAAGGTCGATGGTGCGCAGGTATTTTTCGCTGTCCGAGGGGCGATAGATCTGGTTGAAGAGCTGTCCGAGCAGATCCTTCGGCGCCGCCCGTTCGATGCGGGCGTGATCGCCCCGAAAGAGAAGAACCACTCCCTTCAGGGGAAGAGCGAGGTTTCGGTCGAGGTCGTGCTTGCCGCTCCAAGGAGTGCCGCAGGCGTGAAAAACTCCCTCGATCTTCCGGATCAGGGGCTTGTCGTCGTTGATCATGACGACCCGTTCACCGAATACCTCCCGCCACAGGGCAGCATGCGTCGATTTTCCGGTGCCGCTCGGGGCGCAGAAGAGATAGGCGTTTTGGTCGTAGGCGAGAGCAGAGCCGTGCATGAGAAAGCCGTCGTAGTCGATGAATCGGGTGCAGAGATAGCGGTAGATGGCGAGATATTCGCTGTAGGCGGGGGGGAAGCTAAGGTCACAGCGGATTTCTTTCTCGATCTCGCGCTCGATGTAATCCTCGCCGAAGTCCACCGTAAAATCGGGCGCCTCTTCTGTGAGATAGTCGGCGCACTGCCGGTTCAGTATGGGGTTGTCCCGCCGTATATCGGCCACCAGTCCCGCGATTTTCAGCCTCGGCATGATAAATTCCCACCTTCGTTCATCAATTGATAATATCTTGTACCCATTGCAGAAACAATTATATGGTATAAAAAGAAAGGAATTCTTTTCCTCCCCATTTTGGGTGTCTAAAACATTTTGGGTATCTAAAATCAGTATATCACTTTTTTTCAGAAATGTCAAGGAAACGCTGCCATTTTGCGGCGTGCTACAGGGATTGTTATGTTCGGATATGTGAAGCCCCGCAGGGCGGAGCTGCGAATCAAGGAGTTTGAATATTACCGCTGTGTTTACTGCGGTCTCTGTCACGCGAAAAAAAAGCTTTCCCGCCGTCTGCGCCTGCTTCTCAGCTACGATATGGCGGCGCTGGCGCTTTTACGCATCGGTACGGCGGAGGAGTCCTCGGTTTTGGTGAAAAAACGCTGTCCCCGCCATCCCTTTGGCGGGCGGTACTGCGTCGGAGAATCGTCCGCTCTCTCCTTTACCGCCTCGGCGGCGGCGATTCTTTTGACCTACAAGCTGCTCGACGATATTGCCGACGAAAAGGGGAGAAAGCGGCTTACGGCCAGGATGCTTTTGGGCGGCGCGCGCCGGGCGATGCGTGCCTCTCCGCTTCCCGAGATGGAGGACTTCGTCCGCGAAAAGCTGGAGGAGCTGGCCGCCCTCGAAAAAGAACAAAGCGGAGGGCTTTACGGCGGGGCGGAGATCTTCGGGTCGCTTCTGGGCGGCCTTTTTGCCTTTGACGGCAGCAATTTGCCTCCGCTCACCCGGGAACAGAAGATCTGTCTTCGGGAGATCGGGTACCGCGTCGGCCGGTTCATCTATATCCTCGACGCCTACGCCGACCGCGACGAGGATCGGAAGAAGGGAAAGTACAATCCTTTTCTCCTGCCTTTTTCCCAAGAGGCGGGCATTTCCGAACGGGTCGCTTCCGAAAGCGGGGAGGACGAGCGGGCGGTCGGCGGAGATTTTTCCGAGAAAACGCTTCCGGGGGAACCCTTTTCACAGCCGCCTGACGGGGGCGCAGAAGCCGCCTCTCTTCTGACAGCGCTCGACATGGAGTGTGACTGCGCGCTCAGAGCGCTCGATCTTCTCACACTCTCCGATCCCGGTATCGAGAGCATTCTTCGCAATCTTTTCGGCATGGGTCTGCACGACGCCGCCGAAGAGGTCATTCAAAAAGAAAGAGACAAAAAGCTTCCCCGGAAGCGAACGGACGGGGAAAAAGGCGCTGCCGCGGCAAAGCCCGGAAAGACCGACGGAGCAACGGACGGCGTCGATTCCTACCGGGAGCGGGAAAACGCCGCCAAAACCGTTTCAAAGAAATATAAACCCCGATAAGGAGCTCGACCATGAATAAAGATCCCTATAAGGTTCTGGGCGTTTCCCCCGACGCGGACGACGCGGAGATCAAAAAAGCCTACTACGAGCTGGCGAAAAAATACCATCCCGACAACTGCCCGAACGAGGATCTGCGCAACCTTGCCTCCGAGAAGATGAAGGAGATCAACGAAGCCTACGATACCATAAAGGCCTGGCGGGCCAGCGGAAAAAAAGAGGGGCCGGGAGGCGGCGCGGGCAGAGGCGCGGGCTCGGCGGATCCGCTCTATTCGCGGATCCGGATTCTTCTGAATGAGAATCATGTCGCCGAGGCCGACAGCCTTCTGGAGGGCGTGGCCTACAACCAGCGGGGCGCGGAGTGGTGCTTTCTCAAAGGGGTGGTCTATATGCGGCTCGGGCGCTATTTTGACGCGATCCGCATGATGGAGACCGCGTCGCGAAACGATCCCGATAACGCCGAATATCGCTCGGCTCTCGAAAACCTGCGGCAGGCTACGGCCTCTCAGCCGGGGGGCGGAACGGCCTCGGGCGGCGGGGGACGCGGATGCTCCAACTGCGATCTCTGCACATCGCTTCTCTGCGCCGACTGTCTCTGTGAATGCTGCGGGGGCGACCTGATCCGCTGCTGCTGATTTTCCGGCCGCGGACGTGCGGGCAAGAAGCCCGGAAGGGAGGACGCCTTTTTTGAAAAAGACGAAAAAGATTACCTATGCCGCCATGTTTACGGCGCTGAGCGTGGCGATTCTTCTGCTGGCCTCGCTTTTTGAGGTGGCGGACCTCGCGCTTTCGATGTTCGCCTCGCTGCTTCTGGTGCTGGCTCTGTCCGAGCTCGGGCAGTCCTATGCCTTTATGATCTACGCGGGCACGGTCTTTCTTTCGCTTCTTCTGCTTCCGCAGAAGTTTACCGCCCTTCTGTATGCCGCTTTCACCGGGCTGTATCCTCTTCTGAAGCGCTATTTTGACAGGCGCGGAAGAGTTCTCTCCTGGATTCTCAAATTCCTCTACCTCAACGCCGCCCTCACCGCGGCTCTTCTTGCGGCGAAATGGATTTTTGCGATCCCTCTCTATACCCCGCTTTTGATGGCGGTTTTCTACGGGCTGGCCAATCTGACCTTTGTCCTTTTCGATTTTTGCCTGAAGCGTGTGACTCTCCTCTATCTTGTCCGTTTTCGCGAGAAAATGAAGCGCTTCTTTCGCTGATCTCCGCCGCCCCGGGGACCAAATGCGATTTCCCCGCACGCCTTTTTAGGAGCTCCTGTCTGAGGATTCTTTTAAGAGGCTCCCTTTTATGGCGCTTTACGGCAGAGCCGCAGAAAGATTTGAAAAAACACCCTCTCCGAATCCTATGGTTCGGAGAGGGTGTTTGGGTGCGGGGCATTGTGTTCCATGGAGCGGCATCGGAGGGGACTATTCGACCGACTTCAGCGAGGAGGTCATATCGATGACCGCAAGGCGGCGGCGCATGGCGAGACTG
>CALXKW010000104.1 GCA_944389045.1 uncultured Clostridia bacterium | reverse complement strand
GGCGTCAATCTGGAGGGCCTTCTGGGCGGCATTTTGATCGCCGCGGCCTTACTCTACATGCTCCTCGGCCTGATTCTTTTCGGAGGCCTCAAGGTGCTTCGCCCTAAGGAAGCGCTTGTGCTCACCCTATTCGGCAAATACACGGGGACCATCAAAGACACCGGCTTCTTCTTCGTCAACCCCTTCTCGGTAGCGGTCAACCCCGCCGCCCGCACCTCTCTTCGGCAGAGCGGCGACGTCAACACCGAAGACACGCTGAACGCCGTCAAGGCCAATCAGCAGCCGGCCAACCGCAAGCTCTCGCTCAAGGTCATGACGCTCAACAATAACAAACAGAAGATCAACGACTGTCTCGGCAATCCCGTGGAGATCGGCATCGCGGTCATCTGGCAGATCGTCGATACGGCCAAGGCGGTATTCGGCGTGGAAAACTACAAGGAATTCCTTTCCCTGCAGTGCGATGCGGCGCTTCGCAACATTGTCCGTATCTACCCCTACGACGTGGCGCAGAATGTGGATACCACAGGAGACGGAGAGCCCGACGAAGGCTCGCTTCGCGGTTCGAGCGAAATCGTCGCTCAGCGCATCAAAGACGAGATTCAGTCGCGGGTTTCCGTGGCGGGACTTGAGATTCTCGAAGCGCGCATCACCTATCTCGCTTACGCGCCGGAGATTGCGGCGGCCATGCTGCAACGGCAGCAGGCCTCGGCCATTATCGACGCCCGCAAAATGATCGTAGACGGCGCGGTGGGCATGGTGGAAATGGCGCTCGACAGACTCTACGAAAACAACGTGGTCAACTTTGACGACGAGAGGAAAGCGGCCATGGTTTCCAACCTTCTGGTGGTACTCTGCGGCAACAAGGACGCGCAACCCGTCGTCAATTCCGGCTCTCTTTACTGATTTTTATGGCAGAACCCAAAAAACAGATTCCGCTCCGGGTCAGCAAGGAGCTTTTTGACGCTCTTTCCGCCTGGGCAGAGCAGGATTTTCGCTCGATCAACGGTCAGATTGAATACCTTTTGACTGAATGCGTCCGTCAGCACCGAAAAAACGGAAAGTATATCCCCGAAAAAATCGATAAGCCTTAAACCCCGAAAATTGAAAAAACGGAAGGGATCCCGAACGAGATTCCTTCCGTTTTTTTAATCTTATGGACAAATATTGGATCATTGTTTCTAAAAAATTCCCGTTCACTCCACGCATGCCAAAAGAAGCGGGCGGGAAACAGGCGGCGCGTCGCCATAGCGGGTCGAGGCGGCAAGAATTGCCTTTGCGTCGTCAAGACGCGCCTCTTCCTCGCTGTCAAGAAGCGCCACGCACTCCCCCGCCTTGACAAAATCGCCGGTTTTGGCCAAAAGCGTAATCCCCGCGGCAGGATAGATGTGGTCATCCAGCCGTGCGCGCCCCGCTCCGAGGGCAAGCGCCGCCCGGCCGTAGCCCTCGGCGTCGGTATGAACAAGATAACCGCTTTGCGGCGCACAAAAGGCCGCGCGGCAGCGCGCCTTCGGAAACCGCGTGGGATCCAAAATCCAGGACGCTTCCCCGCCCTGCGCTTCGGTCATGGCCGCCAGCGTTTCGAGTGCGATTCCGCTTTTTACCGCATCTTCCGCCGCTTTCCGGCATTCTTCCAGGCTCCCTTTCCCCGCAAGGGAGAGCATTGCCGCGGAAAGCTCGAGCGAGAGGGACAAAAGATCGTCCGGCCCTTTGCCGGCAAGCGTTTCGGCCGCCTCGGCGACTTCAAGAGAATTTCCGATCGTCCTGCCGAGCGGACGATCCATATCGGTGACGAAGGCCAGCATCTTTTTGCCCGCGCGCTTTCCGATATCGACCATCGTTTTGGCCAAAACCATGCTCTCTTCTTCGGTTTTCATAAAGGCGCCGCTTCCGCACTTGACGTCAAGTACAATGCCGTCGTCATCGGCGGCCAGCTTTTTCCCCATGATGCTCGAGGCGATCAAAGGAATGCTGTCCACCGTGGCGGTCACATCCCGCAGGGCATAGAGCTTGCGGTCGGCCGGCGCCAGAGTGCGGCTCTGTCCTGTAACGGCAAGTCCGACCCGGTTGACGACGGCGGCGAACTCCGCCGCGGAGAGATCGGTACGAAAGCCCCGGATCGCCTCTAACTTATCGATCGTTCCGCCGGTATGCCCCAGACCGCGGCCGCTCATTTTGGCGACCTTCACGCCGAGGGCTGCCACAATCGGTGCCGCCACCAGGCTGGTCTTGTCGCCCACACCTCCGGTGGAGTGCTTATCCACCCGAAAGCCGGAAATCGCACCGAAATCCGGCTTTTCGCCCGAATCGCGGATGGCGAAGGTCAGCGCCGCCGTCTCTTCCGGCGTCATGCCCACAAAGCAAATCGCCATCAAAAGGGCCGCCGCCTGATAGTCGGGGATTTCCTCCCGGACGTATCCCGAAACAAACGCGGAAATTTCTTCGTCGGTAAGGACCCCTCCCCGTTTCTTTTTTTGAATGATGTCGTACATGCGCATGGTTTTACGCCTTTCCTTTCTTAAAATCCCGCGGGCCGGCCATGGGTTAGCGCATTCCGGCCGTATGTTGGATAAAACAAGCGTCCGGCGCTTTTTGAAAGAATTCCGACCGTTTATCCCGATGGATTCCGCCCTTCTTTAAGCAAGCCTCAGCGAACGCTTTCTCAGCGAACGCGCTCTCAGCAAGTGCTCTCAGCGAACGCGCTCTCAGCAAGTGCTCTCTCAGCGAAGATTCTCTCTTAAAGACAATTCCTTTCGGACAGCCTGTTCCGCCCTTGCCAAATTGTCATCGCAGAGCACGGGCAGAAAATCCGCCAGTTTTTCCGGCGCAAAGTCCCACCATTTCAGTTCCAGCAAAAGCGCGATCAGGCTTTCCGGAAAGCGTTTTTTTATCCGTTTGGCGGGATTGCCGCCGATCACGCTGTAAGGGGGAAAGTCCTTTGTGACGACCGAACAGGCCCCGACAATCGAACCGTCTCCGATCTTCACTCCCGGCATCACGACGCTTTCCCGTCCGATCCATACGTCGTTTCCGATCACAATATCCCCCTTAAAAGGCAGCTGAGAAAGGTGCTCCGGGGTATTTTCCTCCCATACTCCGCCAAAGACGTGGAACGGATAGGTTGTTAAGCTGTCGATGCGGTGATTGGCCGGTCCCATAATGAATTTGGTACCCGAAGCGATCGCGCAGAATTTTCCGATGATCAGTTTATCACCGAATTCGGGATAATTGAAAAGAATGTTGTTTTTCTCAAAGCCTGTCGGATCGACAGGATCGTCGTAATAGGTATAGTCCCCGATGAAAAGATTCGGAGCCTGAACGACATTTTTTATAAAGCAGGATGTTTTGTATTCGTTGGGAAACACATCGTTGGGATTCGGCAGCTTCTTCTCTTTCATTCCGGACCCTGTCCTTCCTTTCTTTCTCGGCAGATTTCTTTCTATCCGTCCGCGCGTTTTTTCCGCCTTCTTCTCCGATTTTCTCTCAGCCGCGGCTTCTCTCGTGCCTTCCGCAGATTTCTCGGAAGCCGGCCGAAAATCTCTTGAAGATTCACTCCGACAGACGGTCGGCGCCAAAGGAGAGCGGCATAAGCTCCTCCAAAGAATAGCTTCGAAAGCTTTCCGGACACCCCAAAAGGATGCGGAATCCGGGGGAGCAGAACTCGGCCATCACCTGCCGGCAGACCCCGCAGGGAGGCGTAAACCTTCCGGGCGCGTCCGCCGGGCCGCCCAAAACGGCCAGCGCGGCAAACTCCCGCTCTCCAGCCGCCACGGCGGCGAAAAAAGCCGTCCGTTCGGCGCAGACCGTCGGTCCAAAGGCGGCGTTCTCAATGTTGCAGCCGGTATAGACCCGGCCGCTTTTGGTCAGCAGGGCCGCCCCTACCGCAAAGGAGGAATAGGGACAATAGGCTTTTTCCCGCGCTTTCTGCGCTTTTTCCATCAATTCCCGATCGGTCATTTTGATTATCCTTTCCTGTCATGGATCCTTTCCCGTCATTTCGTCACGGCCCGCCCGGTTATTCCGGTCAGTCTTCGGCGATCTCAAGGGCCACCTCGATCATCTCGCCGAAGGAAAACTGCCGCTCCTCGGCGCTCATTTTCTCCTCGTTGACAAAATGGTCGCTGACCGTACAGAGGCAGAGCGCGCGTTTCCCCGCCTGCGCCGCGTTGCAGTAGAGCGCGGCGGCCTCCATTTCGACGCCGAGCACCCCCATTTTGGCCCATTCCATGTCCCGGCCGGGCTGGTTGTAGAAAATATCGGAGGAAAAGACATTGCCCACCTTATACCCGAGCCCTCTTTTTTCACAGACGTCGGCGGCCCGGCGCGTCAGCTCAAAGTCCGCAATCGGACAGAAGGTCCCGGGAAGGTCATACTGGGAGGCGTAGTTGGAATTGGTGCAGGCTCCCATGGCGATTAAAATATCCCGCAGATGAAGGTCGGGATGAAAGGAACCGCAGGAGCCTACGCGGAGGATGCTCTCCACACCGTAAAAATGGTAGAGCTCGTAGGAATAGATACCGATGGAGGGCTGTCCCATGCCCGAGGCCATCACCGAGACGCGCTTGCCCCGGTATGTGCCGGTATAGCCCTGTACGCCCCGGACATTGTTCACAAGAACCGGGTTTTCAAAGTAGGTTTTGGCAATAAACTGTGCGCGCAGAGGATCGCCCGGCATCAGAACCGTTTTGGCGAAATCGCCCGCGGAGGCTTCGATATGAGGAGTCGGCATTTTGAGTTATCCTTTCTCTGTATACAATTCGGGCTCGGAAGAAGAATGTTTCTCTTCCGGAGAAAAACAGGAGGCCGCCCGGGCTTCCTTCACCAAACGGCTGGTGCCGAGACGGTCGGCGCCGAGGGCGAGAAAATCCTCCGCGTCGCGGAAAGAGGCGATGCCTCCCGCGGCCTTGACCCGGACGTTCTCCCCCGCATGGCGGCAGAGGAGCGCCACATCCTCCCGCGTGGCGCCGTGGCGGGAAAACCCGGTGGAGGTCTTGATATAATCGGCTCCCGCTTCGGTGACCAACCGGCAGGCGCGAATCTTTTCTTCCTCGGTCAGAAGGCAGGTCTCGACAATCACCTTCAGAATCCGGCCGCAGGAGGCTTTTTTGACCTCACGGATCTCCCGCAGAACCTCCTCGTCCTCTTTTTCCTTCAGTGCCCCGATCGGAATCACCATGTCAATTTCGTCGGCCCCGTCCCGAACGGCCTGCTCGGTCTCAAAGACCTTGACCGCCGCAGCCGCATAGCCGTTGGGAAACCCGACGACGGTGCAGATCTTCAGCCGTCCCTTCAGATAGTCCCGCGCTCTTTTTACATAACGGGGCGGAATGCAGACCGAGGCCGTCCGATAGGCGACGCCCTCGTCGCAGAGAGCGCGTATCTCTTCCCAGCCGGCCGTCACCGAGAGCTGGGTATGATCGCAGTGAGAAAGTATTTCCTGTATCTCCATGCCGATCTCCTTTTTATCGTTTTCTCTATGTTTTTTGGTTTTGCCCGGTTTCAAAAAAATCTTTGCTTTAAGTTCTGCAAGGTTAATTTGCTCTCTGTTTTTTTAAACATTATTCCGGATTCCGGATTTCCGAGCTTGCGTTTGCTGTCGGCTGTTGCCGCCGGTCATAACAGCTGTCCTTATTGCTCCGATACAGAGGCCGGCCGTTCTTCCGGTTCTGCCGGCCGCTCTGTTTTTTCCTCAGCCGGCGCGGCATTTGTTTGTCCGTCGATCGACGCCTTGGCCAGACGCAGAAGCGCGTCTTTTTCGTTGGCAACCTCTCCGTTCAGAACCGAATCGAGCAGGCGGTGTAGCAGCGCTCCCACATCCCGCCCCGGCTTCATGCCGAGAGCGAGAAGATCGTCTCCGCCGAGGGCAAGCGTTCGCAGAGACAGGCAGTCTTGTCTTGCAATAATGTCTTTTGCCATCGCTTCAATCCGATCGTAAAACGCCTGTCTGTCATGATAGGCCGGACTCTGGGCCAAATTGTCGGCCCGCTTTAAGAGAAGCAGCTTCTCAAAAAACGCGGGAGTCATGCGTCCCAATAGACGCCTGACCGACCGCTCGTCCTCCATGAGCGGAAGATCGTGCCATTTGACCAGACGGACGATCTCCTCCCGGGAAGCGTTGTCGAACTTCAGGCGGGCCAGCGCCGCATCGGCCAGCGCCGCGCCTACTTTGGCATGTCCGTAAAAATGACCCACTCCCTCTTCGTCCTGCGAAAAGACCTTCGGCTTCCCGCAGTCGTGAAAAAGGGCCGCCAAACGCAGGTTCGGTTCGGGAGGAACATGTTCGACCGTGAGAGCCGTATGGGTGAGAAGCTCGTGGATATGGTGCTTGTTTTTCTGATCCAGTCCCCTCATGGGGAGAAGCTCAGGCAGAACCACACCCAAAATCTCGACATAGGAAAGGAGCACGCGGGAGGCGTCGGAGCCGCAGAAGAGCTTTTTCAGCTCGACTGCCGCCCGCTCGGCCGAAACGCGCAAAAGCGAGGAAGAAAGCGTGACAGCCGCCTTTTCGGTCTTTTCCTCCAAACGAAGGCCGATCTGAGCGGAAAAGCGCAGAGCCCGCAGGATCCGCAGAGCGTCCTCCGAAAAGCGGCGTTCCGGATCGCCCACACAGCGAAGAATTCCGCTTGCAAGATCCTCTCTTCCGCCGTAGGGATCGACAAGGCCCGTTCGCCGGTCATAGGCCATGGCGTTGATCGTAAAATCCCGGCGGGAAAGGTCGTCAGCAAGACTTCGGGTAAAAGAAACCGCATCGGGATGGCGGCTGTCCGAGTAATCCGATTCGATCCGGAAGGTGGTAATCTCAAACGGAAATCCGCCGTACAGAAGGGTGACGGTTCCGTGACGCAGTCCGGTCCCGATCACCCGCAGTCCGGCAAACAGCGTCTTTACCTCATCGGGTGTGGCCGATGAGGCAATGTCATAATCCTTCGGTTCTTCGCCACGAAGCGCATCCCGCACACAGCCCCCCACAAGATAGGCCTCATATCCCGCCTCCCAAAACCGGTCAAGAAGAGCCGAGGCCACCGGATACTGTTTGCCGAAGCGGAAGGAGGATGCCGCCGGGCCTGCCGAAGTCGCCGTCGGCGAAGATGAGGACGCCCCGCCCGCGCCAATTCTTTTCGATCGCTCCTCTTGCAAAAAATCTGGCATATTGAAAGCTGTATTGTCAGGCAAGGATTCTTGCGGTCCTGTCAAACATGCGTCTATATCCGGCTTTCCGCCCCTTTCTTCAAGCGACAACGCCATCACCATCGCATCCCCTTTCGTATAAACATCGAATTGTCTGTTGCGGGCCTTTTTCGTCTTTTGTTCGACTGCGGCTTTTTATCCAATTTTCAAAAGATTTGTCAGGAGAAATAATAAGGTTTTCCGGTCTTGGCCGACTCGTAGATTCCCTCCAGAATTCTGGTCACACAATAGGCCTGCTCGGGCTTTGTGATCGGCGCCGCGCCGCCCCGCACCGCCTCTATCCAGAGGCGTGCCTCCATGTCCGCCGCCGATTCCCCGGCATGTCCTTCGTTAAAGGCCGCTCCGCCGGCATCAAAGCTCGGACTGGTCACATACTGCCGTCCGTTATGAATGCCGTTGATCCGAAGACCCTTGTTCATATCGGCGCCGGCCTTGGTCCCGCAGACCGAGGTCACCGCCTCCCGCACGTCGAGCGTGTTGAGCGCCCAGGAGGACTCAAGGACAATCGTAGCGCCGTTTTCCATCACGATAAAGCCAAAGGCGCTGTCTTCCACGGTGAAGTCGTCGGGATTCCAGCTTCCCCAGGCATTTCCCTGCTCGGTGTCCCGGTTTAGCTTATGGTAGACGGTTCCCACGCAGTATTTCGGTTTATAGTTGTCCATCATCCAAAGCGTCAGATCGAGCGAATGGGTGCCGATGTCGATCAGAGAACCGCCGCCCTGTTCGTATTCGTTTAGAAAGACGCCCCAGGTGGGAACCGCCCGCCGGCGCAGCGCCGTCGCCTTGGCGTAATAGATCTCCCCGAAGACGCCCGCCTCGGCCTCCGCCTTCATGTAGAGCGAATCGGCGCGGAAACGGTTCTGATAGCCGATCGTCAGAAGCTTACCGCTTTTCTTCGCCGCGTCGAGCATCTTTTTCGCCTCGGCCGAATTGATCGCCATGGGCTTCTCGCACACAACGTGCTTGCCGGCCTCACGCGCGGCGCCGGTGATCTCGCTGTGCGAACGGTTCGGGGTGCAG
>CALXKW010000103.1 GCA_944389045.1 uncultured Clostridia bacterium | reverse complement strand
CATGAGGGCTACTGGTATGTGGTGCAGGCGCCCACTCTTGAGGAGCTTCTTTTTCTTATCGAACATTTGTCGTGAAAATGGATAAAGAGAGGTTACAGACATCACAGAGAGTCGCTCAAGAACGCTATTATAAACACGAACGCTCTTATAAATAAAGAAGAAGTACGCCGTAATGCCTTTTTCAAGAAAGGCTTTGTTCGCCTCTGAAAAGTTTATCGGAAAAAGATAAGTCAAATTTAGGACGAACCAAAATGAAGATCCCTGCCGGGACAGTTGCCCGGCAGGGATCTTCATTTTTTATGAGGAGAAATTTAACGAACAACGAAATTGACCAGCTTAACCGGAACCGCGATTTCCTTGACGATCGTCTTGCCTTGCAGAAGCTCTTTGATTTTGGGGTCGGCTTTGGCCGCGTCGAGCATTTCTTCACGGGAGGCAGAGGCGGCCACCGAGACGGTGCCGCGCAGTTTTCCGCCGATCTGAACGGCGATCTCCACCCGCTCGTCCTTTGTTTTGGCTTCGTCGTAAGTAGGCCAGGGTGCGAGAGACAAAAGCGTGGTTTCGCCCAGATATTCGTTGAGCTCTTCGGCAAGGTGCGGGGCGAAGGGGCAGAGAAGCGTGATAAGCGTCTTCATCTCGTTCCGGGTCAGAGTTCCCGCCTCGTATATCTCGTTGACCAGCGCCATCATGGCGGCGATGGCGGTGTTGAACTTCATGGCGTCGATGTCCTCGGTGACCTTCTTGATCGTCTTGTGGAAAGAGGCTTCGAGAGACGGCGTGACGCCCTCTCCCCGGATCAGATCGGTGAGGCCGGCCACGCGGTCGAGAAAACGCTTGCAGCCCTTGATCGAAGCCTGTGACCAGGGCGCGGACTTTTCAAAGTCCCCGATAAACATCTCGTAAAGACGCAGGCCGTCGGCTCCGTAGTCGGCGATCACTACCTCGGGATTGATGACGTTTCCGCGGGATTTTGACATCTTTTCGCCGTTCTCTCCAAGAATCATTCCGTGCGCGGTGCGCTTCTGATAAGGCTCCTTGCAGGAGAGCACGCCGATATCGTAAAGAAATTTGGCCCAGAAGCGCGAATAGAGCAAATGCAGCGTGACGTGCTCCATGCCGCCGTTATACCAGTCCACCGGCATCCAGTAGTCGAGGGCTTCTTTCGAGGCCAGCGCGCCGTTGTTGTGCGGATCGCAGTAGCGGAGAAAATACCAGGAAGAACCCGCCCAGTTGGGCATGGTGTCGGTCTCCCGTTTGGCGGGACCGCCGCAGTGGGGGCAGGTGGTGTTGACCCAAGCCTCGTTTTTGGCCAAAGGCGATTCTCCGGTGTCGGTTGGCTCGTAATGCTCGACCTCGGGAAGGGTCAGCGGAAGGGATTCCTCGGGCAGGGGAACCCAGCCGCATTTTTCGCAGTAAACCAGCGGCACCGGCTCGCCCCAGTAGCGCTGGCGGGAGAAGACCCAGTCGCGGAGCTTGTAATTGACCTTGCGGACGCCGAGGCCCTTTTCGGTCAGCCATTCGATGATTTTTGCTTTCGCTTCTTTGACCTCGAGACCGTTCAGGAAGGACGAATTGACCAGTTTCCCGGTCTCCACATCGGTGAAGGCCTCGTTTTCCACGTCGCCGCCGGCCACGACCTCGACGATCGGCAGACCGAATTTCTTGGCGAACTCCCAGTCGCGGGTATCGTGGGCGGGAACCGCCATGATCGCGCCGGTGCCGTAGGTGGCCAGCACATAGTCGGAAATGAAGATCGGAATCTCTTTTCCGTTGACCGGGTTGATCGCCGAGATCCCTTCCAGTCTGACGCCGGTCTTCTCCTTGACCAGCTCGGTGCGTTCAAAATCCGACTTCCGGGCCGCCTCCTTCTGATAGGCCTCCACTTCTCCGGCGTTGGCAAGACGCTCCTTCCAGCGTGCGACAAGCTCATGCTCGGGCGCGATGACCATATAGGTGGCGCCGAAGAGCGTGTCGGGACGGGTGGTATAGACCACCACGTCATCCCCCGCCGTGGTGGCAAAGCGAACCTCCGCGCCCTCGCTGCGTCCGATCCAGTTGATCTCCTGCGCTTTGACCCGCTCGATGAAATCGAGGCCCTCCAGATCGTCGATGAGGCGCTGGGCATAGTCGGTGATCTTCAGCATCCATTGGCTTTTGATTTTGCGGACCACCTCGCTGCCGCAGCGCTCGCAGACGCCGCCCACAACCTCCTCGTTGGCGAGCACGACCTTGCAGGAGGTGCAGAAATTGACCGCCATCTCCTTTTTATAGGCGAGGCCGCGCTTGAAGAGCTGGAGGAAAATCCACTGTGTCCATTTGTAGTAGGAAGGATCGGAGGTGTTGATCTCGCGCGACCAGTCGAAGGAAAGACCAAGCGCTTTGATCTGTTCGGTGAAGTGGGCGATGTTTTTCCGGGTCACATCCGCCGGATGCACCTTGTGCTTGATGGCGTAATTTTCGGTCGGCAGTCCGAAAGCGTCCCAGCCGATCGGGAAGAGCACGTTGTAGCCCTGCATCCGCTTCTTTCGCGCGATGATGTCCATGGCCGTGTAAGGCCGGGGATGGCCGATGTGAAGGCCCTCGCCCGAGGGATAGGGAAACTCCACCAAAGCATAGTATTTGGGCTTGGAGCGGTCGCTTTGGGCCTCAAAGGCGTGCGCCTCTTCCCACCGCTTCTGCCATTTCTTGTCGATAGTCTTGAATTCGTAACGCATATCCTTACCCTTTCCGGATCCGGACGGCGGTTTTCCGCCCGGAGAAATGATTGAATTTTGGTCCGGCTGCCGGATAATGGGCTATCGGCCGTTTTTCTATCAAACGGACGGCCGTTTTGGCCCCTCCGAACCCCCGGCACACGGTTCAGTCGGTCAGAAGATCGTCGATCGCGATCTCCTCCGCTCTGCCCCAAAGCTTTTCGAGCTTATAGAAGTCGCGGCTTTCACGGCCGAAAATGTGGACGATGACCGAATAGTAGTCCATGAGAATCCACTGGGAGCCTTTTTCACCCTCGATGTTTTTGGGCTGCAGTCCGCAGAGCCCGAGCTTATAGTCGAGCTCGTCAGCGAACCCCTTGATCTGGGTGTTGGAGTGGCCGGTGCAGATGACAAAATAATCGGTCAGAACCGTGCTGTCCGCAACACGCAGAAGCTTGATGTCGCCCGCCTTTTTCCCGTCCAGAATGCGGACGGCGGCTTTGGCGATCTCGATCGGTTCGGCGTTTGAGAGATCGTGCGGCTTGAAAACTTCTTCCATATTATTTCCTTTCTTGGAGTTCCATCCGGCTTTGCTTCAGCCAGTCGATGGTTTGTTGAGTCAACGGGTGGATCGGAAAGCCTTCTTCGGCAAGATGGGCTTTGGTGCTCTCCAGCAGCTCAAGAATCGTGCGGTCAAGAAGGGCTGGCCGGTCGGAGGCGCTCTCCAGGGCACGGTAAAAGCGTTCCCGTGCGGCGCGGCAGACGGTCTGTTTTCGCGTGGGCTCAATGGTGTCCGCCAGAAAGAGCAGTTTGTCGAGAAGGGTCATGCCGGGCTTTCCGGTGGTGTGCGCCTCGACGGCGTTTGCCACGGCGGGGCCGGAGGAGGGAAAGTCCCGCCGGATGAGGGCCGCTCCGGTCAGCGCGTGCAGAACCGGCGCCGAGGCCAGATCCTCTTTGGTGAGGGAAAGGCCGAGCGAGCCGGCCAGGGCGCGCTGTTCGGCCTCCCCGCAGTTTTTTGTGATGTCGTGCAGAAGCCCTGCCGCATAAAGCTCTTCGGTTTTCTCTTCGGAAAGGCCGAAAAGAGCGGCGAGAGACAGGCACTCCCCGGCGACGGCCAGCGTGTGGGCAAAGCGTTTTTCCCCTTCCCGTTCCCGAAGCAGGGGGAGAAGAGAGGCGTATTTTTTTACAAAAGCGGGGTCAGCGGTAGAGGTGGTTCGCATCGATATATTCCTTTACGGCGGGTGTGAGATAGGACGACAGATCTTCCCCACGCGCGATGGCCTCTCGCACTTCGGTCGAAGAGAGCGACCGGATCGGATTTTTGAGAAAGACGATCCGCGCTCCGAATTCCTTTTTATAGTCTTCCGCGGCGTTGCGGATCTCCCTGTCGTGCCACTCATCCCGGAAGGCCAGCACGATGACGGCGTTTTGGAAGATCACGTCGGGGCGATACCAGTGGGGAAGGGTGAGAAACATGTCGGTTCCGCAGAGGAAAAAGAGTTCTCCGCGGGAGGAGAAGTGCTGAAGCGTGTTGGCGGTATAGGAGGGGCCGGGCCGGCGGATTTCCCAGTCGGACACGGTGAGCTTATCGATTCCGGCAAAGGCAAGGCGCGCCATGGCGAGCCTGTGCGCGGCGGAAACCGGGCGGTCGGCGGTCTTGTGCGGAGAGCGGCCCGACGGCATGATGAGAAGCTCATCCGGAGCGATTTCGTCGACAAAGGCGCGGGCCGCTCCGATATGTCCGTAGTGAGGGGGCGAAAAGCTTCCCCCGTAGATACCGAGTTTCATGGTTCTTTGCTTTCTTTCAGACGGCGGTCAGATCGATTTTGTGATGCTTTTCGGATGCGCGGTAGAGCACAAAGCGGCTTCCGATGACAAGAACGACCTCCGACGCGGTGCGCGCCGCAATTTCTTCGGCCGCCTCGCGGGGCGAATAGGCGCTGTTGTCGAGGACGCGGAGCTTGATAAGCTCCCGGGCTTCGAGCGCGTTTGCGATTTGGGTCACCATGTTTTCGCTGATCTCTCCCTTGCCCACCTGAAAGATGGTGTCGAGATCCGCGGCCAGTTTTTTGAGGTAAGCTCTTTGTTTGCTTGTCATTCTTGTGTTGGATTTCCTTTCGGACTGTTATTTAGAAGATTTTGCCTCTGAAAAGAGAAAGGGAGAAAACGCAGAGAGAGAGTGTGTGTGGGGGTGGGGGAGGGAGGAGCATGGTCTTCGCGGCTTTCTGGCAGAGGAGCCGCGAAGCAGGAAACGGCATGTGGCAGCATGCATGTGGGCAAAGTTTTTGAGAAAAAGTTCTGCGGCAAATTAAACCGAGCGGTATTTTTCCGAATAGGCCGGGAAAGCCTCGGCAAAGGCTTTAAGTGCCCTGCCGCGGTGGCTGACGGCGTTTTTCTCATCAAAACCGAGCTGAGAGAAGGTTTGGGAAAACCCGTCGGGGAGAAAGAGCGGGTCGTAGCCGAAGCCGCCCTCTCCGGCAGGGGAGCGCAAAATCCTTCCGCCGCACTCTCCCCGGACGGTAAAGCTCTCGCCGTCCGGAAAAGCGCAGGCAAGAACGCAGACAAAGCGGGCGGTTCGGCATTCGTCGGGAATTCTCTCCATCTCAGAAAGAAGCTTTTCGTTGTTCTTTCGGTCGTCACAGGGCTCTCCGGCATAACGGGCCGAATAGACGCCCGGCGCCCCTCCGAGCGCGTCCACGCAGAGGCCGGAGTCGTCCCCGATGCCGATATAGCCCAGCGAGGCGGCGGCGCGCGCCTTGATGAGGGCATTTTCCTCAAAGGTGGCTCCGTTTTCGACAATCTCCCGGTCGAAGCCGATGTCGGACAGCGAGAGAATTTCGCTTTCGTCCCCGAGAATCGAGCGGATTTCCCGGATCTTGTTTCGGTTGGAGGAGGCCAGCAGAATTTTCATGAAAACACCTCATAGGATGGACTGTTGTTCCGAGCGGGTCTTTCCGAAAAGGAGAAGTCCGCCTGGGAAAAGAGAAGGGGTAAGAGGGTTAAACCCTGCCTTGGCGAATTCTCTTTGGTTAAATCGCGGCCAACCGCCTTCGGGAAAACTGCACTTGGAAAAGTATTTGGAAAAAACGTATTTGGGAAGATTGTATTTGAAAAAACGTATTTGGAAAATCGTATTTGGAAAAATCGTATTTGGAAAGATTGCCTTTTGGGCAATTTGTTTTTAAGCCGAGCGCCTTTCGGGCGTTTCCTGGCGTTCCGGAATGCTTTTCCCGAAAGCCTCAGTCGAGAAGGGCGTTGACGTATTCCGCCGCGTCAAAGGGCTGAAGATCGTCGACCCCCTCGCCCACGCCGATATAACGCACGGGAAGGTCGAGCTTCTCCTTGATGGAGAAGATGATGCCTCCCTTGGCCGTGCCGTCGAGCTTGGTGAGCACAAGACCGGTGATGGCGGCGGCCTCCTTAAATTCGACCGCCTGATTGACGGCGTTCTGTCCGGTGGTGGAATCGAGCACCAAAAGCGTCTCGCGGTCTGCGCCGGGAAGCTCCCGGTCGATCACACGGTTGATTTTGGCAAGCTCGTTCATCAGATTCTTTTTGTTGTGCAGACGACCCGCCGTGTCCACGATGAGGACGTCCGCATTCCGTTTTTTGGCGGCGTGTACGGCGTCGAAGACCACGGCGGCGGGGTCGGAGCCCTCGTTCTGCCGGATCAGCTCCACTCCTACGCGGTCGGCCCAGACGCCGAGCTGTTCGATGGCGCCTGCACGGAAGGTGTCGCCCGCGGCCAGAAGGACGCTTTTTCCCTCGGCCTTCAGACTGTTGGCGATCTTGGCGATGCTCGTGGTTTTGCCCACCCCGTTGACGCCGATGACCAAAATCACCGACGGCGAAGTGTCGAGCTTAAGCGGAGCGGTCTCGCCCAGCGCCTCGATCAGGATCGCCTTGAGAGCCTCGACCGCCTCCTGCGGGTCTTTGATTTTTTCCTCCCGGGTCTTGGCGCGGAGCTTGTCCAGAATGGCCTCGGTCGCCTCATAGCCCACGTCGGCGGAGATCAGCATTTCCTCCAGTTCTTCGAGCGTGTCCTCGTCCACCCCGCGGGTGAAGAGCGCTTTGATTCTTCCGAAAAAGGAGGTACGGCTCTTGAAAAGGCCGTTTTTCAGTTTCTCAAAAAAGCCCATAGATATCGTTCTTCCTTATGTTATAGTCTTTCCGGAATATACAGTCTTCCGGGTATCGTCTTTCGGTTTTCGGCGGTTCGGATATCCGGTATAGGATTTTCCTGTTCGGGAATAAGCTTCGGATATCTGCCGGAAAGCCGTGAGCGCCGTCTCCTCTTTGCCGCGCTTTTCGCCGAAGTCGGGGGTTCAGGCACCGAATTTGATGCCGATTTTCTTTTCCACCTCGGAGACGTTGATCGAAAGGAGTTTGGAGACGCCGCGCTCCTGCATGGTGACGCCGTAAAGCGCGTTGGCGGCCTCCATGGTGCCGCGGCGGTGGGAGATGGCGATGATCTGGGTATGGTCGCAGAAGTTTTTGGCGTAGTTGGCGAAGCGCGAGACGTTGACCTCATCGAGCGCCGATTCGATCTCGTCGAGAAGACAGAAGGGAGGGGGATTGATCTTGAAGATGGCGAACAGAATGGCGATGGCCACGAAGACCTGTTCGCCTCCCGAGAGGGATTTCAGATTCTTGATCACCTTGCCGGGCGGGGAAACGATGATCTCGATGCCGCTGGTCAGCACATGTTCGGGATCGGTGAGCTCGAGTTTGGCGGAGCCGCCGCCGAACAGTTCGCGGAAGACCACCATGAAATTCTTATTGATTTCATGAAAAGAGTCCTGGAACTGGCGGCACATTTCCTTTTCCAGCTGGGTGACGATGTCGGTGTAGTCCTTCCGGCTCTTGGTCAGATCCTCGATCTGGCCGCTCATGCGGTCGTATTCCTCTTTGACCTCGTTGTACTCCTCGATGGCGCCGACGTTGACCGGGCCGAGCTCGCGGATTTTCGAGCGGAGCTTTGTCTGCTCACCGACGCATTTGGAGCGGGTCTTCTCGGTGACGGCGGGATATCCGAGCTCAGAAGCGGCGGTATAGGTCAGCTCGTAATCCTCCCAAAGCCGCTCGGTGAGCTTGTCTTTCTCGCCGAGAAGCCCTGCGCGGCGGTTCTCAAGCTTGGTGAACTGTTCGAAATAGAGATTTCTTTCCTCGGTTTTGCTTTTGACTCTGTCGCGCAGCTCCTGCGAAAGGGCGTCGAGCTCGGCCGCCGTCTTCTGAAGGGCGCCGAGCGCGGCTTCGGTCTCGGAAAGGATCCGGTCGAGCTCCTCGGCGCGGGCGCGCATCGCGACGACCGTCTCGTTCAGTCTGCCAAAGCTCTCTTCTTTATCCTGGGAGGCTTGGCTGATCGTCTCCTGTTCTTCCCTTGCGGCGGCGATTTCTTCTAAGCAACGGTCATACGCCAGACGGGCGGCCTCGGCTTCCTTGTCCGCTACGGTGATGGCGAGAAGACGGCGATTCTGGCCGTCGCCGTCGGCTGCGATCTTCTTCTCGGCTTCTCTCGCCTCGTTATGCAGAGAAG
>CALXKW010000102.1 GCA_944389045.1 uncultured Clostridia bacterium | reverse complement strand
ATTTCAGCATGCTGCTTGCCTCTGACATTTTCGGCGCCCGTACCACGGCGCTGATCGAGGAGCTCGGCGGCAAGACATTTGATCTTTTACAGGTTCCCCTGCACGGTGCCTACAACGACACGGTGGAATCGCTTGTCACGGCCGTTTCGCCGAAGTACGCCGTGATCTTTGCGTCGGACAACAATCCCGAGGACATCCGTGTGACCAATCTGCTGGCGAATAAAGGCATTACTACCTTTGTCACCAAGGGCGGCTCGGTCGAGGCAAAATTCGAGAACAATACCCTCACGGTCAAGCAGTAACACGGACCGTTCAAGAAACAGAATAATCTTCCCCCTCCCGGCAGAAAGAGAGAGTATGTGAGCGTGCGTGCTCGCCGCGGGAGGGGGCTTTTTATGCAGAAAAATTTGCAGAGAGAAGAAAAAGGGTGAGGGAAAAAGGCAGGCCAAGCAATACGATGCAAGCAATAGGATGGATAAAACGGTCGGCCGTTCTTGGCAGAAACGAAAAATTGTTCTGCCGAGAGCGCAGTTCAATCGACGAAAAAAGAGCTTTCCGCAACCACACGTTGCGGAAAGCTCTTTTTGGTTTCCTTTGAGACGTAGCTTTTTTATCTCCGGAAGAACTTGCGTCCGGGAGCGGGGCGGTCGTTGCGCGGCCGTCCGCCGTCTTCTTCCGAAAGCTTCGGGAGAAGCGCTTTGGCGGAGAGGTTGTAACGGCCCTTTTCGTCGATGCCGAGGAATTTGACGGTGATGGTGTCGCCCTCTTTGACGACATCCTCGACCTTTTCCACATAGCGGTTGGAAAGGTCTTTGATGTGGCACATGCCTTCTTTGCCGGGCGCGAATTCGATGAAGGCGCCGATCGGGATGATGCGGGTCACCTTACCGGTGTAGACCGCGCCCTCCTCGGGCTCGAAGCAGATCGCCTCGATGGCGGCCTGCGCAGCCAGACCGCTGTCGCGGTTTACGGCGGCGATATAGATGGTGCCGTCCTCCTCGATGTCGATCTTGGCGCCGGTGTCGGCGCAGATCTTCTGGATGACCTCGCCGCCCTTGCCGATGACCTCGCGGATCTTCTCGGTCTTGATGTGCATGGTGATCATCTTGGGCGCGAACTCGTTGACCTCGGGACGGGGCTCGGCAATCGCCTTGAGGATCACCTCATCGATGATATAATCGCGGCCCTTATGGGTGACGCGGAGCGCTTCGCGGATGATCTCGGGCGTGAGACCGTCGATCTTCAGATCCATCTGGATGGAGGTGATGCCCTTATGCGTGCCGGCCACCTTGAAGTCCATATCGCCGTAGAAGTCCTCGACCCCCTGAATGTCGATCATGGTCATCCAACGGTCGCCCTCGGTGATCAGTCCGCAGGAAATGCCCGCGACCGGAGCCTTGATCGGCACGCCGGCGGCCATCAGAGCCAGTGTGGAGCCGCAGACCGAGGCCTGCGAGGTAGAGCCGTTGGACGAGACGACCTCGGATACGCAGCGAATGGCGTAGGGGAACTCGTCCACCGTGGGAAGGACCGGAATCAGCGAACGCTCGGCCAGGGCTCCATGGCCGATCTCACGCCGGCCGGGGGAGCGGGATGGTTTGGCCTCGCCGGTCGAAAAGCCGGGCATGTTGTAGTGGTGCATATAGCGCTTCGACTCTTCTTCGTCGATGGTGTCGAGCATTTGCGCATCTTTGATGGTTCCGAGCGTCGCGACGGTCAGAACCTGGGTCTGGCCGCGGGTGAACAGCCCGCTGCCGTGGACCCGGGGAAGAACGTCGACCTCGGCGGCCAGCGGCCGGATTTCGTCGAGACGGCGGCCGTCTACGCGCTTTCCGTCCTCAAGAAGCCAGCGGCGGACCACCTTCTTCTGCATCTTATAGACGAGCTCGGGGAGCAGAACCGGAAGCGTTTCGTATTTTTCGGAGAATTTTTCGAGGATCGCGTCCTGAATCGGCTGCATCCGGGCGTCGCGCACCGTCTTGTCGTCGGTATCCAGAGCGGTCATGAGATCCTTTTCGCAGAAAGCGAAGATCTCGTCGAACATGTCGTGATCGAGCTCGCAGGAAGGATAGGAGAACTTCTCCTTGCCGATTTCGGCAACGATGCCGTCGATGAAGGCGCAGAGGCGCTTGTCCTCCTCGTGGGCCAGCATAATGGCGTCGAACATGGTGTCGTCGTCCACCTCATTGGCGCCGGCCTCGATCATGACCACCTTTTTGGACGAGGCGGCCACGGTGAGCTGAAGAGCGCTTCTCTCGCGCTGTTCGCTGGTGGGATTGAGAACCAGTTCCCCGTCCACAAGACCGACATGAACGCCGGCAATCGGGCCGTTCCACGGAATATCCGAGATCGAGAGCGCGATGGAGGCGCCGAGCATGGCGGTCACCTCGGGGGCGCAGTCGTTGTCCACGCTGAGAACCAGAAGATTGATGGCCACGTCGTTGCGCAGATCTTTCGGGAAGAGGGGACGGATGGGGCGGTCAATCACGCGGGATGTTAGAATTGCTTTTTCGGACGGACGGCCTTCGCGGCGAAGAAATCCGCCGGGAATGCGGCCGACGGCGTAGAGACGCTCGTCAAAATCGACCGAGAGAGGGAGAAAATCGATGCCCTCACGCGGCTTGGCCGAGGCGGTGGCGGTGGCGAGGATCGAGGTGTCGCCGTAACGGACCAGGCAGGAGCCGTTGGCAAGCCCTGCCACTTTGCCGGTTTCGACCACAAAGGGGCGGCCGGCGATTTCGGTTTTGAAAACCCTGTAATTGTCAAACATGGACTGTTTCCTCCGTATGGGTTGTCCGGAGCCGAATGAATATTGAATAGTGAACGGTCTCGGAATTCCCTTTCTTCCTTCCTTTCTGATGAAGCTGCGGAAAGGAAGCATGTTCGCAGATGAATTTTGCGAACGGGCGGGTTTTCCGAATCGGCGGGAGGTCCCAAATCTCCCGGACGAACGGCTTGTCCCTTCCTCTTGACTCCCCCTCTCTCTCTGCGGGAGGGCAGGCGGCTTACGGCCGTTCATTATTCATATTCAAGCGGCGCTCCGGAGCGGTTTCTTAAAAGGACGCGCTGGAAGGGTCGGGCGGATGACTCGCGAGCAGAGAGATAGGGACGTATAGTTTTGGTATACGCCCCTTTGCGGTATTACTTTCTCAGGCCGAGCTTGGCGACGATCGCGCGGTAGCGGTTGATGTCCTTCTTCATCAGATAGTTGAGGAACTTCTTTCTCTTTCCGACCATCTTGAAAAGGCCGCGGCGGCTGTGGTTGTCGTGGGGATTTTCCTTCAGATGCTCGGTCAGATCGGCGATTCTCCTGGTGAGAAGGGCGATCTGCACCTCGGGCGATCCGGTGTCTCCCTCGTGGACGGCGTTGTCGGTAATGATCTGCTGCTTGACTTCTTTCTCGAGCATGTGTTTCACCTCATAAAATATAAATTCGGGCGACACAGCATACGGCAGGTGAAGTTTCCCGTAAGCCGAGCCGCCGAGCAACTTTCATTATAGCATAAAGAATCTTCATTTTTGGCGTTTGGAGGATTTTTTAACAAATTGTTTACATATTATTTCCTTCGCCCGGCCTCTCTGCAAGGAGGACGGGCGAAGGAAGCCGGGCGGAAAAGAGGCTCGGCAGAGCGGTCTTCGGAAAAAGAGGAGAACGCTGCCTTTTGACAGTCCCGTTGCCGCCGGAATAAGGCGCCGTATCGGATTTTCGGGCAGGGTATCTGAATTTTCGAACTTTTCTTTCGGGCTCCCCTGCGTTGGAAAGCGGTTTTTCAGCTGTCGGGCTTTTTCCAGCCGATCCGCCGAACCGGTCAGCCGAGTGCGACCGTCAGGGTGAAGCGGCCGGACGCGGCTTCAAACAGGAGCTTCCCTTCCCCGGACGACCGAAGCGCAATGCCGTCGGTGTCGAACAAAAGCTCGGACGGCGCCCTGCCGTTGACGCGGCAGGTTTCGGCCGACGCGGCGGGAACGCAGACCTCTGCCGTGGTGTTGGCCGGAAGCGTGAAGGAATAGGTCCAGGTCTTGTCTTCGACCGAGGAGGCGGCCTGGATTCTGCCGTATGCCGAGTCAAAGGAGGCTTCGGCCGAGAGACGCCTGTCGGGCTGGGGCGCGAGGATCACATGCTTGAAGCCGGGTTCACGGAGATCGGCGCCGATGCCCGCCATGCACTCGAACATCCAGCCCGCCACAGCGCCGTAGGCGTAGTGATTGAAGGAATTCATGCCCACATCGCCGAAGCCGTGTTCGAGGGTATAGGAATTCCAGCGCTCCCAGACCGTGGTCGCTCCCTGATCGACCGAGTAGAGCCAGGAGGGGTTGTCGTGCTGGAGAAGAAGCGCGTAGGCGAGGTCGCTGCGCCCGATTTTCGTCAGAGTGTGCAGAAGGATCGCGGTGCCGAGAAAGCCGGTCTGGAGCCTGTTTCCGTTTCGCTCAATGTTGCCTGTGAGCTGCGCGGTCACCCTTTCGGCCGAGGCAGAATCCGGAAGAAGATCGAGATAGAGGGCATAGAGACAGACCGACTGCTCGCCCCGGAGCAGTTCGCCGGACGGGCGGACATACTGCGCGATAAAATACTCCTTCTCGGTCTTATAAAGCGCCCGATAGCGTTCTGCCTCCTCGGGAAGGCCGATGGCGTCGGCCATATCGGCCATCATGAGGGCGTCCCAGGCGTAGAAAGAGGCGGCCAGCATATCCTGGATCGTCCGGTCGTTGCTCTCGTAGGCCAGCCAGTCGCCCCAGATATTCCGGGGGCCGCGCTTTTCGGTCGAGGCCAGAAACCCATCGACGTAACGTTGCATCGAATCCCAGCTTTTGCGGATGACCGATCTGTCGCCGTACATCGTGTAGAGGGTGTAGGGGACGATGACGCCCGCGTCGGCCCAGCCGGTTCCGCCCCAGTCCGCGCCGTTGTAGGCGCCGGTCGGCGCGGTGCCGGGATAGCGGCCCAGCCCGTCCTGACTGTCCCGCAGGTCGAGAAGGAATTTTTCCAGAAAGCTTTTGGAGAAGGCGAGATAGTTTCCGGCCTTAGTGAAGACCTGGGTGTCGGCGGTCCAGCCCTGACGCTCGTGGCGCTGCGGGCAGTCGGTCGGGACGCTGAGATAGTTGGAGTACTGGCCCCAGCGGATGTTTTGAATCAGCCGGTTGACGCATTCGTCGGAGGTCTTGATGAAGCCGGTGTCCTTTTCCACCGAGGTGACGACCTGCCCGGTCACGCCATGCAGCGTGACCGGCCGGTCGGCCGTGATCTCGATGTAGCGGAAGCCGTAGAAGGTGAAGGAGGGGTGATAGGATTCGATCCCCTCGCCCGAAAGATAGTAGCGCGTGGTGGCCGCGGCCGAGCGGTAGTTGGCGTTGTAGATACTTCCCTCGGGGCCGTCGCAGCCTCTCGCTTTTTCGCCGTTTCGGTCGTTGAGGATCTCGCCGTGCCGGATTGTGACGGCCGTTCCGGCCTCGCCCTCCGCGCGGATCGCCTCCCATCCGGCGAAGTTCTGGCCGAAATCGACGAGGGCGGTTTCGCCGGGGCGGAGCGTAAAGGGCTCGCCGCCGAAGCGGCCGGTCACACAGATTTTTCCGTAAGCGCCGTCGCTCTCGCCGGTCACGCCGGAATAGACGGTAACGCTCTCGGCCCGTCTTTCAAGGTCCTTCCGGACCGTGATGAAGGAACCGCTCCAGGCGGTGATTTCGCCGTGGAACTCGCGGTTCCTTACGGCCGAGGGCCAAGCGCTGTCGTCAAAGCCGGAAAGCCTCCAGGCGGTGGAGACGCCGGCGTCGTAGGTCTCGCCCGAAAAGATGTCGGCGAAGAGAACCGGCGCGGCCTTGGCGGTTTTCCAGCTCTCGTCGGTGGTGAGGATCTCGTGCGTTCCGTCCCGGTAGGTCAGAAGGAGCTTGGCAAGATAGGCGTTCTTTTTGCCGTAGCGGCGTGCGGCGGCGTCGCTCCACCAACCGCCCGATACGACGGCCGAAAGGGCGTTTGTCTCGCCCTTTTTCAGAAAGGAGGTGACGTCGTAGGCGTTGTAGAAGCGTCGCTTTTCCGCCTCGGTGAAGCCGGGCTTCAGCTCGTGGTATTCGACGCTGCCGTCGGGCTTTTTCCGGCCGACCCGCTCGCCGTTGAGATAGGATTCGTAGACGCCGAGGCCCGAGGTGTAGAGTCTGGCGGAAAGAAGTCCGTCCTTCACCCGGAAGGTCTTGCGGAAAACCGGCAGGCCGCCCGGCGCCGTGCGGACATAGATATGCTCGCCGACGGCTTTTTCCGACCCGGCCCGCAGCATGCCGTCTTCGAGGGCAAGCGGGGCCTTTCCACCGAGTGCGCCTTCAAACGCAAGGGCGGCGCGGGAGGAGCAAGGGTTTTCGTAGAGAACCGAACCGCTTTTTCCGCGGACGACGAGATTGCCGTAACAGGCGACCTCTTTGGCTCCCGATGGGGCGGTGTATTGGCGGAAGCCGATGTTCCGAAGCGGAATGGCTTCGGAATGCGTGTAGACCGCAGCCAGCGTGAGGCGGTCGGGATCTTCCCCGAAGAAGGTTCTGATCGTGCGGCCGTCCACCTCGATGCGCTCGTGGATCGTTTTGCCGAGGATGCCTCTGCCCTCCCGGTCGAGCGCTTTGGTCAGGTCGACCGGCCGGATTTTTCCCGGCACACTTTCCGAAACAAAAACCGGAAGCTTCTCCGGGCGGCATCCTTCCCCGTCGGGAAGAGCCGTCCAGCGGCCGCCGCTTTTGAAGTGGGGGCGCAGAAGCACGCGGCCCTCCGCTTCCCCTGCGCTGACCTGCCAGAGGACGAAGGTTTCGCGGTCTTCCATGCCGAAGCAGAAGCCTTGGGCGCCCTGCAGGATTTTGAAGTCGAAGTCGATGGTGTAGGCGGTATCCCCGCCGAGAGCCTCTTCGGGAAAAGAGATCCACGCGGCGTCCCGAAAAGCCTCGGAGCAAAGAAGCCCGGTTTCAAAGCGCGAGGAGGAGAAGGCGGCCGCGCCGTCCGCGTCCCAGACCGTCACCTCCCAGAGGTATTCCGAGGAGGGACGAAGGGCGCTTCCCTCGTAGGCGATGCCGACCGAGACGGAGGAGGTCACGCGGCCGCTGTCCCAGACGATTTCTTCGTCCGGCCGTTCGGAATCGTGTATGCCGGCGCCGTCCGTCCGGACGACGATGCGATAGGCCGACTGCCTCCAGCCGAGGCGGTCGGACGAGGTTTTCCAGCTGAAGATCGGATGGGGGGTGTCGATTCCGACGGGACAGACAAGGTCGTCCACGCGCAGATCGTAGAGAAGGGCGTTCCGGGCTTGGGAGTTCATAGATTCATCTCCTTTATATTGAATGGAAAAGCGTCCTGGGCAGGCGCGAACAAGGGCGCGGCCTTTTCGGACGTTCTTACGGCCGACGCATCTCCTTGCGCTCGGCGCGGTTGGGGCCGATGGGCGATCCCGGAGCGGCGCCGGCGTATGGCCGGCGTGTTTTCAAAGGACCGACAGGCGTTCGTATGGCCGGTGCCTCTCGGCAAGGACCTGAAGCCATGCGCCGGCGGCAGAACGGTCATCTGCTTTCATTTTAACAAAAAGCGGCTTTTTTTCCTGACACAAAGTTACGGTCGGAAATGTTTTTATTTGCTTTTTTGGGAAAAGCGGCAAAGGACGAACATCCTTAAGAAACAGCGGCGGCGAAAGAACAGCGCCGCACAAGCGGGAACGTTGGCTGCGAGAGAGGGAGAGAAAGAAAAGAAAAACCCGTCCGCGAAAAGCGGGCGGGAAAAAAGCGGGCGGCTCAGAGCGGCTTTTTCTTGATTTTCCCGAAGGGGCGGGGGTAGCCCGCCGGCGTCGGCGCGGTCTTTTCGACCGTGATGAGAAAACGCTCGCCCGCCGAAAGCAGGGTGAAGGCCTCGGTCTTTTTCACCTGTCCCCCCAGCCTGGCGATGGCCGCTTCCGCTTCCGCGAGCTCGCGCGGCCCGTCCGCTCCCTTCATGGCCAGAAAGAGGCCGCCCACCCGGACGAGCGGCAGGCAGAGCTCGGTGAGAAGATTCATGCGGGCCACAGCCCGGGAGACGGCGACGTCGAAGGCCTCCCGCCCTGCGCGGTATTCCTCGGCCCGAACGGCGACGGTCGTAAGATTGCCAAGCGAAAGGGCGGCCGCCGCCTTCTCGACAAAGGCCAGCTTTTTGGCGGTCGAGTCGAGGGCCGTGACGCGGATGTCCGGCCTTGCGATGGCCAGCGGCAGAGAGGGAAAGCCGCCGCCGCACCCCACGTCGACCACCGAAGCGCTTGCGGGGATC
>CALXKW010000101.1 GCA_944389045.1 uncultured Clostridia bacterium | reverse complement strand
CGAGCTCCTCTGCCGGCAGTATGTCTACAGCGTGGGCGGCGGAACCATTGTCTTTGACAAGGAGAAGCCGTACATAGCGGAAGACGTCTATCCTCTGAAAAGCTACAGCGAAATTTCCGAATTCTGTCTGCACGGCAAAATCCGCATCCCGGAGTATGTCGAGAAATACGAGGGGCCGGAAATCTGGAACTATCTGTCGGACATCTGGAAACAGATGGAGCAGACGATCAACGACGGCCTCACCGTGACCGGAACGCTGGCCGGCGGTCTCGGAACGCAGCGAAAAGCCAATTACCTCTACAACCAACGCCATATCGACGAATCGGCTCAAACGAAAGAGAACCGCATCGTCTGTGCCTATGCCTTCGCCTGCGGTGAACAGAACGCCTCGGGCGGCATCATTGTGACCGCGCCCACCTGCGGGGCCTGCGGTGTGCTTCCCGCCGTGCTGAAATACATGCAGGAGACCCGCGGCTTCTCCGAAGAAGCCATTCTCCGGGCACTGGCTACCGGCGGAATCATCGGAAACCTCATCAAAACCAACGCCTCGATCAGCGGCGCCGAATGCGGCTGTCAGGCGGAGATCGGCTCCGCCTGCTCGATGGCCGCCGCCGCTCTGGCCGAGCTCTTTGAAATGGGCCTCGATCAGATCGAATACGCCGCCGAAGTCGCCATGGAGCACCATCTGGGACTGACCTGCGACCCCATCGACGGTCTGGTTCAGATTCCCTGCATCGAACGCAACGCCGTGGCCGCCATGCGCGCGATCAACGCCCTGTCTTTGGCCAATTTCCTGACCAATTCCCGCAAGGTGTCGTTTGACACCGTGGTCGCCACCATGTACGAAACCGGAAAGGACATCAACAGCAAATACCGCGAAACCTCGCAGGGGGGGCTGGCTCGCAAATATTCCCATCACTGAAAACCGTTCGGCTTAAATGAGCCGATCAAGCCCATATATCCACACCAAAACCGCCGGCGGACGGCTATGTCCGCCGGCGGTTTTTCGCAATTTCCGATTTTGCAATCGGGGGATTTCTTTTTCAGATTTCTGATTTTAACTACGTCTAATGTTCGATGCGTTTCAAATATTTTTCTTCATACTGACGCAGGCTTTCAAGATAGTCGCGGTTACGGTTCTCCCTGACCTGACTCAGATACTCATGAAATTCAAAATCCTGATCCGCCCGCAGCGTACAGGCCGCCACATTGGAGCAATGATCGGAAACCCGTTCGAAATTCGTCAGCAGATCGCTGAGTACAAAGCCGTTCTTGATCGAACATTCCCCCGTTTGAAGGCGATCGATGTGATTGTTGAGAATCTCCGCCTTCAGCTGGTCGATCACTTCCTCCAGCGGCTCCGCCTGAAGTGCCAGTCGGGTATCGTCGGAAAGAAATGAGCGAATGGTGATGTCCACAATCTCCTGAAGGGCTGCAATGATGACGCTAAGCTCGATCTGCGCTTCTTCAGAAAAGTCCACCTTTTTGTCGTTGATCTCCTCTGCCGAGGCCTGAATATTCACCGCGTGGTCCGAAATACGCTCAAAATCCCCGATAATATGAAGAAATTTGGCCGCCTCACGGCTCTCCTGTGCGCCCAGATCGCTCTCACAGATCTTGACAAGATAGGTCCCGACCTTGTCCTCATAGGTGTCGATCAGTTCCTCCCGTTTTTCGATCTCCAGCGCTACGGTAGGTGAGTACTCCTTGATCTGCCGCATAGCGTCAAGGATATTCTCGCGCGCAAGCTCGGCCATCTTCTGAAGCGCCTTGCGGCTCTGCCCCAGCGCCACCACGGTGGAGTTCAGGAATTTTTCATCGGGCAGATCTTTCAGGTCTTCGTTCTGTTTTTCAGGAACCGACAATACGGCAAGACGAATGAGCTGTTTGGAGAACGGAATCATGCAGAACGCGCCGATCAGGCTGGTCGACGTATGAATGATGGCGATTTCAAGCGGCGTTGTGATCGGACGGGTCAGTATTGCGGGGAAGAAAAGCTGCGTCACGCCCACAAAGAGAAGGAGCAGAACCACCGAGTTGATGATATTGAAATAGAGATGCACCAGCGCGGCGCGCCGGGCGTTCACACCCGAACCGATGCTCGAAAGCATCGCGGTAATGCAGGTTCCCACATGCATTCCGAGAATCAGCGGCACGGCGGCGCCCATCAGGATCGTATCGCCCGAGGAAGCCAGAACCAGAGCCTGCAAAATCCCGACCGAGGCCGAGGAGGACTGAATCACGCAGCAGATCAAAAGACCGGCCAGAAAGCCGAGAAAAGGATTGCTGAAGTAAACGAGAATCTCCCGAAAGGACTCGTTTTCGGCGATGGGCTCCATCGCGTCGCTCATCAGCGTAAGACCCACAAAGATCAGACCCAGTGAAACGAGCAGCGCACCGGCCTGTTTTTTTCTTCGGCTTTTCGTGAACATCAGCAGGATCGTACCGACGATACAGAAAATAAAGCCGAGAGAGGCAGGCTTGAAGAGCGAAAGAAAAATGTTGTTGCTGTCGATGCCGGCCACCGAGAGGATCCAGGCCGTCACGGTGGTGCCGATGTTGGCGCCGATGATCACGTTGGTAGCCTGTGCCAGCGTCAGCATGCTGGAATTGACAAGACCCACCACCATAACGGTGCTGGCGGACGAAGACTGCACAATGGAGGTGATCACAAGTCCCAGAAGGATTCCCTTGAACTTGTTCTCACTCATGTTGGAAAGCGCGCGTTCAAGTCTGTTGCCGGATGCCCGCTGGATGGAACGATTCATCTCGGACATTCCGTAAAGAAAGATGGCGAGTCCCCCCAACAAACCCAGAATGGTGGCTACCATAATTCGCTCCTCGTAGATATTGTTCTTTATAAGTAAAAAGTAACGGGGGACGGGCGTCCGGCGTTTTTTTCGATCCTATAGACCGTTCAGCCCAGCCTCCGCCGTCCGGACAGTCCTTCGGCGGAAGGGATGGGATACCGGCCTCAGCGTTTCAAACGAAGAGAAACCCCGCTTTTTTTATCATACCACATTCGGCTCGATTATGCAATCGACAAAAAAGTACATAAAGTCGGAAAAAGATTGGATATTTTAAGAACTTTTTACAAAAAGTTTTTACAAAAAGCAAAAAAATATTTTACACCTTTCTTTATATAAAGTCCAAGTGGCGGAAAAGCTTTTTACCGCCGTGATGCAGGCATGGCCACTGGACATTCACCCGAAAAAAGACCGAAGCGCTTTTATCACCGCGGCTTTTCCCTTTCATGGCAGATGCCCTCCGCCGTCGCCTGCGGCGGCCAAGCGAAAGAGCTCGGTGTAAATTAGCGCCCGCTGTGTGCAACGAGCGGCGCCCTCTACGCGCCGCCCTTTTGCAGCGTGCGAAAGAGCGCGGCCCCTCCGAAAATCAACAGATCGAGAAGCACAATGCATGCGCTCGTCGAAACATCCAAAAACAGACTGACCACAAGCGCCGTCAAAAAGGAGAATACCGAAAGGACAGCCGCCGCGGTCACCACGCCGCGAAAGCTTTTGAAAAGACGCATGGCCGACAGGGGCGGAAAAAGAATCAGAGCCGAGATCAGAAGCGCGCCCACAAGCCTCATGCCCACCACCACGGTCACCGCTGTGAGAATCGCAATAACGGCGTTGTAAACGGCGGGATGGCCGCCCCCGGCCGCAAGATAGGTCTCGTCAAAGGTAACGGCAAAGATCCGATTGTAGAAAAGGACATAAAGAAGGAGCGTAACGGCCGCGACCGCCACGGTCAGAATGACGTCCTGCCGCGTCACGGCCACAACACTGCCGAACAGGTAGCTTTCGATATCGATATTCGTTCCCCGGGCGGCGATGGCGCCCACGGCCAGAGCGGCGGTAGAAACGACGGCGATGGCCGCATCTCCCTTGACCCGGCTTTTTTCGCTGAGCCGCAGAAGAAGAAACGCGGTGAGCATCACCAGCGGCAGAGAAAAGGCGAGAGGAGATTGTCCGGTGGCCACCGCCACCGCCATCGCGGCAAACGAGACATGCGAGAGTCCGTCGCCGATCATGGCGTATTTTTTCAGAACCAAAGAGACGCCCAGAAGCGAAGCGCAGACCGAGAGAAGAACCCCTACGATCAGTGCATTGGCAAAAATACTTCCCGTAAAAAGAATTTTCAGATAGTCAAGCATGTCATTTCCCCAGATACTTTCTGCCCACGGCGCTGTTTTGATAGGCTTCGCTCGATCCGAAAAAAAGGGGACGGTTGTGCAGGTGAAGGATATGCGTGGCGTAGCGAAGAGCCGCCGCAGTATCATGCGTCACCATAATGACCGTTTTCCCCAACGATACGATCTCTTCGAGCAGGTCGTAAAAATCTCCGGTCATCACCGGATCAAGACCGGTTGTGGGCTCGTCGATGAGAAGAAGCTCCGGCTCCGAGGAGAGCGCGCGGGCCAAAAGCACCCTCTGCCGCTGTCCGCCCGACAGAGTCTGAAAGGAGGAGTCCTCCAACGATAGGATTCCCAGTTTTTCCATATAGCGTTCTGCCGTCTGTCGGTCCTCCCGATTATAAAAGGAAAGAAAGCCCTTGCGGGAAAGGCGCCCCGAGAGAACCACCTCCCGAACGCTGGCCGGAAAATTCTCCTGAAAGACGCTCTGCTGCGGCAGATAAGCGATCTCTTTTCGGCTGAGCCCCTCCCCAAAAGAAATCGTGCCGCCGGCGACAGGCAAAAGGCCGAGAAGCGCCTTCATCAGCGTACTCTTTCCCGACCCGTTTTCCCCTACGACACAAAGACAGTTTCCCCGCTCCACCGTAAAGGAAAGTCCGGAAAGAACCACTTTTTTGTCATAGGCAAGACAGAGATTTTCACATGTAAGCAGTGCCATACCACCCGCCTGCTGATCGGCCCTCTGTGGGGCTGAAATTGATATCGACTCTCATATTCTAACATACCTGTCCCGGAAAATCAAGTGCCGTGAAAGAAAAAATACCACGTGCCCCGTACTCCATAATCTGTGCGAAAGAAAAAATCCGAGCAAAAGCCGAACGCTCGTTCCCCTCTCGAGTAAACGGGATTATACACTTTAAGTACAATGCCTAACAATATAGTCGTCCAGAAGATTTTTGCCCCGGTAGATTCCCGTCGTATCGTTTTTTTTCGGCCTTTTCGTTTTTCTTCAGACTTTCGGCAAGATCACCTGAAAACGCGCCACTACAGCCGCTCGGCTCTTTTCTTCCGCACTTGTCCGATTGACAAATAAGTGGCTTTTCGGTATAATAAAACCGAACTCTCTCAAATCACAGACTGTTTTTTTTCAGAAAATCCAACAGACTGTCGACGGTCGTGAACGCAAGCCCGGTCACCGTGTCGGCGCAGCCGTAATAGAGAGCGATTCTCCCGCTGTCGGCATCGGCAAGAGCGGCGCATGGGAAAACCACGTTGGGCACGTCGCCGCACTGCTCGTAGGAGACCTCGGGGCCGAGAATGTAATATTTTGTGCGATATTTCACCTCTGAGGGATCTTCGGAGTCGAGAAGCGCGGCCCCCGTTCGATAGACAAAGCCGTTGCAGGTATGGATCACCCCATGATAGAGAAGCAGCCAGCCCTCGTCGGTCTCGATCGGAACCGGACCCGCCCCGACCTTGGCAGACTGCCATCCGCTCTTTTCAAAGGGAGCGGGACCGAAGACATGCCGGTGTTTCCCCCAGTAGATAAGGTCGGGACTCTCGCTGATAAAAATATCCCCGAAAGGCGTGTGTCCGTTGTCGCTCGGCCGCGAGAGAAGGCGATAGGTTCCGCCGATCCTGCGCGGAAAAAGAACCCCGTTGCGGTTAAAGGGGAGAAACGCATTTTCGAGCTGCGTAAAATGCCGAAAATCGTCGGTATAGCCGATGCCGATGGTAGGTCCGTGATATCCGTTGCACCAAGTGATGTAATAGCGCTCCCCGATTTTTGTCACGCGCGGGTCGTAACGGTATTCCACTCCGGTCACGGCCGGCTCTCCTTCAAAGACAAGCGGCGTATCGCCGATTTCCCAATGGATACCGTCGTCGGAGAAGCCGGCGTAAAGATTCATGGTGACCGCCCGGTCGTCGCAGCGGAAGATCCCCGCGAACCCGCCCCGGAAGGGGACGACGGCGCTGTTGAAAATGCTGTTCGACACCGCCGTATCGTGCCGCAGGATGATGGGGTTTTCGGAATAACGCCAGACCGGCTCCCGACAGTCCGTTGGTTTTTCCTGCCAGGGGATATTGTAGAGGCTCTCGCCGATGATTTTCGCCATAAAAAATTCCTTTCCCGTTCCGTTCCCGCGCCCTCTTGTTCATTTTTAGAATGGGAGAAGCGGCGGGCTTTTTCCTGACACCGGAAGCAAACAAAATTTACAAACCAAACTTTTTTAATTATATTATTCCCTCAAAAGGAGTCTTTCTGCCATGATAAAAGCCGGCTACATCGTCCACAGCGAACTGAAAAACACCACCGACGAAGACGCCAGAAAGCTGGACGTCATCAACATCGCCTTCGCCCACTGCCGCAACGCACGCTTTTTCTTTGAACACGAAGAGGACCTCGCCGGCCTAGGCCGTCTCCGCCGCGCCAACCCCGCACTGCGCATTCTCTTCTCGGTCGGAGGATGGGGCTCTGGCGGCTTTTCGACCATGGCCGCCAGCCGCGAAGGCAGAGAACGCTTTGCCGCCTCCTGTCTCGACGCGGTAAAACGCTACCGGCTCGACGGCATCGACATCGACTGGGAGTATCCGGGGCTCGATTGGGCCGGTATCGACGCCTCCCCCGACGACAAAGTGAATTTTACCCTCCTGCTGGCCGCAATGCGCGAGCGCTTTGACCGCTATGACAAAAATCTGATGCTCACCGCCGCCGTGGGATGCGACCGCTATTTTCTTGAAAACACCGAAATGGAGAAAGCGGCGCCGCTGCTCGACTATGTTTCGGTGATGACCTACGACATGCGCGGCTGTCAGGACCGCATCACCGGCCACCATACCAACCTGTTCGCCCCCGACAAGCCCGACCTTTTCCGTTCTTACCGCAGCGTCGATTATTCGGTAAGGCTTTATCACGAAGGAGGCGTTCCACTTGACAAGCTTGTGATCGGCCTCGCCTTTTATTCACGTATGTGGGAAGACGTCTCCTCGCAGGAAGAAAACGGACTGTGGCAGATGAGCGGCCCGGGAAACTATGGGCCCTCCTTCGGCCTGCTCGCCGACCGCTATATTAATCAGAACGGCTTTATACGCTATTGGGACGACCGCTGTCAGGCGCCCTATCTTTTCGACGGCAGGACGCTGATCTCTTACGACGACGAGCAGTCGATCGCCGCCAAATGCCGGTATGCCGCCGAAAAGGGGCTTCGAGGCCTCATGTACTGGGAGCATAGCTGTGACCCCGGCCGCCGGCTTCTGGATACCCTTTTCCGCTGTGTGCCGGATCCCGCCGCGCTATCCTGACCCCTTATTTTGTCCCGTGTTTTTTCTGTTTCTTATTTGGTCATATATGCAGCGTTTTAGCGTTTTATATACAGCATTTTGACAGCATTTTGCAGACCCAACCGGCAGGCGCGCGCTTCCTGTCGGCGTTTGCCCCGCCTGTCGGCGTTTGCCCCGCCTGTCGGCGTTTGCCCCGCCTGTCGGCGGGGCTAAAATTCAAAGAAGACGGTCGAAAGCGATGCGTTTGTCGCGATGGCCGTCCTTCCTCTCGTAATAGACGACGCCGCAGTATTGAAAGCCGCACTTGGCGAGAAGCGAGCGCATCGGCCTGTTGTCCTCGTGCGTATCGCAGCGCAGCGAAACGGCAAGATCGATGTGCGCCAGCTTGACTGCGTAATCAAAAATACGGCTTCCGACACCGTTGCCGCGCAGCTCGGGAGAGACGGCCACCCGGTGAACCGCGGCATATTTTCCGCTCTCACGGAAGGCGCCCTCGGAAATTTCTTCATAGACCCTGTCCTTGCCCGAGACATAAGCGAAATAGCCCACGACTCTCCCGCCGCTCAGCAGAACATAGGCGCGGTCGCGCGTGACATCCTCTTCGAGATCCTCCGGAAAGGGATAGCCGTCCTGCCACTGGTCAACGCCCTGCTCTTTCAGCGATTGGCGCGCCCGGTCAAACAGCGCGCCGATTTCTAAAAGATCGGACGCCTCGGCGCTTCGAATGTGAAGATCAGAAGGCAACATAGGTCTTGTCTCCGTTCCTCTGTGCCTGATAGGCGGCCGCCGTCAGCGCGGTCAGAGCCACGGCGTCGTCGATCAGAAGTCCCTTCGGCTCGTCGGCCTT